>NZ_CALIST010000054.1 GCF_938041645.1 uncultured Campylobacter sp. | reverse complement strand
TACGGGCATCCCTATCGGATAGCCGAATTCCACCGTCGCAATATCCTCTCCTATGATCCTGCGATCCTCTCTATCCAAACCCAACAACCACTCCCGCACGGGCTCATTGCCGCCCGCATTTTGATAGAAAACCGCCTCAATCTTTTTCATATCCCGCATTGTATCAAAAAAGATACAAAAAAGCAAATCGCAGTATAGAAAAATTAGGACGCGGGGGAATAAGCTATCCAAAAAATAGGGTCAAATCCGGGCAGGATACGCCCTTTTGCGGAGTAGAAAATGCCAAACGACGAAGATTATTCGCTAATCACGCGTGCTTTTAGCGACCTTGAGGAGCAGGAGGAGAGATTTCTGCGCTGCGAGAGAGCATATCGCGCGGTTTATAAAGAGGATAACCGCACGAGCAAGCGCAAGAGCGCAGAGCGAAGCCGCTCGAAGCTTTACATCCCGCTCGTAAAAACCACCGTAAATATCATCCATAGCGTATTCAAAACTAGCTTTATGAGCGACCGCTGCCCGATCGAAGTAAAGAGGGTAGGACTGCGAAGCGATCACGATCTAATCCTGCAAAACGCGCTTACGGCGGTGCTGAAAAACTATTGGAAAAAGAAAGAGCATCGCGTGGGGCTGTCCAAAGCCGTGCTTAGCGCGCTGTATCTGCCGCTGGGTATCGTCAATCTATTTTATGACAAAACAGCCGCGCAGATCCGCACGAAATTTATCCCGATCACCGATCTGGCGTTTGATCGCCACGCAAGCGACATCAACGACATCGAATACGTAGCTTTCAGATACAACCAATCGGCAAGAGAGATCAGAGAGAAGCTGGAGCGCAAATTTTACAAATCCAAAGACCGAAACGTGATCGCGCAGACCACGGCAGGCAGCGAGCGCATAGCGATGCGAGATCTGTATGTCAAAAGCCGCGAGCAGGGGCGGATCGTATGGAAACTCAAAACCTACGCAAACAGCACTCTCGTGCGCGAAGCGACATTTTCCCGCCTGCCGTTTCACTACGGATATTGCATCGAAACTACGCCTAGCATAAACGAGGACGAGCGCGAGGATGAGATAGCGATATACGGCTCGTGTATCCCCGAGATCGTTTGGGAACTGCAAGAGGAATACAACATCAAGCGAAACCAAAAGATCGACATCACCGAAAATCAGATCGATCCGCCCTACGCTATCGATAAAGACGCGGGCAGCGTAGCGATCAGCGACATCACGGCTCGAAAGAAATTTATCCGCACAAGCCCGGGTCCGGGCAGGACGGTTAAGGATGTCATCACCGTAATGAGCGAGCCCGGCACGTATGGGCTAAGCGAAGAGATCGCGATGCTAAAGAACGAATACGAAATCGCGACGGGCGTAAACAGCGTAATGACGGGGCAGACTAGCCCGAGCGATCGCAGGGCTACGAGCGCGCTTCAGGCGGTCAATTCGGCTTCCGGCACGAGGATAGAGAGCATGCTTCAAACCCTGCTCGATACGATGCTGCAAAGCTACGCCGAACATTTCGTTTGGCTCATATACAAATTTACAAGCGACGAGGAATTCGTGCGGATTACGGAGGATCCGCAGATCATCGAAAAGATAGGCGATCGCAGCGCGCCGCTTGATTTCGATGTGAACGTAAATTTCGGCACCACCATAGCAAACGAAGTCAAGATCGGACAGCTCAACTCTTTAATGCAGGTCTTGGCGCAGGCGAATATGGCAACCCCGGCTATCTCAGGGGAGATCATCAAAGAAATTTTAACTCTGATCCTAGGCGAAAACGCGCCTATCGAGGCGATCGACGAGGCTATGGTGCAGATGCAAGCGCTCCAGCAAGCCCAACTTCAAGCGGCCCAGCAGGCGCAGGACGCAGCCGATGATGAGGGCGGCGAGGCACCGGACGTTTCGGATAGAGACGAACACCCTCCGAGCGACGACGAACTTGATCGCGCGGCGCTGCTAAACGGCGGGATTTGAGATGAAAATCGAGTTTAAAAAAATTAGGACGCGCAGAAATAGAATCATTAAAAATTTTCAAAGGAGAAAGCTATGAAAAAAAGCGATTTCAAGGTGCTGGGCACGATCACACACATGGCCACCAACGGGCTGATGGTGTTTTCAAACGGCAAGAGCACGGGGCAGATCTCGGACGGAAAGATCGGCGACGTAGTCGTCAGACACAAGGACGAGACGGGGTTGGAGGTGCAAATTTTTAACGCTGAGGAGTGGTCCGCCATGGGAGCCGATGAGAAAAAGTCCGGCAAGGATGAGGACGGGAAAAAGGACGACGTGAAAGCGAACGAGGGTCTTTTGGATTTGGGCGATAAAGCAAGCAAGGCAAGCAAGGAAGGAGAGTAGAGATGGCTGAGGATATCTATGATGACGATTTGGACGAGGGCGTAACAGATCCCGCCGCCGCGGCTGCCGCGGACGGCAAAGGGGAACCCGCCAAGGATGCGGGGGGCGAGCCTAAAAAATCCGCCGCGCCTCGCGACGACAAATCCGTAAAGGAAGAGCCGAACAAGGGCGCGGAGCCCGGCAAGAAAGAGGGCGCCGGAGGCAAGGTGCTAAGCGACGAGGAGTATCAAAGCTTCCGCGCGATGGAGCAGGAAAGGCAGCTCAAAGAGCTCGAAACGGATTTCAAAAAGGAATACGGG
>NZ_CALIST010000053.1 GCF_938041645.1 uncultured Campylobacter sp. | reverse complement strand
CGGGGGAGGGGCGGCAAGCGGGTTTTTCAGGGGTGCACCGCTCCGTTTTCGGGACAGATTGCGGATTTTTGGCGCTGAAGTCTGGGAGGATTGAGGCAAAATTGGCTTAAGGTTCGGGGCAGAGTTTGGGGTCAAATTTCGTGAAAACACGTATTTTTGAAAAGAATTATTTTCAATAGTTAATTTTATGGATTGCCCTAAAATAGGCATTTGAAAGGGCTGTGAAAATTAAGTTTAAGTTTCAAGCGGCAAAAATGACGCGAATTTGTCCGTTTTCGCTTAAGGAAAGTGTGAAAATTTAGGCGCGAGCCGTTTAAGTTTCGCGCGTAATTTCGGCTCGGTCTTGATAACTATTTGCTTAAATCCTATGCACCTGCCCTGTGATTATATCATAAACTATTGCAGGCGCGCTGCTGTGGGGCTTTGATAGTGCTCGCCTGCTCTCTTGACGGGGGGGCTATGACCCCACTCGGAATTTTTCCGCCGAATACTGACGGTGTAGAGAAAAATTTCAAAATTTAGACTTTTTGTCCCGCGAAAGATACGAGCACATTTTATTATCTGCTTAAAATTTAAGCCCGCATTTTTTGTCCCACGATCTGCAAAACGAGCGTAAGCATTAGGGCTTTGCGCCTGCGGGAGTGGTGTCCGCCCGCATTTGTCTTGCCAGCGCGAATTCACGCCCATGCCTCGGCGCCCTCGTAGTCCTCGTCCTCATAGTCTGGCTCATCAAATTCTCGCCCCACGATATATTGTTGTAAATACGCGAGCGCATCCATCAGATCATCCTCTTTGCTCTCGACTTCGCTATCGAAGCTGAGGAGTTGCGCCTCTAGCTCAGTGCTTGAGTCTATGCTTGCGTTGTGATAAATTTGCCCCGTGCGATAATATGGCTCTAGGTTTGATATGCGGGTATTTTTTGCCTTTCCGCCGTGGCTAAGTTGATCAATGGGTAGGTGCACTCCCGTCATTTTTTGTATGATGTCAATCGTATAGAAAAAATCGTTTTGCATTCCGGCTTTTTCGATTCCTATCCTGGTGCAGCCGAATATTTGAAAAATCCGTATGATCTCGACGCTCTTTTCAAACGGCGTCCAGTGCCCGGCGCTGATGTCTATTATGAATATGCGATTTCTGTTATCGACAGCCGAAGTTATCATTGCTGTTTGGTCGCGGCCGTTTGCGCTTGCCAGATCGATCGTTGTAAAAATTTGACATTTTGCAAGCTCTATTTTTTCGCCGCCTAGCGTTAAATTTATGGCCTTTCTAATTTGCAGCGTTCGTATATTTACGCCGTCTGTAATATTTAGGGCTTCCGGTTCTGCGCTGATGTCGTATTCTACGCGCTCGAAGTAGCGGAAATACTCGCGTTTGAAAATCGCTCTTTGTGGATCGATCGCCGCGCACATATATTCTTGGTAAAATTCATTTGCAAGCCCTTTTGAAACGAGTTGATTTTGTATTGCTTTTATGCGCGATAAAGGGAAACGAGACGGCCAGGCGCTCGCGCCGTTTTCTATGATGGGAATTTTTATATGTCGCCATCCTTGTTTGCTGGTTTCTTCTATATTCTCATTGTTCACGATATTGTTTAAGATGCTATCCTCGTGCAGGATTGTGCCCAATACCACCACCTTGCCGCGAGTTGGGTGCACGGCGGGCAGTAGATCCGCATAAAACCAGCCTCGAAGCTTTTGACGGCTCGCCTTGTTTCCGACCGGGAATTGCCCGTCTTTACTTTCCAAATCATCGACGATGATAAGCGTCGGGCGCATGTTGTCAATATTAGCGCCGCGCGGATCCTGCCCGGAGCTGAGCGATACTACGTGACAGGTTCGCTCCATATCGTTTCCGTTTCGGTCTTTTTTGCCGCGATTAACGACAACCTCTATACGGTCTTTGTTCCAAATCTTACCGCGCTCTATCGCGTAACCTTTGGCGGCTGCTTTATCAATCGAATTTTTGATTGCTTCGACAAATAGCTTTGCTTTCGTATCGTTTGCAGAAGCTATCATAATGAAAGGCTCTGCATAAAAATACAGCCTGCTGACGACGTAAATTTTATTGAGTAGCGTAGTTTTTGCACTACCGCGAAATATAACTACGGCTTTGTGTTGATCTGCGCCATCGATAAATTTCAAAACGTCCAGGTGAAATTTCGGCGTTTTGTTCTCAAAAATTTCCGGTTCTATATCTTTTGCAAATTTTAAGTAAAGCTCTGGAGGAATTTTCATTAGCTATCCTTTCGTTTGGTTTCGTGCAATTTCGGTATAATTGATTTTTTCATAAAATTTATAAATCTCGCCAGATACTTGCTAAAATTTTTGTATAAAAAAGTGTATAACTAAAATTTATATATTGCCTATTTTTGGCGATATACGCACTAAAGTCAAACCCCCTGTGGGTCACCATTGCTTCTTTTTATATCGATTTACATCAATGTATAACCCTTTACAGAGCTTCGACCTTAAGGCATTTTGAAGCTATTTTCAATTTATATTAATTTATATCGATTTATAATTATTGCTGTAAAAAATGTATAACTTTCTGTATAACAAGGGTATAAAATGGCTAAAATTTTAACCGCGACGCAAGTAAAGAAATTAAAATTTGAAGGTAGCGGCAAGCTCAAGGCGTATTCTATCGATAGCACGTGCGCGCTGTATCTCGTGTGTTTCGCAAACGGCAGCAGATACTATAAGCTACGCACAAAAAGAGGCTACACGACGCTAGGAAGTTTCGATGATATAAGCCTTGCTGAAGCTAGAGAAAAAGCGATGAACTTGCGTAAATCCGGCGCGAGCGACGAGCTACAAAAGCAGAAGCTAAAAGATGTTTTCTATGCGTGGCTGGATATTAAAATTCCGCCCGAGGATAACGAGAAAATAAGGCAATCCCGCCGTAAAATGATAAATCGCGTAAATAAACATCTGCTGCAACCTCTAGGTAATATGCCGATAGATGAGATCGGCACAAAGGAAGTGATCGCAGCAACCAAGGGCGTGAATTTTGCAAGTGCTAAAAAGATAATACCGATCCTACGCGACGTGCTTAAATTTGCCCGCGCCCAAAACGTAGCGGGCGACATATCGTTTATCTACGAGATTGTCAGTGATATGGGCGAAATTTATCCGAAGAGGAAAGTAGAGCATAGAAAAGCCGTGACGGATCCAAAGCGGCTAAAAGAGATTATAGAGGCGGTCAGAGACGCCCTTATAGAGCCGACGATTAAAAACCTCTTTTTTTTCAATCTGATTATGGCGCAACGTCCGCATCAAATCAGGGAGCTTTGTTGGGATAGAATAGACGGGGATTTCGTGTATTTCAAAGAGACCGACAATAAAACGGGAGTAAATGCGCGCTTGCCGCTTCCGAGGCAGGCAAAGCAAATTTTAGAGTGCCAAAAAGAAGTAAGCGCGGAGGGGATAGTTTTCAAATCGAGCACCTATTCCGTGCGTAGCGGCTGGTCTATCTCGGACGGCACGCTATTAAAAACTCTAAAACGCTTGGGTATAGCCGATCTGCACGCGCACGGCTTTCGCTCGATGTTTGCTACCTTTGCTATTCGGGCAACCGACGGCGAGCGGGCGATGTTTGAAAAACGTATAATTGATGAAGTGCTGCTACATACGCCCGGTAATGAAGTGGATAAAGCGTATTTTAGGGACTTCAACTCGCGGGAGCATTTACGGGTGTTGCAGTGGTGGGCGGATTATTTAGAGGGGCTAGCACCCCTCTTTTAGCTTCTTGATATCCTCGTTGAGCCAATCAAGGGGATAGCGAATTTCGCCGTTAAAAATTATGAAGCGCGGGGTAAACTCCCATTTACCCTTATTTTTTGGCATTCGCATTTGAGCCAAAATATTGCTGTTTTGCGAATATCCCAGCATAACCGACGCCTCTTTTTGCGTCAGTAGTCTTTGATTTTCGGTAATCATTTCTTTTCCTCCGCCAAAGCTTCATCTAACTTTTTATCTAATAGTTTCAATGCTTTTTCTAAAGTATCGCTACCTTGCAATTTTTCTATCCCTATCTGCCCCACTTTTGCGCTAGCGGCGATATAAAGGGTGTTTTTGGACGGGTATAGAAAAGCAAAAATCACAACAGCTATTGATATTTTAATGATGCACCTCGCGGCTTTTACCATTCGCGCGCTCGTGTCGTCGTTAAATTGAACGCCGCCAAACCACAACATTATGCCTGCTAAAAGGATACAAAGGCTACCCAACAATAGCGGCTCCATCTTGCCGGACAGATCCGCTAAATACATCAATAATAAAATCGTATTCATTTTTCGATCCTTTTTAAAATTTCCTTTAGTTGTTCTAAATTTAGCTCAAACAGACGTTTATGGATTTTTTCTACCAGCGCGCCTTTTTCATTATGCTTCTGCGCGAAATCGTCGATTTTTTGCAAAAGCTCGCGCTCTTTTTCTCGGGCGGGGCTACTCATCGTCTTTTCTCCAATCTCGCCTCTATCTTGTCGGCATCAAATTTATAGTATGCCATTGATAGAAAGATTGCGACCCCTAAGACAAATGCAAAATACGGCGTGAATATGGCGATCACCATAGGCGGTAGTTTATTCTCGCGCTTTTTTCGAAGCCCGTTTGGGAACAGAGCTCTCACTATAAGAACAAGTATCGTAAACGCATAACAGTTGAGTGTTATGCCCCAAAATATGAAATCTAGCATTTTATTCTCCTTTCAATCCGCTAAAGAAATTTAAAACATCGTCTGCTATATACCAGCACCAAATCGATATGCCGATAATAAGAAGCGCGGTCGTTATGGCAAAGGCTGGCGCCAAGATTTTTCTATATTTTTCGGGTAATATATATTCCCCGCGAAAGCCATCCCATTTTGAAAAATAGTCCTTAATAATCATCCACACAGAAAGCCATGCATATAATGCTGGCGATATAATCATACCCCACGCTATAATATAAACCAATACAAACATCTCAATCTCCTATCTGCTCGTAAATCGGCATATTGCGCTCATCAAATTCACCCGTCCACATACGTATCTTGTAGTTTTCCATCGGCATCGGCAAAGATAGCTTCGGGTCGCACGCCTCGCCATAACCCGATATTATCGTGATGGTTCTTTGGGCGAAATTTATTTTCCAAGGCTCTACCTTTTCGCCAGTTCGCTTATCAACGATTATCATCTCTTTTGGTTTTATTGTAGAGGTCATTTCTGCTCCTTTAGATTTTGCGGTAGTCTAAATCCGAGCGCATAAAGAGGTATAGCCGTTTCTCTTTCGTTGGGGCCGAGCACTTCTTTGCTAAGGTCGCTTTTTGTGTATCTAGCGTTTGTCATTTCCCACTCGCTAGATACGTTTTGGTATTCCCAATACCAAAGGATGTCATCGGCTTTGACGTAAAATAGATCTATTCTTTCTAGTGGACCGAATATTGCTCCTCCGCCTTTGCATAAATTTTTTATCCCATACTCTTTTGCCTCCACTGAAGAAATGCGGCAAATATCTCGAAAAGTAAGTGGCAAACCCTCATCTGCTAGACGGACGAGCACGTCGCCGACTTTAAATTTCGGCTGTTTCTCTTTGGGCTTAATACGGAGCTTAAAATTTTCCCAAATCCAAAATGGCCATTTTACTTCCCTCCAGCTCTCTCCCTCGTTTTCTTTCATTTCTATATCTTCGCCCGCTTCATAAGCTTGCAGAACCTCGATCATTTCTTTTGTCGTCATTTTGTATCCTTTCTCTTTGTGATTTGGTTACCCACTATGCGTAAATCTTTTTCTTCATTTAACTCATTAAAGCACTCTTTACACAAGTGATCATATTCATCCAAACCTGTGTATTCCTTGACGTCTTTTCCAAATTCGTAAATTTTGACGTCATTCTCGCTGCGTGCGCCGCAGCTATCGCATACATATATGACACTCATTTTGTATCCTTTAAAATTTCGGGGTTCTCGTAGATGTTGCCGATGACTTCGCGACTGAGCGCGTCGTGAAACAAAAAGAATATCTCTCTTTCACACTCGATCAGGAACGCAGCGTCACCTGCCCAGTATCTGACCGCGCCTATTCTTTTGCTATCGTCAAGTCTTGAAATGAATTTGACGACGTCGCCCTCATAAATTTCGCGCCCGTTTTTATCTTCCATTCCCGTATATTGCATAATATTAAAGGGTCTTTGTTCCGGAGTTCCGGGGAAAATTTCCCAAGCCGGTAAGTGAAAAATATCGCCCCAATTAAGCATTTTATTATTTAGAACATCCCACGCTCTAAACTCAATCTCTCTCATTGTCCTCTCCTTTATATAATTTTTCTATGATTTGCTTTGCCTTTTCGACCTTTTCTGCCTGCCCCTTTTCGTGATAAAGCCGAAAGGTAATATCGTCTAAAAATAGATTGCTATAGTCCATCGTTTTGGAGCATTTAAATTTCCCGTTTGCCGAAAAGAAAAATCCCCTGCTGTCAAGGAAATTTCTATGCGAGCTGCTGAACGGAAAATCATCTCGTATCTGCTCCGCTGCGGCTTTAAAAAATTCATTTTCCGCCCTCTCCTTTTGCCTTTTGATGTCCTTAATCTCTTTATTGAGAATCTCTAATTTTTCTTTGTAGCTCATCGGTTTTATCTCCCCATTCTTTCTTCCACTCTAAATCTTTATTTTTTTGCCTAAGATATTCTTCATACATCGGTTCTTCAAAATCCGACTTTTTTAAAATTTGCAAAATCACTCTTAAAATTTCGTAAACATCCTTCTCGGGCACATCTTCGTATATTTTAAAAAGTACCTCATGACCGAATGGAATATCGTAGCTCCTTTTTCCTATACTACTAGCAAAAATTCTGATTTGAAATCCTTGCTCAAAATCAACGACGGAAGATACTCGCGATGTCCATCCTATGACGGAAGACGCTCGCGATGTCCATCCTATACCGCCCCTGATGCTGTTTAATCTCTTTATTAAAAGGCTTATACGCCATAGTGCGCTCCTTAATTCGCTGAGGGATATGAAACTCGCTTCTTGTAAAGAAACAGCTCCGGGTCCCATTTCAAACATGTCCATCTCTCTATCCTTTTAAATTTTGATGAAATTTTTCCCTGCGTAGGGCCTCATAGTTGTGGATTTTATACCCTCTCGCGGTTGCGTATTCTATCTCTAACCCTATGCCTTTTGAGCCTGCGATCAAAGATAGATCGCAGGTCTTAGCGCTAGGGATAAAAATCTCTCCGCACGTGTCGATCTGCATAAAGCAAATTTTCATAATCTCGTCGTAGCTTCTATCCGCATATTGCACCGAGTTTGCGAGCACGGGCGAAAAGAGTTCTACGGCTAGCCCCTTGCTGTCAAAAAACTCGTCGGCTTCCTCTAGCGCCCTGATCGCTATGCGTCTTGCTTCGCGCCTGCTAGCCACAGCCGTATATGGCGAGCAAATGTAAATGCGCGGTATATATGTATGGCTACTCATGATTTTTCCTTAAGACTAGCGCTGCGACGCAGGCGGTCGCCGTAAGGACACCTCCTAAAATCACGATGATCCATAATGCAGTTTCTATTTGCATATCTCTCTCCTTAAAATAAATTTTGCGCTAATGCGTATATGGCGATCATCAGGATCGCAAAGCCCGCGCTAACCATCACCTGCTTCAGATGGCTCAATATCGATCGCGTCATCTTCCACCTCCAACGAAATCGCGCTAAATCGCGATAAAATTTCATCAGCACTTACTGCGTCGCGCGGCATAAGCGCCATACGATCCAGCATCTTATCTTTGCGAGTAGTGCTAAGCGTAGCTATAAATTTCATCGTCTCTCTCTCCTCTCTTGAAATGATCTCTCCGTTTCGTTTTTTCTCTAAAATTTCTCGCGCCTCGCTCTCGAAAAACTGATATGAGCTAGCCATAAGCACATCGTTTCTTTCAATATCCACCTTGGTGTTTTCCACGACCGCCTTGAGGCTGGAGTTGCGAAGCATATCTTTTACGGGCTTGTCCCTGCTCATAGCTAGGGTTATCTCGTTTTGTAAGGCCTGCGCCCAGCCAAACTTCTTTTTCCATCTGCCTATTGCACTCATAGAGCTTTTCAGCCCCATATCGTGAAGTTTTTTGGCCAAGGCTCGCTCTGATATAGGAGTAAAGTCGTTCTCTAGGCTCGCGCTTTGGATATAGATGTCGAAAGCTTTTTGCTGTATCTCGTTCATAGCTTCCACTCTCGCGCCCTCTCTTTCGCTTCTATCCTAGCTGTCCCACTATCGCCGAAAAATGCTGACCCGCTCAAAATCCCGTATAGCGGACGTTTGCGGCGCAGCTGTCCCTTTAAGATTGCAAATCGTGGGACAAGAGTTAATAACCTAAAAAACGTTGTTTGCTTCTTTAAGATTTCTTTCTGTCCCATCATTTTCTCTATATAATCGGTAGAAAAAAATTTAAAAATCAAAGGCAGATTAAGTTTAAATTCAGTAATAAAAATATATGAATATATAAGCGAAAATGGTGGGACACTGGGACGACGAGCCCCTAGAGCCGATTTTAGCGCTGCTTTGCTGTCCCGACATCGGATTAAAATAGTGGGACGATAGAGGGACAAAGGCCCGTATCGTGGGACAAATTTACTCTTCATCGCTTCTTGCTCCCCCGATTTGATATTCGCTTAGGGCGCTGATTTCTATAAAACTGCCGTCCACGTTGATTTTGTTAAAGTCCAAATTTTCATTCGCCCGGATTCCGAATACGCAATGAGGCCTATCGCCGCTTAGCCCCGCCAAAGGATATGGCATCCGTCTTCTTCCGCGCGTAACCTTGATATTATTTATCGTGCACTCATCTATAAAATTTGCATAGAAATTTTTCTCTTTCTGCGGGGTGCCGCCCTTGTCCTCGATGTATGTCTTGTAGAGGATATAGAGGTATTTATTCGGCACGAAATAGTTTTCATCGGGGATGACGGCATCTCTTACAAAAGTCCTCATAGGATTGACGTCGTCCCTATACTCCTCAAGCTCGCTTAGCATTCGCTTGGAGCGGGTAAATTTGCCCTGCTTTACGAGCCTCATAAGCCCGGAAAGAGCAAGGTTGAAAATCCCTGCCATCTCGTCGTTAAAGCGGTCGCTAAGCCCTCTAATCTTTTGCCCGTCTTTGATCTCCTTATCGAAGCTGATAAGCACCATTCTGCGAAGCGTTGCGTTATCCACGCCCTGCTTAGGCTTGGCGTTCCCCGAAAAGGCGAGTTTGGGCTTTTCATTCGGCAAAAGATTAAAAGGCTTCTCATTTTTTGGATTTATCATAATACTGTCCTTCGTAGACACAAGAGCCTTTAAATTTGCAAGTTGCCCTTTGTCGGTGCCGTTCTTGTCGATCTCGGTTCCGATATTGATGAGCTTATTGCTAAGTCCGTAAAGCTGGTGTCCCTCAAACTGCTGAAGCTGGAGACTTGAGACGTTGTCTTCGCCAAAAAAATTGCGAATAGTGTCCAGAATAACGCTCTTGCCGTTCGCACCGCTTTTGCCATATAAAAACAGAAAGCTTTCGAATTCGTGGCTCGGCAGAAAACAGTAACCGATAAACTCCATCAGGGTCTTGATATCGTCCTTGTCCGCTAAAATTTGGCGCAGAAATCTATTCCACTTCGGGCAAGCGGCGTTTTTGTCGTATGCAAAATCCAAGATATTTAGCGCGCCGTCGCCCTTTTCGTGGCGCGATTTAAAAGTGATATTCCCGTATTTGGAAATAAAAATCGTGCCATTGGTTAGATTTATAACGCGCCTCTGCTCGTCGCGTTTGAGCGTATCGAGTGGGTGAGCCTTGTTAAGCAAATTTTCAATGATCTTTGTGGAGTTATCCACGCTCTTTTTCTTCACGTCCACGCAAGCCCTCGGCATCCAATACTCTTGCAGGAAGTGATTTAGTACGCGCAGATCGACCCTAGCGTAATGCGTTTTCGTCCAGAAATACAGCTCGCCTTTGTATTGCGCGAAAGGATATCCGAGCTTCTCTACCGAAGCAAGGAAACTCTCCACCATATCCACGATGTGGGTTTGGTGGTAATTCGTAAGCACGGTCTTGTTGATCTGAAGTAGCTTGTCAAACGTCGCGCTATACTTATCCCAATCTTTTTGGGCGATCTCGCCTATGAGCGCGCCATCGAAAAAAGCTCTCTTGATCCTTTCGTAGGTATCGCTATCCGACTTCTTGAGCGCCTTGGCGTTTTTTAGGATAGTATTGATGTAGGGTTCGTCCAACTCGCCTCTGACGGTGAATATATTGACGCAGTTGCCATCCTTGTCGGTTAGCAAGAACTCGCCAAAAATTTCATCAAAATAATGGATTATCTTGCTGCGTCGGAAGGGCGCCAGCTTCTCGCGCAAATTCGGAAAATAATCGCAAATCTCATCGATCACGATATTGGTAGGCTCGAAGCAGCTAAACGCTAGCAGATCAAACATATTGTCATTTGTGATCTTTGAGGTATGGTTGTAGAGCCAATCGCTGATGTCATATTTTTTATTCAGATCTTTTTCGAGCATATAAAATAGCACGATATGGGTGCTTCGCGCTACGGGCTTGATTTCATAATATCTTTTGATCGCGTTTTCATATCCCGCCTCGTCGTGGTCGAACCAGATATAGACGTCCTTGCCGCGCAGCAACTCCAGATACTCGTCCCATCTGCTCCCCGCGCCGCCCAAAGTTAGGGCGTTTACGTTGAAGCTCATCAGATTTAGGGCATCTTTTTCGCCCTCGCAGATGATGACGCGATCGTCCGGGTTATCTAAAAAATATCTAATCGGAAACGGCGCCGCAGCGGCTCCGCTTTCGCCTATCCATTTGCCGCTCATACGCTCGGAGCTTACGGCGCGAGCCTTACTGTCCCAAGCAAATTTTTCTCGGTATTTGATATTTAGCGGCACGCCTCGCTCGTCGCGAATGATGATCGCTATGCTTTGATGCTCGTGCGAATATCCTATCGCGTCCTTGGAGTAGGTCAGAAAGGTAGGAGCTTCGTAGTTTACGAAAATTCCGCGCAGCCCGTTTTCTATGAGCGTCGGTCTTATGGCCTCAAAATTTGAGACAAGCTCCGGCGCGATGGACGCAATGCGAGCTCGCATCCTTTTTTCGGCGGCGGCTCTCTTAGCGGCGTCCGCTTTTGCGCGAGCTTCGTTTTGCTCCTGTAAAAGCTTCGCTCTAGCCTCGATCTGCGCCTTTTGCTCCTCGCTGAGTTCACCCTTTTTGATATTGTGCGGAATGCCGAAGTATTCGCACACAGCAGCGGCGGCATCAAGCGGAGGGATGCTCTCTTTCATCTCCGTAAATCTCACGATATCGCCGCTAGCTCCGCAAGCGAAGCAGTGGAAGAAAGCTCCGCCGCTCTTGCCGTTTGCGACGCCGAGGCTCGGCGTGTCGTGGTCGTGATCGTGAAAAGGGCAGAAGCCGTTAGCCGTGCGGCCCTTAAACTCTATGCCGTATTTTGAGCTTATATAATCCCTAAACTGCTCTTTGTCGATCGTCTCTCTTATCGTTTGAAATATATTATTCTCCATGTTAATATCCCACTTCCGCGAATAGATTGTTTTGCCGTATAAAAATCCCCAGAAGCTTTGCTACGATACGAGCAAAGTCCGGGTTTTTGAACTTGAAATTTCTGAAATAAAAATAAACCGCATTGATGTTTTTGCCGGTGCGGCGCGAGATAAATTTGGCTATCTCTTTTTCGCTATCGGCGCACTCCAAGGCTCTGTAATATAGCTCTGCGACGTCGTCAAAGTGGGGACATTTGTAGTTTTGTCTAACGTAGAGATGCCCGTCTTGTCTATAAAATCTATCGTCGCGCCCGGTCCTTCGGTCGAAATAGGATAGGTTTTGCAAGGCCTTGCGCGGGGTTTCGTAGGTGGCGCAAGCGGACTCCAGAGACATAAACTCTCTCATAGCCCGCCGCCCTCTTTGTAAAGCGCGTAGCCGATAAGCTCTAAAAGGGCAAGGCAAAGCAGGGCTACCGCCCAATCCGCAAAGCCCATCTCAAGCAAAACCTCTAACATCTCCGCCCCCTATAAAATTTTCATATCCTCAGTAAATTCGATCTCATAGATCGGACCGACGCCGCTTTTGAGCCAATCGATATTGACGTGCAAATTTTCTTTAAGCGCATACGCCCATTCAAGCAAGAAGGGGTATTGTCCATCTTTCGCCCGGTTGTAGAGGTGGCGCGAAGTGTGAAGCAGTTCGCAAAACTCGCCGAGCTTTAGGGAGTTATCGAGCCTCACCGCCTCGGCTCTTTGCGCCGGGGTGCTAAGGGTGCTAAGTAGGACATAACGCTTTGACATAGATCATTCCTTGCACAACGAAGCGAGTATTTTTTCGATAGGATCGCGCGGATTTAGTAGGTTGTAAGCTTCGATAAGCTTTGTCTTTATCCCCTCATCCGATACATCCTTTAGATCATCATCGTAAACGCCTAATGCTCGACGCGCTAAAAAGATTTTGCGTTCGGAATCAAGCGCATCGGCGCGAGCATATTTGAGACTCGATTCAAGCCGAGCGATCGCCGATCTAAGCTCTGCAAGCCCCTCTTGCTCTTTCGCTAGCCAATATCTAATAAGATCTATGGGTAATTTTATTTTGCTCGCGGGTTTGCTATCGCGGACTCCGCGGAGGCTATCGCATGAATGCGGCATCTCTCTCTCCTTATTGTCTGAAACGAGCACATCTCGGCGAATGCCGAGGGCTAGTGCTATCTGTGTGATCCTTTTTTCGGGGATATGCCCTCTAGTTTTCCAACCCGTCAATGTCTTATACGGAATCCGCAAAAACTCGCTAAGCTCCGTATCGGTTTTAACGCTGGCAAAGAAGCACGCTTTTGCTAAAATTTGATCCACTTCGCTCATCGCAGATGCCCTTTTTGTAAATTTTCTTTTAACGCCTTTCAAAAATTATGGTATAATTTGCATAACATTTAAAAAAAATCGTAAAGGAATTATACCTCGTTTTTCCTTGAAAGTCAAGGTATTAGTAGGAAATTTCCGCAGAAGGAAAAAATATGAATGAAATAAACGAGATTTTAGGGAGATTGAGATTTCATTTCGGAGTAAAAAATGATACCGAGCTAGCCGAAGTTTTAGGTATTCCTTATAAAACATTAGACGGTTGGAAGACGAGAAAGTCTATACCTACATCAAGGCTACAAGATATAAGTAATAGCGAAAAACTATCCTTGGATTGGATAATGAAAGGCGAGGGGCTAGGGAGCACAAAAGCTCTTAGGAGATGGTGGGACGGCGGCAAACACAACAAAGAGAACGCGGACGTTAAACTCGATGGAAATATACGAGAAGTTAAGGGGGCGGATATCGACCTAGAGGCTATAAGAAGCCAGAGCGGAGAGATCCCGCTAAGATATTTTGAAAACGTTACCGCTAGCGCGGGATACGGTAGCCAAAACAGCGACGAAAGCTTTGAGCCGCTAAGCGTTAGCGCCGAATTTTTAAAGGCGGTATTCGGTATCACGGCGGCTAAATACGGATACGATATGATAAGGATATTCGGCGATAGTATGGAGCCTTTCGTCCAAAACGGCGATATTATATTCGTCGATAGGCAAAAGGAGATAATGAGCGGGGATGTCGTTATAGCGGAGGTCGGCGAGGATACTTTTATAAAAAAGTTTCTGCGCGATAGCGTGCATAAGAGCATCAAACTTACTTCGCTTAGCGATTTTTATCAAGACATCGTGTTAAAAGACGATGAGATCGAGAATTCGAAGCTACTAGGAAAGATCGTCTGCAAATTCTCTATAAATATAAAGGTGTTTTAAAATGAAAAAGATCGCTTTAATTTTATGCGTGATGCTAAATTTCGTCTTTGCAGAATGTAAGTTATACGAGAGCGCAGATAAAATGACCGATGAAAAATTTCATTGGACGAGTTGTGGAGACGAGACTTTTAATATAAACGTTTTTCATATGAAAAAAGAGATACGTCCGCAAAAAACCAATATGTATATCATAATATCCGATAACATAGACGGATTTCTTGTCGAATACACAAGAGGAAACTTTGGCCATCAAATAATAAGGATAAGGATCGATAAAAATCAATTCTTTGATGTAGATGCAGAGATAATGTCCGGATATTACGGGAAAAACACGAGGGCGTCTTTTTTTATAAGCCCAGATCAACAAAAGCAAATAATGGATGGCAAAAAAATATTAGTTCGATATATTACGGGACAAAACGGGGTGAGCACCGAGAGCATAGATATTTCAACTATAAAAACTCCAAAGGAATAAGTTATGCCTGATTACGACGATGGTTACGATGAAAGCTCATATGTAGAGCATGGGAATGTTATAATATATCTTAT
>NZ_CALIST010000052.1 GCF_938041645.1 uncultured Campylobacter sp. | reverse complement strand
AAATTTTTTCATTCAGCTTTAGAATTTTTACGATTTGCAGCATCGCGTCCAGATCCGCTTTAATATCCTTTGCGATGCGAGCATTGAGTATCGGCTGATCCAGGCTCGGCTCGAAACTATCGGCGCCTCGAGCTATAGCGATGTAAATTTTATTTTGCTTGAAGCTCAGCGAGATATCGGATTTTACGAGCTGTTTAAGAGATAAAATTTTCTCCATTAGCATGGGCGTCAGGACATACATAACCGTCATTGCGTCGTTTGCATAGATCGTAAAATTTTGATTGAAGTCCGCGTTATCTATCGGGATTTCGCGACCGCCCAATAGTTTGTGTTGCAACTCAGACGGCGGCAGTGTCGTATTCGAGAAAACAAAAACGTCGGAACGGATTTTTTTATTAAAATTTGCCACGAAAAAGGGTCCTTCGAAAAATGTGGCGTAATTATTTTTAAAAATAAATGGAATTCCCGTGCCGATGTCCTTTTCCAGCCTTATGTCGCAAAACATAAAATCCACGCCGTCCACGTTCGCGCAAACCAGATCATCCGCGCGAAATCTATAAAATCCGCCAAATATCTCGCTTTGCCTTACCTCTTTTTCCTAAAAAAGCGCGCCCATTTTATACGAAAAGCCTAGGCTCTCGATATAAGGCTTGAGATAAAGCTCTTTGTAGCGCATCAAAAATCGTTCGGTTTTGCGCTCAAAAATCCACTCGTAAAATTCATCTCTCGTACTGATTATTGCCAAAATAGACGCGACTAAAAGAAATAAACTTTTTATGCCAAGATCAAGTTTGGGAAAATCGCGAAAGATGATTATCAATGCTAGCGCAAGCATCGGACCGAAAACCGCAAACGCTACGAGATAACTTAAAATTTTCCAAAGCTTGCGACTTTTCTTGAGCCGTTTGCGCTGCTTTTCTAAATCTATGACGGTTTTAATATCCACGCTCAACCTCTATTTATTAAATTTAATGGCGCAAATTGGCAGCACAGCGTAAATCTGCGCCCGATACGGCATATGCCGCTTGGATGCCGCCACATTTTACAGCTGCTTGCGCGAGCCGCGCGCAGTGAAATTTGCCGCCAAGCTTAACTTGCAGTATAAATCCCGTGATTAAAAAACTTATTTCAGCAGCTCGTTTGCATACGCTCGCACGCTCGCGTCCACCGCCGCAAGCGCATCCGCATCCGTTACGCTAGGCGAGTTAAATTTCTCCGCGCACTTTAGCACCACGTGCGCAATGTCGGTGAAGCGGCACCGCTGCTGCAAAAACGCATTTACGCCTGCTTCGTTCGCGGCGTTGATAACGACGCCGAGATCGGGGTTTGCTAGCAGCGCGTCTTTGAGGGTAAAGATTTGAAATTTCATCTCGTCGATCGGTTTAAGCTCTATCGGTTGCAGGGCGCATAGATCCACGGGTGCGGTGATCTGCTCCCGTACATCGCCACTAAACATCGCGTGCGCGATAGCTAGGCGCATATCGGCCCTGCTAATGTGCGCCGTCGTAGAGCCGTCTGTGAATTCGACTAGCGCGTGGATCTGCGAGGTGCGCTCAATGAGCGCATCGATCTCGCGCATGCCGTAGAGCCAAAACGCCTCGATCACCTCAAAGAGCTTATTCGCCATCGTGGCGCTGTCGATCGTGATCTTTGCGCCCATCTTCCAGTTGGGGTGTTTTAGGGCGTTTTGCGGCGTGAGCGAGCCCAGCTGCGTTAGCGGAACGTCGTAAAACGCGCCGCCGCTAGCCGTGATGATTAGGCGCGAAACGGGGGTTTTGGCATTGCTAAGTAAAAATTTCAGTCCGAAATGCTCGCTGTCGATCGGGTAAATTTTATCCGTTTGCAGAAATTTCCCGCCGACGACCAGGCTTTCTTTGTTGGCGAGACAGAGCCTCTTTCCGAGCTCTTGGGTCTTTAGGCTGGGCATCATGCCTGCAAAGCCTACGAGAGCGTTTACCACGGTCGTGCTTTTGCACTCCGCAAGCATCTGCAAAATTCCATCCGTGCCGCAAAATACGCGCTCGTGATCTACCTCGCTTTTTTGCTGCGCGTCCGCGATACAGACGAGCTTTGGGTGAAATTTTGCGATCTGTTCGTTTAAAAGCTTGATATTGCGCCCGCAGCTAAGCGCTTCGATCATACTACCGCTACGCGCGGCTACGTCTAGGGTGTTTGTACCGATAGAGCCCGTGGAGCCTAAAACTACCATGAATAGACTATCGCCATCGCGATCGCGCCGAACATATAGCCGTCGATGCGGTCCAAGATCCCGCCGTGTCCGGGAAAGAGCGCGCCACTGTCTTTAAGACCCGCCGCGCGCTTTAGGTAGCTTTCAAACAGATCGCCGAATACGCCAAAAATTGCTATGATGATGGTTTTTCCTAAAATTTCAAGCGGCGGCATATTGGTAAAGATGCGCGCATAAATGAGGCTAACGATAAGCGCGAGCGCAAGACCACCTAGTACGCCCTCTACGGTTTTATTCGGCGAGCTAGCGCTTAGCGGGGTTTTGCCAAAGGCTCTTCCGATAAAATATGCGCCGCTATCGCTAGCTACGATAATAAAGATCAGCCAAACGAAGTGAAAAACTTCCCCGAAATCATCGTAAGCCGCCCACATAAAAAATATCGGCGCAACGGGATAGATGAAAGGAAGCGTGATCTTCAGGCTAGGACCCTTGGTAAAGGCTACGACAGAGGCGACGCATAGGATCATTAGGATGCTAACTTTTAGCGCTGAGACGAAAGGCTCATCGGTCTGCGTAAATGGTAGCAGCGCAAAAAACGCGATCGCCAGCGCGAGCCACTTTTTGCTAGTTTCCTCTAGACCCCATAATTTGAGGCTTTCAAAAAACGCCAGCACGAGTATCAGCGCAAATACGGCGAAATTTAGCCACCTGGCGTTTATTAGAATTAGAGCTAAAAATACGGCGAGTAAAATGCTTGCCGTGATTATTCTTTGCTTCATAGAATTTCCTTAAAATTTATTTTGCGAATTATACATCAAGCTCGCTTATTGCGGCTTTAAAACGCTGATTGTTTTGAAATTTACGTAGTTTACGAAGGCGCCTTCGTTGATTTTGACATTTTGACGTTTGGTGTAATCGACGAGATATTTTCCGCTGCCGCTTGCACTGAAGCTCACGCAAATTTTAGCGGCGAATTCGATCACCTCTTCGCTTAGACTTTGCTTATTTGTCTTTACGATGACGTGTGCACTTGGAATGTCCTTAAGATGAAACCAATAGTCGGATTTGGAGCTATTTTTTAGTAAGAACTCATTGCCTTTTTCGTTTTTACCGACGCTGATTTTAAAATCCCCGAGATAAAAGTTCGCTACATATTCGCTATTTTTTTCCTTACTTTTTTGCCTAGTTTGCGTGCGCTTAGGCATTAGAATTTCGATCTCGTGTGCATCCTGTGCAGCAAGGACGAGCGATTTTAAATTCTCATAAAACGCGAGTTTCTCCTTTAAATTTTGCTCTTCGATATGGATATTAGCAGCCTTTTGGCGCAGACGCTTTGCCTCGGAGTAAAGCTCGCCCAAAGTGGCGCTTGCAGGCTTTTGCAGTTTAAATTCTACCGCTTCGGCGTCTCCTTTTTGCAGCGTAAATTCTCGCGCGCTAGTTGGAATTTTATAGATATTTTCTTTTAGCAAGGCAGCTTTCGCACCTAAAAGCTCGGCGCTTCGCAGTAGTTCGGTGCTGCTTTGCAAAGAGCCTAAAGCCTCACGCACCGAGTCTAGCTTTTTATTTAGCGCCGTGATTTTTGCGGATTTGAGCGAGTTTAAGCGATCCGCATTTAGCGCGTTAAATTCCGCGCGAAAAAATGCTCTAAAGTCCGAAATTTTTGGCACGGGGGCTTCTTTAATATTTGCAGGCGGTAGGTGGCGGAGCTTTCTTCCTACCTTGATCTGCCTAAATTCCGTCTCGAAGTGCCGCAGTGCCTCTAAAATCACATCATTTTCGTCGGTGATTATTACGTTTGTAAAACGCCCGGTAAATTCGAAGTAGATATTTGAGCTTTGGGTTTTGTAGCTTGCGTTTTGGCTTACGCTAAGGCATAGAATTCTATTATTTTCTGGCACGCTAACGGAGGTGATGCGCGATTTTACAAAGCGCTTGGCAAGTAGCACATCAAAGGGCGCCGCGTAAACCTTACCTTCGGTAAAAGCGTCATTTTCGTGGATATTGCAGCCTGATTTATTCATATCAAAAAACAGCGTCTCATTGCCGTCAAAGCAAACTTTAAAAAGGTTATCTCCTACGCGTTTAATGTGCGAAAGGAAGCGTTTGGCGCGTAGATACTCGCAAATTTGAATTAAATTTTGATACTTCATACGCGTTAAAATTTCTCTTTGTGGATTTTGGCTAAATTTAACTTTTGCAGATCGTGAGGGCTCAGGCGCTGTTGCGGCACGCCGAGGGCCAGTATCGCTTCTGCTTTAAAATTTAGCGGAAAGCCCAGTGCCTCGCGCAAAAACTCCTCGCAGCTGCGTCTGTCCGCGGCGGTACGCAGCCTCACCTGCACCCAGCAGCTACCGAGATTTAGCGCGCTTGCGGCAAGGTGCATGTAACCTAGCGCTACCGAGCAGTCCTCGATCCAGACGTCCTGCTTCTGCTCATCTGCGATCACGACGATCGCGGCCGAAGCCTGTTTTAGCATATTCGCTCCGCTGCTGCGACATCCGCTTAGTCGCTCAAGCATCCGTTTGTCGCGCACGAGGATGAACTCCCACGGGCGGCGTGCATGCCCCGACGGCGCAAGCAGGCCCGCTTTTAAAATTTTATCCAGCGCCTCGTCCTCAAGCGGCTTAGGCGCGTACTTTCTTACGCTTCTGCGATTTGCAAAAATATCTAAAATTTCCATCGTCTCGCTCCTTGCGGCTTAATTATACATAAAATTGCAAAAATTTATGATTTTTTAGCTAAAATCGCGCAAATTTAACCGATACGAAGGAGATTTTATGAAGCAGACGATCACGGAGAAAATTTTTAGCGAGCACGTGGGCGAGGCGGTTTTTGCGGGACAGATCATCGAAAGCGCCATCGATATGGTCATCGGCAACGACATCACGACGCCGATTTCGATCAAACAGTTTGAGCTTAGCGGCGCAAAAAAGCTCGCCAACCCGGACGGCTTTGCGATCGTAATGGATCATTACATCCCCACGAAAGACATTTTAAGCGCAAACCAAGCTAAAATTTCACGCGAGTTTGCTTACAAGCACGATTTAAAAAATTATTTCGACGAAAAGGATATGGGTATCGAGCACGCGCTGATGCCTGAAAAGGGGCTCGTAGTACCCGGTGATGTCATCATCGGCGCGGACAGCCATACCTGTACCCACGGCGCGCTTGGGGCATTTGCGACGGGCATGGGCAGCACCGATCTAGCTTTCGCGATGATAACGGGCAAGAATTGGTTTAAAATACCGCCTACGATCAAAGTGGTCTTTTGCGGCAAGCCCGCGCCACACATCTACGGCAAGGATCTTATTTTAGAGGTGATCCGCCTTATCGGCGTGGACGGTGCGCGCTATAAGGCTTTGGAGTTCTGCGGCGACGCGCTTAAGCACCTGGATATGGATAGCAGATTTTCGCTTTGCAATATGGCGATCGAAGCGGGCGGCAAGAGCGGTATCGTCGCGGTCGATGAGATCACGAAGGAATTTTTGGCAGATAAAAATTTGCGCGCCGAGCCGAAATTTCACTACTCCGACGAGGGCGCGAACTACGAGCAAATTTTGCAGATCGACGTTAGCAAGCTTGATCCGGTGATCGCATATCCGTTCCTGCCTAGCAACGGCAAGAGCGTGCGCGAGGCGGTGCGCGATGACATCGCCGTCGATCAGGTCTTTATCGGCAGCTGCACCAACGGCAGACTCTCCGATCTGCGGATCGCCGCGCAAATTTTAAAAGGTCGCAAGGTCGCGCGCAAAACCCGCCTCATCATCACGCCTGCGACGCAAAAGATCGCTCTGGCCGCGCAAAAAGAGGGGCTGTGGGATATTTTCGTCGAAGCCGGCGCAGTCGTGAGCAACCCGACCTGCGGTGCGTGCCTGGGCGGATATATGGGGATTTTGGGCGTGGGTGAGCGCTGCGTAAGCACGACTAATCGAAATTTCGTCGGTCGCATGGGCGACAGAACAAGCGAAGTATATCTGGCAAACTCCGCCGTCGCCGCAGCTAGCGCCGTCGCAGGCAAGATCGCCGATCCGAGGGATTTGTAGGTTTAGGATTTAAAACTTAATGGCAATACGGTTTGTTTATATACGACCTAGTGGACTTGATTGTTTGATCGCGGTGTAGACGCCAAGCACCATAAACACAGCAAGAGCCATGTATGTAGCGAGAAATACGGCAGTCCAGCGAAAAAAGATCAAGCAGGCTGCGACTAAATGCAGATACGCGACAAAGCCTGCTAGCAAACCGCCTGAGATCACCCAAAATACGCAGACTTTACTCGCGGGTAGGCGAAATTTGACCTCGTTTGCCATAAAAACCGTCGGTATCAAAAGCGAGACGCTAACGAGGTTGTAAATTTAGCCTACGACTACGCGGTAAACTGGCGCAAAGACAAGCTTACACAGAAGGAAAATATCAAAGCGATTTTTGAGCTAGCGAAGTAAATTTGAGAAAATATATTTGATTAAATTATCAGTCATTGCTTTTGCGCTTTCAATTTTATGTTCAAATTTGGTGAATTTTAAAATTTAAACCAGGTCACGGAAGCACGATGTGAAGTAAATTTTACTCCTTTAAAATAATAAATCCAAACAGCGAGCCCAAAAAAGTAGTCCAAGCAGTAGAATGCCAGCTTTAACTTTGAGATCGAGATTGGAGTATTCATTAAAATATATGCAAAACCGAATGATTGCCAAAAATTGCAATAATCACGCTGATAGCAAATTTTAGGTCGGTGTAGCCTCTATTGTACGTTGCATCTTTGGCTTTTGAGTCGCCACCCCTTAAGCTCAACTTTAGGCATAAAGATAGGCAACTTGCCGACCTTAATGGCAACATAGATGTCAAGTGCCATAAGCACAGCAAAAGTCACGCGTAAAACGAGAAATACCACAGTCTGCTGAAAAATCAAGCATGTTCCAGCCAAGTACCAAATGCGCGCAAAATCCTAAAGGCGAACCGTCTGCGATCGTTTAAAATACGCGGATT
This sequence comes from uncultured Campylobacter sp., assembly GCF_938041645.1. GTDB lineage: Bacteria > Campylobacterota > Campylobacteria > Campylobacterales > Campylobacteraceae > Campylobacter_B. Next base: position 2,348 of record NZ_CALIST010000052.1, on the reverse strand, counting down.
TTACTTACCAGCAAGCGGTTTTTTGACCCTATTTACTACAAAAGTCGCAATCATGACTCACACATAAACCACCAATCAGTATTGGTTCCTCAAGGCAAGTGAGTAGATTTTCGCACTAAAAAGCCCTGAAAAACTTGCCGCTCCAGGGCATTGTTTCGCCCTCAACCACTCAGCTGTTATCAAAAATTTCGAAATACGCAGTCGCGATGATAGATAAAACAACCGTCGCCTGCTTGACATTCCAGAAATTGGTTAGATATTTCGTTCTAAATTCTTAAATATTTTTATAAAATTGAAATTGCTCAAGTCTTGAGACTAAAATTTGAGATTTACTTCGCATTTATAAGGTTATCTGAATATCCCAAAAATGTGATCGTTAAACTTGATACTATTTGGCAATTATGATTAAGTAATATTAAATTATAAGTAAAGCATCTTAACTAAATGAATCATATTTGCATTATTTGGTTGAATATATCTTGTTTTAATTTATAAAGAGGTTCATTTTTTTCTTTCATTATTTTAAATTCCCAAAATATGAGATTTTTTATATATTCCTCATCTAGATTTAATGCCTTTGCCATATCATTGATATTAGATTTTCTATATTTTTCATACTTTTCATATATATTATCAAATATCTCAGTATGATATGAATAAATTTTACTAATACACATATTTTCTATCCATTCGTACTCATTTTTATTAAACTCATCTAAGTTAATTATGTAGATATATTTATTTATGATATCTACCTCAAATTTAATCTTTTTAAAAATCTCTTGAGTATTTTTAAAGTCTATGCTTGGATCTATATCTTTTTTAAGTCTTTGATTGCAAAGAAGGCAACCTGGGATTAAATTATCAATAGTTATGCTTAGATAATAATGTTTACTTTTGGGATAAAAATGATCTAAATCGGGCCTTATATACTTATCATTTATTTTAATTAAAGATACATATCCTGCTCTACAGTATGGACAAAGCTGATAACCCTTCAATGAAATTATATCTTTTGCAAATTTTTTAGATATTATATTCTCGTAAGCTTTATGATAAACAATTTTTATCTCATTTTCTTCTTGTTGAGTTAGCTTTGTGTTTCTCAATGTTTGAATCTTAATATCTATTTTATCATGCTTTAGATCAATCATATCTCTTGATATATAGCCATAATCATCAAAGCCAAACATTTTAATTTTATCATCTATATTTATATTCTTAAGCCTATATGTATCATTTTTAACACATTCGTAGATATTGTCTATAATTTCAGCTCTATTCAATGCTTTTCCTTTTTTAAAATTGATAGTCTATCTATTAATAATTTTAGATGATTTCTTATTGCTTCTTCACCGATATTATTAATTATAGCCTTAGATCGTTTCAAAAAGCCTTAATTATCTTTTTTCCACTCTGCTACACATTTTAAATCAGTAGATTTTTCTTTTATACCTATTCTATCAATATATTTTACTAGATTGCGTATTTTTAAATTTTTCTTTCTATACTTTTCTATAATAAGATTAAGCAGTTGATTGTCATTCCTCTTTGCCATTTCGTATGCATATATCAGATTTATGGAATTTGAAAAATTTTCTATAAATTTTCTACTAAATTCACCCATAGTATATTCTATAAAAAACTTATCTTTATAAATATCAAGTATATTTCCTCCAAAGCTATTATTGTCTTCATCTATATTGTTTATTCCGAGATATACTGTATTTTGACTTAGAATATCACTTAATATAATTGGCGAATGGGTCGCCACTATGAATTGTAGTTTTATATCTTTAAATTTACCAAAAAATCTATTTATATTATCAATAAATTGGCGTTGCCATTCCGGATGAAGATGTAACTCTACTTCGTCTATTAAAATTATCACTGTTTTAATGTATTCGGTATCACCTGTCCTTGCTTTGAGAGCTAATATCTTATCGTATATGTTGAATAAATAAGAAAGCATAGTCTTTTCTTCAGAGCTAAGCCTTAAATAATTAATTATTTTTTCATTTTTTATTAGATTTATCTTAAACTCAATTATTCCTTGGCTTTCTAGAAAACTTATATATTGTAGTGTTTCGTAAAAATATTCTGTATCAGAATCTTGAAAATTATCAATTTTTTCTATCAGAAATTCATAATACTTCTTACTATTTTCTCTATTCATAACAATCGACTCTATAGTCGTAAAACGATTTGAATTAAAGATTTGCCTTACACTCAAGACATCATTATCTAAAATATTTTTTAACAATGCATCAACAGCATTATTAGTATCTAAGTCGGGAAATTTAGTTATAGCTAATTTTAAAAATCTTTTAAAATTAGAAAATTTACCA
>NZ_CALIST010000051.1 GCF_938041645.1 uncultured Campylobacter sp. | reverse complement strand
AAGACCCGGCACTTTGGAAACATTAGTATCTGAAGTAACGGTAAAATGGGTTTGCTTGCGCTCCACAAGGCCCGATCTTTCGCCTAGCAGATACAGCGCGCATACGACCACCACGCAGATGGCATAAATAAACCGAAGTTTGAAGCTTTTCAAAATTTCCCCTTAGAATTTTGCCCGCGACTATATCCAATCAGTACTTAATAAAATATAAATACTATATAGGCGAAATAGGCAAAGTTAGCTGAAAAATGCGGTTAAGCCGGGTTTGAATGATGAAATCTTTCGAGTAAATTTGGCGAACGAATGTCGTCATAGACCATATTTGCGTAATCGTATCCCTATTTGCACGCTACGCTAGGCTCTATATCCGAAGCTCGTTCGCCGTAAATTTTATCGCAACATCTTTGCGCAAGCTCTTCTTGAAAGCACAAACCACCGAATTATCGTAGTGCTAATGAGCGGCGAGCAGCCGCTGCGCATCACAAAGAGCCGCTATTTTGCGGATCTGTTCGCAGGCTGCTCGCGCGGTCATGAAGTGCGCTTCGCGCCTATTTGCCGATAAAATTTTTCTGCAGCCACTCCATCGCTTTTTCTTCGCTTTCAAATCTGCCGCTTTTGGCAACTTGAAACTGCCCCTCGTAGAAGCGAATTCTGATACCATCCTGGACGCTATCTACCTTGATGCGCGTGATCCTGTCTTTGTTTAGATAGGTTCGGTCGTTTAGTTTTACAAACATCGTTCTCTCCTTTAAAATTTAATGGTTTTTATCTGCCGCTTTACTTGCGTCTTTCTCGCCCTCTTTTTTCAAAAAAAGCTCCTTAAAGCGCTCGTTTGCGTAGTTTTCTATATCGCTTTGCAGCTGCTTATACGCGGCGATCAGCTCATAGGCGCGCGCATTTAGCGTCGTGCCTGCGGCATTGCCGCCGCCTTGCTTGGTGCTAAAGAGCTCCTCTTGCAGATTTTTTTGTAAAATTTGCAGATGGCTCCAGCATTTTTTGTAGTTCATCCCTAAAACCTCGGCGGCTTTAGAGATAGAGCCCGTCTGAGCGATCACGTCTAGCACTTCAGTTTTGCCCTTGCCGAAAATGAGCTCGCCCTGCGCATTTTCGATCCAAGTTTTTGTTTTTACTCTCATTCTTTTGCCTTTCTTCTCCTTAAAGCAGCCCAGCTGACAATATTTCACGTCTATAGCGTGCTCCTTAAGCGTAGAGCGCACCGTATCGAACCCCACACCGCCGCTAGCTACGGCGCGGGCGTCACGGCAAAAGATCCGTCTTTTCTCATCCAAAAGCGGATCTAGCTTTTGCAGCGCCTTTATGTTGCCTCCGCTGCATTGCAGCTTGCCGAACTGCCCGAGTTCGCAGCGATCTATCCGTATCCCTTCGCGTGCCGCGAGATCTCCTACGACGCTCGCATCTACGCCTAGTTTGGCGGCGATCTTAAATGCCGCGCCGCAATCAAGCTTGCCGCTTGGATTTAATAAATTTAAAATCAGCCTTTTGATCTCGCTTGCTTTTTTATCGTCTATCTTGATATCTATCTCCATGCCGCCCTCTTAACTCAAAATTCTCTCTTCGCCGCTATAGACGTTTAAATTTTCGCCGCGAGCGAAGCCGCAAAGAGTAAGATCAAATTTACGCGCGATCACGACGCCCAGGCTCGTAGGAGCCGTGCGCGAAACAAGCGCGCTAACGCCGCTCATCACGGCTTTGGCGACCATTTCGGAGCTTAGCCTGCCGCTTACCAAAAGAAGTGAGCCCTGCGTATCGTGTCCCGCCAAGACCGCCTTGCCGACGGATTTATCGATGGTATTGTGCTGGGCGATATCCTCGCCGATAAAATACTCGCCGCCCGCGGTAAAGAGCTTTGCAGTGTGCACACAGCCCGTCATCTCGTAAAGCTCGCACTGCGTGTAAAACTCGCTCATCAAATTTAAAATTTCATTCTTATGAAATTTAGCGTCCGAGCGGACTTTGCGCGCCGCCATCGCCTCAGGATCGATATTTGCCGTAGAGCTGCGCCCGCAGCCGCTGATGATGACCTTTTCGGCATCGAAGCTATTTAGCCGCTTTTCGTTTATCTCGCCGCAGATATTCACGCTAAGCCCGTCCGGCGCGAGCTCGATACTCTTTATGCGACTTGGATCCGAGATCAAATTTTCGCTCAGCAAATATCCTATCGCAAGCGCCTTTAAATCGCTCGGAGTCGCCATCAGCGCGCCGAAACGCTTGCTGTTTAGTAAAATTTCAAGCTTGATCTCGCGCACTAAGATATCGCTTACTATCCTTCTTTCATCGCCTTTAAATTTAACTATCTCCGCTCTATAAATCGGCTCCATAGACCTTCCTTGTTTGAATTTCGCCCGTATCGTAGTGAAATTTTGCTTAAATAGCCTTAATTCGCCGAAGTAAAGCCGTAGTACCGAAGCGGCGTGCGCAAATTTAAATTGCTCGCATTTTTGAATTTAAAAAATCGCGTGGAAAATTCCACGAGCCGCTCGCACCGTGCGCGCAAGCGGCTATGAAGTGCCCGCAGAGATGAAATTTAATCAAATTTTGCCGCTACGTGCAGCCGCGATGAAATTTCATCTATGTAAAGCGGGCGGAGCTTGCCGCCCAAACTACCTATGCACCGGCGATAGATAAGGTTTCTCGGAGTGCATCGACATCTCGTTTTGTCTTCTGAACTCGATAAACTCGCTCTCGCTAAGCTTTCTGATATTTGCGATCGTCATCTTTAGCGGCGGGATGCCCGATAGCGGATCCAGATCGCCCGCATGCACGAGCTCGTTGCCATCGGCCTCGCTGTAATGGAAGGTCGTAAATATCGTGCCCTCTTTCAGATCCGGATTTATGCGAAGCTTCGCAGCGATCTGACCGCGCTTATTTTTAACGAGCGCGTAGCAGCCTTCTGTAAGCTCGCGTTCGCGTGCGATATCGGGGCTTACCTCGATGAGCGCGCCTTCTGCGCCCGCGCCGTACTCTAACGCGCGGCACTCTCTCGTCATCGTGCCCGTATGGTAGTGATAAACCTTGCGCCCGGTCGTAAACAAGCACGGATAGACTTCATCCGGTATTTCGCTAAGCGCGCCACTTCCCACCGGATAATCATCCGGGATTTTCATCTTGGCTCTGAAATCCGCCTCCGCCTTAGCACGCTCCTCTTTATCGTCCACGTAAAGCACCGGCACCATTCTAAATTTACCATCAGGCAGCATCGATTTATGATCTGCATAGAGAACCGGTGTGCCCGGATGATCTTCATCAGGACATGGCCAGCTGATGCCGCCTAGCTTATCTAGCCTATAGTAGCTAATGCCGCCGAAAAATTTAGGCATTAATGCACGCACTTCGTTCCAAATTTCTTCCGCACTTAAAAAATCAAACCCTTCAAGTCCCATTCTTTGCGCGATATTGCAAACCACCTTCCAATCAGGCTCTACGCCAGGAGCCGGCTCGCTTGCCTTGCGCGTGCGCTGGACGCGGCGGGAAGTGTTTAAAAAGGTGCCGTCCTTCTCGCCCCAGCCGGCAGCAGGTAGTACGACGTCGGCCTTCTGTGCGCTCTCGGTAAAGAAAAGATCCTGCACGATAAAGCAATCCAAATGGTGCGTTGCATGCACGAAGTGCTCCGTCCAAGGATCGCTCATTACAGGGTTTTCGCCGTAAACGTAGAGCAGCTTCAGCTCGCCGCTATCCATCTTATCGGGTGCGACCGTAAGCTTAAAGCCTGGAGTTGGATTTAGCTCGAAGTGCCATACTCTGCGCGCTTGCTCCTGAGCGTAAGCGGAATTTACCGCGCCTGCGGGGATGACGTTAGGTAGCGCGCCCATATCGCATGCGCCCTGGACGTTGTTTTGACCGCGCAAAGGATTTACGCCTGCGCCTCTTTTGCCTAAATTCCCCGTCAAAATGGCTAAATTTGAAAGCGAAAAGACGTTTGAGGTGCCGTCGCTAAACTGTGTGATACCCATCGTGTAGCAGATCGCCGCTGCGCCTGCTTTAGCATACATTCTAGCAGCTTCGATTACGAGCTCTTTTTTCACGCCCGTCTCGCGCTCAAATCGCTCAGGCGTAAAGTCCTTAACCGCTTCTTTTAGATACTCGTAGCCGTGAGCGTAGTTTTTGATAAACTCGTCATCTTGCAGATTTTCAGCAATGATAACATTCATAATGGTATTTAGCGTCTTAATGTTCGCGCCCACCGGGATTTGCAAATAGATATCGGCTTTTTTCGCCATATCTGTGCGCTTCGGATCTACTACGATCATCTTGGCGCCGCGCTGCAATCCTCGCTGCATCTGCATAGCGATGATCGGGTGGCACTCGCTCGTGTTGGTGCCGATGAGCAAAAATACGTCCGTATCGGTAGCGAACTCTACCAAATCGTTCGTCATCGTTCCGTTTCCTAGCGTGTTGGCAAGACCTGCCACTGTAGGAGCGTGTCAAAGACGGGCGCAGTGATCGACGTTATTGCTGCCCTGAGCGCGGAAAAATTTCTGAAAAACGTAGTTGTCTTCGTTATTCGAGCGCGCAGAGCTAAAACCCATTATTGAGCTTGGGCCATATTTAGCGACGGTCTCTTTAAATTTAGACGCTACAAAATCATAAGCCTCTTCAAAGCTTACCTCCTCAAGCTTACCGCTTCTATCAAATACTCCGTTTTTCTTACGGATCATAGGTTTGGCAAGGCGTTTTGGAGAGTTTACAAACTCCCAGCCGAACATCCCTTTTAAGCATAGCTCGCCGTCATTTACGTGGTGGGCCTGTGTAGGGCGCGCGTTTACGATCCTGCCGTCTTTTACGATAAGATCGATACCACAGCCGGTGCCGCAGTAAGGACAAGTCGTTTTGACAATCTTTTCTCTGGATTGCATAATATTCCTTTCAAGAATTTTGGTTTGCACGGCTATTATACTTTCTAGATTATAAAAGAATTTTTAAATTAGTGAATTTTTTTAAGCAAAATTTAAGCAATATGCAAATATCGCATATTAAATTGAATAGTTAAATTTTACGCTTTTGCCTCGATAATGACGGCGTTTTAGTGTAAAATTTATCGCTTATCGTAAAAGACGCTTTTTAAGCTAAGTTTTATAATTTTAATAGAATTTTGAAATTATATTACGCTCCGTTTTATTTCAAAGCGCGATT
>NZ_CALIST010000050.1 GCF_938041645.1 uncultured Campylobacter sp. | reverse complement strand
CATTCTTACCGCTCGTGGCGGCATGACTTCGCACGCAGCCGTTGTGGCTCGCGGTATGGGTAAGTGCTGCGTTTCGGGTGCTGGTGCCATCAACATCAACTATAAGGAACGTACGCTTGAAATAGACGGCGTGGTGCTGCGCGAAGGCGATTACATATCGCTTAACGGTAGCACAGGCGAAGTTTATCTGGGTCAAGTTACAACACAGCCCGCCAAAGTAACGGGCGACTTGGCCGAACTAATGGAACTTTGCAACAAGTACACCAAGCTGGTGGTTCGCACCAACGCAGATACGCCCCACGACGCACAGGTTGCAAGCAACTTCGGAGCTGTGGGTATCGGTCTCTGCCGTACTGAGCACATGTTCTTCGAGAACGAGAAAATCAAGGCCATGCGCGAGATGATCTTGGCCGATAGCAAAGAAGGTCGTGAGAAAGCACTGACCAAACTGTTGCCCTTCCAACGCCAAGACTTCTACGGAATCTTGAAATCAATGAACGGGTACCCAGTTAACGTGCGCTTGCTAGACCCACCTTTGCACGAGTTTGTTCCTCACGACTTGGAAGGTCAGCAAGTAATGGCGGCAGACATGGGCGTGTCTGTGCAAGAAATTCAACGCCGCGTAAACTCACTAAGCGAGCATAACCCCATGCTGGGACATCGCGGTTGTCGTCTGGGTAACACCTATCCCGAAATCACGGCCATGCAAACACGCGCCATTCTTGGTGCTGCCATCGAGCTGAAGAAGGAAGGATACGACCCACGTCCCGAAATCATGGTACCGCTCATTGGTGTTGTTCACGAGTTCGACCAACAGGAAAAGGTTATCCGCGACACGGCTAAGAAACTCTTCGAAGAAGAAGGTATGGAGGTTGACTTCCACGTTGGAACCATGATTGAGGTGCCCCGCGCAGCCTTGGTTGCCGAAAACATCGCCAAGAGAGCCGAGTATTTCAGTTTCGGAACGAACGACCTAACGCAGATGACCTTCGGTTACAGCCGCGACGACATCGCCAGTTTCTTGCCCGTTTACCTGGAGAAGAAGATTTTGAAGGTAGACCCCTTCCAGGTTCTCGACCAGAAAGGTGTTGGCCAGCTCATCGACATGGGCGTGAAGAAAGGCCGTTCCACACGTCCCGAACTAATCTGCGGCATCTGCGGAGAGCACGGCGGCGAGCCCGAATCGGTGAAGTTCTGCCATCGCGTAGGCCTCAACTACGTTAGCTGCTCGCCCTTCCGTGTGCCCATCGCACGCTTGGCCGCCGCACAAGCAGCAGTAGAAGATTAAGTGGAAAGGGAAAATGGATGGCTAGTTGGTAAGCTTACAAGTTAACGAGTAGGCGAGTAGCCAAGTTAAAAGTAAGCGAGCCTAAGAGATATCGCAGGCTGACGGGTCAAAGCGAGCAAATCTAAAAAATAGCGCAGAATAGCGCAGACGGGCAGCTTGATAAGCCGAAATAGAAAAGTCTGCCGAAAGGTCTGCGAGGCGGAATTTTACTAGAAATAAATGAAAGGTTTAAATGCGAAAAATTTTACTATTTTTACTGCTTTGTGCGGGAGCTTTTGCGCTTGAGTGGGACGGAGCCGTCCTGCGGGGGGCGCTGCCAAACGGGTTTAAATACTATATTTTAGAAAATTCCGTGCCCAAAAATTCCGCCGTTTTTTATCTCATCGTGGATGCGGGCTCGATCGACGAGAGCCCTAATGAGCGCGGGCTTGTGCACTTCATCGAGCATATGTCCTTTAACGGAAGTCGCGATTTTAGCAAAAACGAGCTCATCAAAAAATTGCAGAGTCTGGGCGTGAAATTCGGCGCCGACGTAAATGCGCAGACGGGCTATGACAGCACGATTTACACGCTTAACATCGCGGTTAGCGAAGAAAATTTAAAGGACGTTTTTAAAATTTTTGCTTCGATTGCGGACGGAGTGGAGTTTAATCCGCTCGAGCTCGTAAAAGAAAGAGGCGTCATAATCGAGGAGGCGCGTAGCCGCGATACGCCGATTGCGAGGCTCTACGAGCGGATGGATGAGGAGCTTTACGGCGGCAGCGCGTATTTTGATCGCGCGCCGATCGGCGATATGGCAGTCGTAAAATCCGTAAGCGCGCAGCGAATCAAGGAGCTTTATCAAAAAATTTACCAGCCCAGGTCTATGAAATTTATAGCCGTGGGCGATTTTAAAAGGGATAAAATTTTAAAACTGCTAGAGCAAAATTTTTCGCCTCTTAAAAATACAAACTCCTACGCCCGCCAGGATATGCGCATTCCGCCGAGACAGGGTTTGAAAATTTACAATTACGATACGAACGAAACGTCGCTAAATTCCGTCAAAATTTCGTTTTGGGAGGAATTTGCGCCCCCAAGTAGCGAGGAGAATGCGAGAAAAATTTTAAAAAGCGAGCTTATCTCAAGCCTCATCTCTACGATTTATGAGAGGGCAAAAGCTAGCGAAGGCGCGCTGCTGCGAGTTAATTTTTCTAGATCGAATTTGCAGTTTCAAAAAACGATCTATAACTTCGACGTCGCCGTTTTGGGCGGAGATTTTGACGGCGCGATCTCGCAGGCGCTCGGGCTAATCAAAGGCTTGCGAGATAGCGGCTTTGACGCGCGCGATTTCGCCCTTGCGAAGGATGCTTTGATCAGCTCGCGGCACAGCGCCTTTGAGCGCAAAAAAAGCGCAAATTCCGCGTTTTTTGCAAGAGAGATTCTTCATGCCGTAAAATCGGGAGCCGTCCTGCCTAGCGCCGCAAAACAGCGTGATTTGGAGGTAAAACTGCTGCGTGAGATCAGCCTGGAGGAGCTAAATTTAGAATTTAAGCGCCTTACGGACCTAGGCGAGGTGCATGCAAGCGTTTTTAGCGGCTCCGGATATAATCTGGATGAGGCTAAATTTAAGAAGCTGCAAAGCGGCGCTAAGGCGATAAATACGCATGCCGCGCATAAAAAGCTGCCGGGTAGCTTGGTTTCTGAAAACCTGCCTGAGGGCAAAATTTTAAGCAAAAGCTTTGAGCCGCGATTTAAATTTTATACCTACCTGCTTGAAAATAACGCGACCGTGATCTTAAAGCCGCTTAAGACGCGCAAGGATTTCATCTCGTTCGCCGCGGTAAGCAGGGGCGGAATGTCCAATCTGGCGCACCCCGGGCTTGGCAGTTTTGCCGCGATGCTTGCAAACGAAAGCGGCGCGGGCGAGTTTAACAATTATGAAATTTCGCAAATTTTAAGCGGACGGCAGGTAAATTACCGCAAAAATATCTCCGCGTTCTCGCACGGATTTTACGGAAGCTGCGGCTCGCAGGATCTAAAATGGCTACTGGAAGCGATAAACTTAGAGCTTAGCTCTCCGCGCACGGACGAGAGGGCGCTGCAAAATTTAAAGATCAAATCGCTCGACGAGCTTGCGCGAAACGAGAAGCTGCCCGGGTATAAATTTAGCAGGGAATTTGGCGAGTTTTTCTACGGCGGCAATGCGCGAATGCGCCCTCTAAGCGCCGCGCAGATCAAAGCGCTCAACGCGGAGGAGCTAAAAAAGATCGTCTATGATAAATTTAGCAACGTCGCGTCCTACACCTTCGTGCTTAGCGGCGATTTTGAATTAAAAGACGCCGAAGAGCTAATAAAAAAGTATCTGGCGAGCTTGCCTGCTCGCGGCGAGCGCGAGGATTTTAAAGACGACGGAATTCGCAGCTTAAGCGGACGGCACGTTTTTATGCGCAACTATCAAAACTCCCCTAGAAGCGACGTCGCGCTTACCGCGATAAACAGATCCGCCCCGCACTCGCTTGAAAATACGATAAAAATTTCAGCTCTAGCTTCGGTGCTTCAGGAAGCCCTTAGAGAGCGTATCAGAGAGGACGAGGGGCGCACTTACGGCTTTTCGGTCGCTTCGAGTCTAAGCCGCATCCCGTACGAGCACTCGAGTCTTCATATTTCGTTTTCCTGCGCGCCGCAAAATACGGATCAAATTTTATCCGCAATCAGAGAAATTTTTGCAGAGATCGCAGGCGGCGGATCGGACGTAGCGCGGCATCTTGAAAATTTTAAAAAATCTCAGATCATCACGGCTCGCACCGCTCGCGAAAGCCCGGAGTTTTGGAACGACGCGCTCGTAAAATACGCGCTTTGGAATGAGGAGATCGCCGATTTTAAGACCTTTGAAAAGATCATAAATTCCATCACGCCAAAGGATATCGCGGAAGCCGCGCAGACATATATTTTTGACACCGATGAAACCGTGAGGATAAACGCGCCGAAATTTTAACGAGCTCGGCGCATCTAAATTTTGCTCGTTAAATTTACTAGTCGCGTTTAAATTTAACGGCGCTTGCACGGCAAATTTCGGCTTCGTAAATTTATGCAGTTTAAAAACGAACTCAAGAATAAAGCTCAATTAAATCTATCTGCATCGCGCATAGATTTTAGATAAATTTTATTTTGGAATAGATTTATCTCGCCGATATACCGCTATTTTGTTACATTTTTTCTATTGTTTGCATAAGTCGTATAATTGTTATCACTTTTATTGAAATTTAAAATATTATTGGCTAAATTTCCTCAGTCTTAATTTTTATTTTCAAAAAAGGAGAAAAAATGATTGTCGGTTTTTGGGCCTGTAAGCCATGTAAAAGCGGCGCAGGCCGCAATTATTCCGCTTCCGTAAAAGGCGAGAAATCCACTCAAAATCGCTGCGGGGAGGGGCTTGCACGCTCCTTAATAGTCGCGGCGTGTCTTTGCGGCCTAAGCGTCGCGCAGGATTCGTCTGAAAATAACGCAACCAGAAGCGTTGTTACCAAAGAAGGCTCGGAGGCACGAAGCTCGGCTGCTACGACAAATAGTTATAAATTTCCCGAAATAGTAGTTGTCGGCAACATTGACTCTAGCCTGACGAGCGTCGGCGATAGCTATGGCGGTACGCAAAAAATAAGCAGGACGATGATCGAGTCGATGCCTAGCGGCAACGGCGACTTCGTGCAGCTTTTGCGTACCAATCCAAATGTGCAATTCAGCTCCACAAACCGCCAGAGCACGACGCTAGGCGAGATCAGCCCCGCAAATATCAGTATCAACGGCGCGAAGTATTGGCAAAACAACTTTATGCTTGACGGCGCGAATATGAATAACGATCTTGATCCCGCTAGAAATCCGGGCGGCAATCCTACGCGCTTTTCGGCGTTTGATACGATGAATTCCGTCTCGCAAGGTATGGCGATCGATAGCGATTTCTTACGAAGCGTCGAGGTGCACGATAGCGGCATCTCCGCCAAATACGGCGGATTTACCGGCGGCGTAGTGGAGGCTAAGACGCGAGATCCGCGCGCGGGCTTTCACGGCAAGTTTTCGATGCAGCACACCGAAGATAGTTGGACTAGATACCATATCTACGGCGATGAACAGAGCTTTGAAAACTCCGCTACGCCGCTAAATCAGCCGAGATTCGATAAGTGGATCACTAGGTTGAATTTAGAGGGCACCGTTACCGAGGATTTGGGCTTGATGTTTGGCTACACCAACACTAGAAGTAAAATTCCGCTCAAGGCCTACGACAGAAGATACAACGCCGATACGACCATCACCGAGCGAGTTCAGAGGCGAAATATTGACAACTACTTCCTAAAGGCGCTCTGGTATGCAAGCGACCGCCTAACTATCACGCCTAGTGTAACCTACGCGCCCGAGCGAAACAAGATGTTTAACGACCACGTCAAAGACTCCTACGCCGATATGAAATCGGGCGGTTTAAATTTAGCGCTTAAAACCGACTACGATGGCGATTTCGCTAGGTTTAATCAAATTTTATCCTACAGCAAGCTCGAGAGTTCTCGCGATGCGGAGAATGAATATTACAGGGCTTGGCAATACTCAAACGTAAAGAATTGGGGTAGTAAAATTTTATCTGCTTCGGCGATAGAGGGCGGCTTTGGGGATCTGGATCAAACTCAAAAGAGCTTTTCGTACAACGCGGATCTGGAGTTTAATGAATTTGATCTCGGCGGCAGTAAGCATAGATTTATCACAGGCTTTGAGTTTAAAAAGCAAGAGGCTAAATTTAACGTAAGAAAAGAGTTTATGACCGCTGGCGGAATAGCACCGCTACCTGCGGGTGTAAATGCTTGCGATCCGAATGACGAGCTCTGCTCGATAGACGATTCTTTTGCGAGGCGTGGTAGAAGCGGCCAGTTTTTTACGCGAAAAAGCTATTACAAGGGCAATACTAAGGTAGATATGAAGAGCTTGGCGGTTTATCTAGAGGATGAGATAAAAATCGGTGATCTTACCTTGCGACCGGGCGTAAGATTAAATAGGGACGATTATATGAAGCAAACGACTGCGGCGCCGAGATTTAACAGCTACTACGATATTTTTGGCGACGGCGGTTCGATCATTAGCTTCGGCGCAAACCGCTACTACGGACGCAATCTCTTTACCTATAAATTAAGAGAGGGGCGAGAGGGTCTTGCCACTACCTACACGCGTCCACGCAATGCCTATACGCAAAACTGGACGCAACTGCCAAAAGACCCGTCTCTAACTAAATTTAACGAGCTAAAGGTGCCTTATGAGGATGAGCTGGTATTCGGGGCAAAGCAAAAGCTCGGGAATTTCGAGTTTTTCGGCAAATATGTAAGCCGCAAGGGCAGGGATCAGATCATCAAATCTACGCGAAGAGATCTAGGTCTAGCGCCGAATCCGAACTACCAAAACAACTATCAAACCTTTACTAATGACGGCAGAAGCGAAAATAAAATTTTAACCTTCGGCGTTAAAACGATCGATGATTATGAGGCCTTCGGTACGCTAAATGGCTTTGAGCTGGGCTTTGAGCACATCAAGATGAAAACGAACAACACCCTTTATGACATATCGCTTGATAGAGAAACGCTCGAAGATGAAAAGATCGTCGAATACGACGGCAGGCTGATGAGGCTATCGGAGCTTCCGGCGCAGGACTATGCTAGGCCTTGGACTGCGAGCCTAAACATCATCACGAAAATTCCAAGCTACGGTATCAGCGTGAATAACTTCCTCTCGTTTAAAGGCTCGCAAGAAGCGATCGCTCGCACCGGCAGGACGCCTGCGGGCAAGTATCCTGCCAGATACGACAAATACGAAAAGGTAAATCTCGGCAAAAGCTACAGCTGGGATGCGCGCATCGGATACGCTAAAAAGATGGCGGGCGAGGTGGAATTTTTTACGAATTTAGACATCTACAACGTCCTAAATAAGCGCAACAAAGCAAGACTTAGCAGCGACACCTCGCTCGATCTGGTCTATGAGGCGGGCAGGCAGTTTTGGCTGGAAGCGGGCATTCGGTGGTAGCGTGAGCTAAATTTGCGGAGCTTTTAAAATTTCAGGGCTCCGCAAAATTTCGTGAAATTTTTTAAAATTTAGGGCATTTTGCGGAATTTTAAATTTCACGCCGTGCTCCTTAAAATTTCACGCCGCGCGCTGTAAAATTTTAGCGTGCGCATCGTATGATTTAACGTATGTGCCGCAAAATTTTAACGTATGCGAAATTACAAAATTTACGCCTAAGCTTAGAAAGTCGAAACGACTTTTTAAATTTTAATGCCGATATCGCTTAATAGGCTCTTTCATTGAAATATCACAAACTGCTTTTGAAATTTTGACGGGCTGATCCGCCACTCTTTAAGCATGTAGCGGCAAACCCTTTCAAAGTCCGCTCCGCTCATCATAAAACTGATAAATCCGCCCTTGCCGTCATAGATGATCAAAGTATCGATCGCGCGGAAGCTAAATTTCCCCTCCGTGATCTTTGAAAAAATCAGTTTAGAGATGAAAAAAGGCAAAATCAATGCCGCCATACTCATAATAAAAATTATAAATCCTCTAAGGCTTTGTAAAAATCCGGCAAACGCGACGGCTATTATGATGAACGAAAGCATAATGTCTCGGAATTTCTAGCGGGCACGATATGTCCGAATAGCGGCGTGGCGGTGAGCTTTATGAGCGATATCTCATCAAATTTTATAGATTTCGTGATTTTGCCTTTATTGACGTAGTTGATGCTCCTATTCGTCAAATGAACAAAGCGCGTATGGGCGCTGTTGAGATAGGACACGACGGCGAATACTATAGGGACAAACGGCGTATAGTATGGGAAAATATCCCCTATATACAGAAACATCGGTACCGCCAAGGGAGCGAAGAATAGGTTATAAATAAAGAATACTATTATGTTGTAGTCTTTGACGACGAGGGGGTTATTGTCAAATTTCGGCGGATTTCGACGCTCGGCGCCGTTTTGTTTAGGCTGCTGCGACCTCCGTGGCTAATCGTTAAAATTTTTCATTAAATTTACTCTCGTTTTAAAATTTTATCGCTAGCGGCTCGGGTGTTTTGCGGCGCTAAATTTGCCATTCTCACCGCAGGCTTTAGCGAGGCCATCCCAAGCAGGACCCGTTTGCGTCCTTTCAAAATTTTATTTTGTTCAAATTTATCAGCGCCGCGTATCGGTACCACGTGCGCTTTCTGCACCGCTGCATGAAATTTCGAGGCCTCACGGCTCGAAATCAAAGCAATAAAAATCATCCGTCTCGCTCCAGAGCTCCTCTAGCGAGCGTCCGTCTATCTGCGGCGCGCCGTAGAGTTCTCGTAGCGTGGCGAAATACCGCTCGCCGCTTGCGTTTGCGCCCGTTTCGTCCGCGCATCTTTGAAACGAGCAGCGATCTGCATAGGCGATGATCAAGTATTGCGCGCCGCGCAGGCGAAAGCTAAGCTCGGGCTCACCGCCCTCGGCTACGCATTTTAGCAGCATTTGCTCTATGGTTTCAAATGAGTAGTCTGACATTTCGCTCCGATCTTAAAATTCTATCGCCGCCGTGACGCTTATTGCGCCACCGCATATCGCGAGCCGTTTTATTCAGCCAAAAACCCGAAGTGCTCGATCATATCTAAAAGCATATTGGCTCTGCAAATTTCATCGTCCAGCAGATCGTCGTATTGATCTCGCAGTCGCTCGGCGTCCTGCGCCACGGGTCCTAGACACTCCCTAGCCTGCGCGGGCTCGCCCTTCATCACGAAGTATTCGCCTAAGATCACGCGAGCTTGCGTCTTGCTAACCTCGTCGCCTTCGCCCTCAAGTGCTGCTTTTAGGCTCTGCACGCCGCCCTCCTCAAGCTCTCGCGAGAGCTGCATTATAGCCTTGTTTAAGTAAAGCTTCGCATCCATTTTCTCTCCTTTGCAAAATTTTATTTAAAATAATAGAACAAATTTCCGCCGCACTCAAGATCCACGAACTCCTTGCTGTCAAAATAGAGCTTAAATTTCATGTGGCTCAGGTATTTGGCGTCTTGCGCTTTCTCTATAAAATTTCTTATCAGCCGTTCTATCTTTCCGCCCCCTTCGCGGCGCGCCGCGTCCTGCCTCGTGAAATAAAAAAATACGGGCGCGTCGGACACCGCTGCGATATACCAAATTTTAAGCGGCGCTAAAAGCTCGCTTCGGTTTCGCAGCAGCTCCTCTACGGCGCCTTGGATCAGATCAGTGCGGATCTGCGACTCGAAGGACTCGATCGAGATATAAAAATTCCTTAGCCCGTTTAGTTTCTCGAAAAGCGGCGTGCGGGCGAGATAGCGCTCGATGCACTTTTTATCGGTGATTTTTGCGGCATCTTTATCGAAGCGAAGCACGATCTTAAGCCACGCCGAGTCCCTGCCCGCGCCGTAAAACGCGCTGATAGGACGAACCTTAAATTTAGAGTTTATAAACTCCAGTAAACCGCTGATATTTTCGCTGTTCTCGGCTCTATTTTCTATGATCTCTTTGCAGCGCCTGCTCTGATACGGGCTTAGATCGCAAAACATCGCGTGCCTTTAAATTTAAAGCTAAATTTACTCTGCGCTATAAGCCTGTAGCATATCGAAAGTCGGAGCGAAAAAGAGCGCGCCCGTCTTTGCCGTGCTAAAATCTAGCAGCCGGTCATAGTTGCCCCGCGGACGGCCGATAAACATACTCTCAAGCATCAGCTCTAGCGTGCTAAAGGTGCTTGCGTAGGCGATGAAGTAGGTTCCCGTCTCGCCGCCTTGCATAAACGGCATATTGCCGCGCACGACCTTTTTGTCGTCGCCGACGTTGGCTGCGGCGGAGTGCGAGTTGCTGGGCTTTATCTCCTCGCTCATTTCGATGTCGTTTTGTTTGCTGCGCCCGATGACGCGCTCCTGCTCGGCGACGCCCGCGGCGTTCCATGCGCTCATATCGTGGATATATTTTTGCACGAAAAGATAGCTGCCGCCCTTATACGCCGCATCCTCGTCGCCTACCTTGGCGAAAAAGTCGCGATCTGCGCCTTGCGGATTTTCGGTGCCGTCCACAAAGCCGATGATAGCGCGCCCGTCGTAGTATTTAAAGCCGCAGATCTCCTCCTCGCACGTCGCGACGTCCTTTAGCGCGGCTCTAATCTCGCTTGCCATATCGTAGCAAATGGCTTGATTCCCCGCTCTGATGTGGATATGGATATCGCCTCCGGTAGCGGGCGCGATGTGTTTGTCCCCTCTAATCTCTTCGAAATTTTTTAGCTCCTTCGGCAAAGGCTTCGGCAAGCCGAGCATTTTCCACGCCTCAAAGCCCACGCCGAGCACGCAGCTTGTTTCGCTAGCCGCACCGAATCTCGTAACGGCGGTTTTGTTTAAATTTATCACCAGAGCGCAAAGGCTCTCGAAAGCCTTTTTGCAGGCGGTTTTGCCTGCGTTAAAGCGCCAGATCATAAACACGGTGTTGTTGCCGGGCGCGTCGGTTACGTTTTGGGATTTGACATGCGCACAGGCGCAACTTTTTTCTTCACTCATTTTTCTCTCCTTTAAAGTGAAATTTTAAAAGGAATTTTAGCGCAATATCGGTAAACGGCGGGCGTAGAGATAGAATTTAGGTGGCTTTCGGGTTTGATTTTCGGCGGAGGAAATTTTGTCTTTTATCGTTAAATTTACGCCGAGTGGGAAAGCGAAATTTTAGAGTTTTGCGAGGACGAAATTTTAAAGTAGTGGCAGATGGGAAGGGATTCGAACCCTCGAAAGCTTGCACTTTACACGCGTTCCAGGCGTGCTCCTTCAACCGCTCGGACACCCATCTAAATTAAAAGTCGCGATTATAGCGAAAATCTAAAATTTTGCCAAATTCCGTTTCGGCGCGCAACCGCTCGCCTTTAAATTTAAAACTCTGCGCTTGGAATTTCGCCGCAGCGTTTGGAATTATATCGCAATGCTTGGAATTTTGCTGCGGAGCTTGAAATTCCGCCGTGCTGTTTGGAAATTTACCGCGCCGCTAAGTCGTGCCGCTTTGCGCTTCCTGGCCGAGCGATGATTTTATCTTGCTGCGGTTATCTGAAATTTAGACTATTTTTAAAATTTAGATTTGCCGATCGCAGCTCTAAATTTAAAAAGCGCAAGCAGACCTCTTGCAAAATCCGCTTGCGCCTTAAAATTTCGGTGGCGCTTTAAATTTATGAGTATTTTAAAATTTCGCGCCGCTCGTAAATTTAAAAAGCTAATTAAAAATTCTATCCTTCGGGAAGGCGGACATATCGGGCTGTACGTCCTGCTCCGCGCCGATGAGCGCCTTGATTTCGCTATCCTCGATGCTAAAGCCGCCGCCGAGCGCCTTGTATGCATTCACCGTCGCGTTTAGCACGTCAAGATCGGTCTGCACTTTGTTTAGCTGCGCGCTAAGTAGGTTTCGCTGCGAATCTAAAAACTCCAGATGATCGCTGTAGCCCGCCTGATACCTGCTTGAGGCGTTTGAGTAAATTTTGCTCTGCGAAGCGACGAGATCGGCGAGGCTTGCCTGTCTTAGTTTGGCGTTTTGCACGCCGATAAGCGCGTCGCGAACGTCGCCGAAAGCGGTTTTAAGCGCTTTGTCGTATGCGATAAAGCTCGCGTTTTGCTCTAAATTTGCAAGCTCTACGCGCCTTTTTTGGCGGCTGAAGTCAAGCAGCGGCCCTACGAGCGAGCCACCGATATTCCATGTACTCGCGCCCGCGGTAAACAGCCTGTCGAACTCGCCGCTTGCGTATCCTGCCGAGCCCGTAAGCGAGAAGGAAGGGAAGTAGCCTGCCTTGGCGACGCCCACTAAGAAGTTGCTTGCGCGCAGATTTTCGAGCGAGCTTGCGACGTCCGGGCGGTGCAGGATCACGTCGCTTGGGATTCCGCTTGGGATCTGCGGCGCGCTAGGCATTTTTGCGGCGGTCTGCGGCGCGCCGCGTAAAATTTCATCGTAGCTCTTGCCCGTTAGGATATTTAGCGAGGTCTGCGCCGCAGAGAGCTGATTTTGCACGCTTATGAGGCTTGCCTCGGCGCTTTGGACCGCGGCTTTGGCCTGATAAAATACGATCTCGCTAACTGCGCCTGCATCGAGCTGCTTTTTACGGTAGTTTTGCGTATCCTGATAGCTTTTTAGGCTGTTTTTTAAAATTTTCTCCTGCTGCTTTAACGCTAGTAGCGTAAAATAGGTCGTCGCAACCGTGCTGGTGATCGTATTTTTGGCGGTTTCGTAGTCGTATTTCGTTGCATTAAATTTCGATCGCGCCGAATCTACGCTGTTGCGCACGCGCCCCCAAAGATCGATCTCGTAGCTTAGCACGGCGCCGATCTGATACGCGCCGTGGGAGTTGCGATCGGGCTGGTTGCCGAAATTATTTTGGCGCACCGCGCTGCCGCTTAAATTTACGTTCGGCAGGTACTCAAGCTTGTTTAGTCCTAAATTTACCCGCGCGTACTCGACGTTATTCAGCGCGGTTTGCAGGTCGGAATTCTGCTCCAGCGCGCTTTGGATCAGGGCGTTTAGCTGCGGATCATTAAAGCTTTTCCACCACTGCGTACTAACGTTTGTGCTCGCGTAATCCGCCTTAAAGCCGGTCTGCTTTTGCGGCGTAACGGGCTTGAAGTTGCAACCGCAGAGTAAAATTCCAAGCGTCAAGGCGCTTAAAAGAGCATTATTTATTTTCATCGTTCACCTCGTTAGTTTGGACTTTTTTACCGCGTCTATCAAGCCAAGCGTTGAAGCTTTCGAGCAGGTAGAAAAACAGCGGCACGAAAAAGATCGCGATCGTAGATGCCGCGAGCATTCCGCCTACTACGCCGGTTCCCAGCGCGTGGCGGCTAGCAGCGCCAGCGCCGGTGGCGATAACCATCGGAAGCACGCCAAGACCGAACGCAAGGCTCGTCATCACGATAGGGCGGAACCTCATCTTGGCGGCTTCTATGGCGGCATCGGCGATAGAGCGATGATTATTTAGGTGCTCGTTCATCGCAAATTCCACGATCAAAATCGCGTTTTTCGCCGCCAGACCGATTAGAAGCAAAAGTCCTATCTGAAAATATATGTCGTTATTCAGCCCGCGGAAATATGTAAACACGAGCGCGCCGAATACCGAAAACGGCACGGCGGTAAGTACGGCAAGCGGCATGAGCCACCTTTCGTATTGAGCCGCTAGGATCAAAAACACAAAGATCATTCCAAATACGAATGCCTGCGAGCCTTTGCCGGTCTCGCTGACCTCTTGATACGCGGAGCCAGCCCATCCGATAGAATATCCGCTAGGAAGCTCCTCTTTTATGACCTCTTGGATCGCTGCAATCGCTTGACCTGAGGTATAACCCGTGTTTGGCTCACCCATAATCTGCGCTGCCGGGAAGGCATTAAATCTATTAACGGAATCAGGACCCAGCGAGCGCTCAAGCCTCACTAAAGAATTTAACGCGATCAGATCGCCGCTGTCGCTGCGGACGTAGAGCGATTTTAGATCGTTAGGATCATCTCTATAGTTTTGCGTAGCGCGGATATAGAC
Organism: uncultured Campylobacter sp.; assembly: GCF_938041645.1. Classification (GTDB taxonomy): domain Bacteria; phylum Campylobacterota; class Campylobacteria; order Campylobacterales; family Campylobacteraceae; genus Campylobacter_B. The sequence continues at coordinate 3,489 of NZ_CALIST010000050.1, read as the reverse complement.
CTTAAACGTGCGGCCCAAGAGGTTAAAGTCGTTGATGTAATACTGCCCGATGGTGGAATTTAGCACGGTGAAAATGTCGGCTATTCTAACGCCTAGCATCTTTATCTTCTCTTTATCGAGATAGAGCTTATACTGCGGGAAATCGGTATCCAGCGTCGTTCGCACGAGTTTTAAAGCGGGATGTTGGTTGGCTTTGGCAGTTACGCGATCCATATCTGCGCGAATTTCATCGTAGCTCTTGCCCGTCGTGCTTTGCGCGTAGAGCTCAAATCCGCCCGTAAGTGAAAGCCCCATGATAGGCGGTGGCGTGACGACGTAGGTCATCGAGTTACGATCGGCGCCGTAGAGCTGCCCGTTTAGCGCGGCAGCTAAGGCGAAGTTGGAATTTTCATCGCCCGGGCGATCTTTCCAGTCTTTTAGCTTCATAAAAAAAGCTCCCGCATTTTCTCTAAGCGCTCCGGCTAGCATATCGTATCCCGTGATTTGGGTTATATCTTTTACGTTTGTGTGCTTTTTAGCGATACTTGCGATGAAATCCTGATCGGCTTCCGTCCTAGGTAGAGTAGATGCCGATGGAAGCGTAGTCATCGCCATAATCGAGCCTTTGTCCTCGTTAGGCACTAGGCCGCTAGGAGTGAGCGCAAGAAGCTTCACCATCGCATAGATGATGATGCCTACAAAAACGAGGCTGATTAGTACGTGGCGAAGAACCATGCCGACGCCTGCGGCGTAAATTTTAGTTGAGATGCTAAAAAGATTATTAAACCATCTTATAAAGAAAAAAGGCTCAGATTCCTTTTTTTGCAAGATTAGAGCGCAAAGTGCGGGTGTTAGTGTAAGGGCTACGAAGCCTGAAAAACATACCGAGGCTACGAGTGTTAATGCAAATTGTCTCTGCATAACCCCGGTAAAGCCCTCCATAAACGCAACCGGCACAAAAACCGCCGAAAGCACGAGCACGATGGAGATGACGGGCGCTACGATCTCGCCCATCGCTTTTGTGGTAGCCTCTTTGACGCTAAGATCCGGCTCCTCGTGCAAAATTCTCTCTACGTTTTCGATCACGATAATGGCGTCGTCCACGACGATGCCGATAGCTAAAATAAGCGCGAAAAGAGTGATTAAATTTATTGAAAATCCGAAGGCATAAATTCCGATAAACGCGCCGCAGATTGACACAGGCGCAGCAAGCGTCGGAATGATCGTCGCTCTAAGATTGCCTAAGAACATATACATAACGATGATGACGAGGATTAACGCTTCAATGAAAGTATGAATGACCTCTTCGATCGATACTTTTACGAAGCTAGTCGTATCGTAGGCGACGTCGTAGGTCAGCTCGCCTGGGAAATTTGGTTTAAGCTCGTCTATGCGCTTATTTACCGCTTCAACTACGGCTAGGGCGTTGGCACCACTTTGCATAAAGATAAGCACAGGCACCATCTCTTTGCCGTTAAATTTTGCCGAGATATTGTAGCTTGCGCCGCCTAGTTTGACCTCGGCGACATCTTTTACGCGCAAGAAATTCCCATCTTTTTGTGCGCGTATAATGATATTTTCAAACTCTTCGACGGTTTTTAAACGACCCTCGGGCTTGATCGCATATACGTAGGGATTGCCTAAGCTCATCGGCTGCTCGCCCATCTTACCTGCGGCGTATTGGCTGTTTTGCTCGCTTATTGCGGCGATTATCTCAGCAGTCGTAACGTTAAATTTCTTAAGTAGCTCGGGCTTTACCCAGATCCTCATAGCATAGTCTTTCGTACCCAGCGCCTGCGCTTCGCCGACGCCCGGCACGCGCTTTAGCTCATCTACGACGTTGATAGCTACGTAGTTTTGCATCTCTACGACATCCATCTGTTCGCTAGGATCGTAAAACGCAAGCACTTCGAGCATCGTACTGCTGCGCTCGGTGACGGTTACGCCGTACCTACGCACTTCGTCGGGAAGTAGCGTAAGAGCTGGCGTGACGCGGTTGTTTACATTGACTTTCGCATCTGCTGGATTTGTGCCGATTTGAAAATATACGTTGATACGAACATCGCCGGAGGAGCTTGCTGAGCTTTCCATATAGATCATATTTTCAACGCCGTTAATCGCGTTTTCAAGAGGGGCTGCGACGACGTCGGCTATCGTCTGTGCATCCGCGCCGCTATATGTAGCACTTACGACGATTTGCGGCGGCGTGAGTTGCGGATACTCCTCGACGGAGGAATTTTTAAGAGCCAAAACGCCCGCGATTACGATGATGATCGAAACGACGCAGGCAAAGACGGGGCGGTTGATGAAAAATTTAGAAAACATTATTTCCCGCTTTCCGCATTGCTCTGAGACGCTTCAGGCTGTCCCGCTACGTAAGGATCGGTGCTTGCGGGTACGGGAGTGACCTTGGAGCCCACGTTGATCTTTTTAAAATTATCCAAAATGATCTGATCGCCGTCTTGTAGCCCGCTTGAGATCGTCGCCGTGCGGGTATCTTGAGCCGTGATTTTGACCACTTTTTTAGCGACTTTTCCGTCTTGCACGACATAGACTATGGTGTTGCTAAGATCTTGTTTGAGCGCAACTTGCGGAATTTTAAAGCCGTTTTTCTGATAAAAGCCCTCGACGCTTACTTTGGTAAAAATTCCAGGGCGAATTTCCAAATTTGGATTTGGAATTTGCGCTTTGGCGCTGACGGACGCGGTGTTTGTATTGATGACGCTATCGATGAAGCTTAGCGTGCCGTTGTAGTCCTTGCCGCCGAGATTTATACTTACTTGGCGACCCAGTTGCTTCCACTGCCCGTTTCTTAAATTTGCATCAAGCTCCAGTCTATCGACGTCCGCGATGCCGAATTCCACGTCGATCGGATCAAATTTGCTAAGGCGCACCAGATCCTCGCCCACGTTTACGTACGCGCCCACGTCCTTTTGCGTATCGCCCGCCATGCCGTCAAAAGGCGCGGTCACAAGCGAGTGGTCAAAATCTATCTTTGCACTTTTAAAATTTGCTTCAGCCACCATAAACGCGGCCTTTGCGGTGTCGAAATCCTTTTGAGAGATCGTGTTGCTAGCTTTTAGTGCCTTGGCTCTTTTGTAGTCCGCCGAGGCGTTTTGCAGATTAGCGTTTGCGCTGTCAAACGCCGCTTGGTAGCGCGAGCGGTCGATCTCGTAGAGCACGTCGCCCTTTTTGACGCTGTGCCCCGGCTCGAAAAGCTGCTTTTCGATAGTGCCCGAAACCTGCGGCTTTAGCATTATCTCAAGCTCGCTCACGGTCTGTCCGTTAAATTTCAAAATTATCGGCACATCGGCGGATTTGGCGATAAATACGCCAACCGGTAGCGCAGAAGCCTCGCCGCTTTGTTTTGCGCCGCTTTCCTCCTTTTTTTCAAAATAGGAGCAGCCCGAAACCAAAAACGCTGCGAAAATCAAACTAGCGACTTTTTTCATGTAGTTTCCTCTATTTGGGTTAAAATTTTGTATTTGTAATAGTTATTACGAATAAATT
>NZ_CALIST010000049.1 GCF_938041645.1 uncultured Campylobacter sp. | reverse complement strand
GCCCGCCTGCGTGTTCGGTAAATTTAGACCGCTTAGCGGCGCAAGTATCGCCCGCTGCGAGCGTGATTTTTAGCTCAAAATCCTATAAAAATTCGCTCATTTTTTCTCTTTATTTTGTTTGATTTCCTCAAGACTTAGACCGCTTTTACCGATGCTGTCCATACCGAGCGTTTCGATCATCACGAGTATTGCGGCTGGGTCTTTGCCTAATACGCGTGCTAGCGTATTCGTAATCTCGGCGATGATTTGCTTTTTTTGCTCTTTTGTAGGCTCCGGAGCGGCTACTTTTATATTTACGAATGGCATTTTCTCTCCTTAAATTTGATAAAGCAGGGCTAATTATATCAAATTTTAGCCTGTTACCCGTCTCGCTTGCGTTCTAAAATTTAAGTAGATATATTAGAATTTAACTTTAAATTTGATTTAAAGCTAGTATGATTATTATGTGATTTGGTAGTAGTAAAATTAGTTAAATTTACCCAAAAGGAGCGAATATGCGTAAGATTTTTTTCGGTTCTATCGTTTTGGCTGCGGCCTTGGCAAGCGGCGCGCTTATAGCGGTGCCGCAGACTGCGAGTGCGGGCGTTTTGGCGCATCAAGTAAAAACCCAGGGCGAGCTTGGCTCGGTGTTTATCAACCCCTACGACGTGGCGCCTCTGACCGCCGTCATTGATCGCGCCGGCAAGGACATCAAGGATATCCACGTGCGGGTGCTCGGTAAGCCGAACGGCGGCATCGACATCGCCTATAACGTCTCCGAGCATGCGCTGCTGACGCACGACGGCGTGCCGATCTGGGGGCTGTACCCCGACTATCTAAACGAGGTCGAAGTAAGCTACGTTTTTAACGGCGAAAAGAAGGTCGAAAAGTATAAAATTTACGCTCAGCCGATCGTGACGTATAGCCGCGATTATAGATTTGGCCACATGCAAAAGATGAAGGTCAAAAAGGTCGATCCTGCGTTTAAAAATAGGCTCTATCTCATCAACAACACCATCACGAGCGTCCATAAACCGCTTGATTGGAAAAACGGCGGTACGGCTAGCTGGAACGACTTTACGGAAAATTTCGTCGTCGATACTCAGGGCGAGGTCAGATGGTATCTGGACTATCAGAAATTTTATGACCGCAGCGAGCGCAGAGTGATGGACGGCGGCATGATGATGGGCTTTCATCAGCTGCCAAACGGCGATCTGAGCTGGGGCATGGCGCAGCGATATATGCGTTACGATATGATGGGCAAGGAGGTGTATAATCGCGAGCTGCCGCGCGGCTACATCGACCTTAGCCACGAGGTGATGCCGCTAAAAGGCGATCATCTGCTGCTTCGCGTCGGTAAATACAACTACCACCACGCAGACGGCAGGATCTCGCACACGATCAGAGATCACATCATCGAAGTGGACGGCAGCGGCAAGGTCGTGGACGAGTGGGATCTGAATGAAATTTTCGGCAAAAACGTTTACCGCAGCAACCTAATCAAAGCTCTTGACGCTCGCGCCGTGTGCCTAAATATCGATATGGACGCCAAAGAGATCAAAATCAGCGACGATCTGCCTTTCGGCGACGTGACCTCGACCGGCACGGGACGCAACTGGGCGCACGTAAACTCGATCTCGCACGATCCTAGCGACGACAGCATCATCCTCTCGCTTCGCCACCAAGGCATAGTTAAGATCGGCCGCGACAAAAAGGTAAAATGGATCCTAGCGTCTCCTGAGGGCTGGAGCGCGGACTTTAAAGAAAAAGTGCTCGTTCCCGTCGATAAAAACGGCAACAAAATCAAATGCGAAAACTCAAAATGCGAGGGCGACTTCGACTGGTCGTGGACGCAGCACACCGCGTGGCTCACTCCGCGCTACGATAACAAGGGCTCCGTCAAGCACATCAGCGTATTTGACAACGGCGACGGCCGCGGCATGGAGCAGCCTGCGCTAAAAGAGCAAAAATACTCCCGCGCGGTCGAGTACAAGATCGATGAGAAAAAGGGCACGGTCGAGCAGACGTGGGAGTTTGGCAAGGAGCGCGGATTTGACTTCTATAGCGCGGTTACTAGCGTCGTGGAGTGGCAAAAGGATAAAAGCACGTACTTCATCTCAAGCTCGAACGTCTATCTGCTAAAACCTGATAAGACGATCAAAATGGTGCTCGTGGAGATCGATCCGAAAACAAACGACATTAAATTTGAAATGGACGTGGAGTCTGCGTCTAGAGACGACGTAGCATACCGCGCGATGGTGATCGATCCGAATATTTTTGATTATTAAAATTTCGCGCCGAGATTAAATTTAGTGCGATCGCCGCAGTAAATTTAGAATTTACGCGGCGGGTTAAATTCGGTCTGAAATTTAACCCGTTTGCTTAAATTTTACCCATCGCGTCGTTGAAATTCGGCTTATCAAATTTGCCGAATTTAATCTTTTAAGACTTAAATTCTACTCGCTTATAAAATATTTCTGAGCGTATGCAGCGTCGTTGTAAAGCCCTTCGCCGTATCTGTCTTTACCGTAATTTTTAATTATCTCTTGCCCTGCGCTTGAAGCTACGAAATCTATAAAATCTTTCGATTTCTTGCTTTCGGCAGTATCGCTATCGTTTTGTCTTAGGGCGCAATACGTATTTATTAGATATTTATCGCCGCGAAATAGAATTTCGCTGGATTTTATGTCTTTTTTCGCCACGACCCAAGTACTGCTATCGCTCATAAAATATGCTCCGTTTTTATCGGCTTTTAAAAGAGTCGCTAACATAAAATCTTTATTTGCCTCATACCACTGGCCTTGCGGAACGATATTTGCCATTTTCCAGATACTAAGCTCTTTTTTATGAGTTCCGGAGTTGTCCGCTCTGGTGTAAAAAAGGCTTTGGGATTTGGCTATATCGGTATAGGCCTCTGTTACGTTTTGGGCGGTTTTTATCTTTGCGGGATCGCTTTTAGGCCCTACGATAAAAAACTCGTTTGATCCGATCAACGTCCTTTGCGTAGCCCAGCCCTCTTTTACGGCGCTTATTTCCGCCTTTGGAGCGTGAACCATAGCGATATCTATCTTTTTATTTTTCAAAAGTTCGAGAGTCTGACCGCTTCCTGCTTTTATCCAGCAAATTTTGGTGTCGTTTGCCTTGCTAAATTCATTAGATAAAACTTCGAGTAGCCCAAGCTCTCCCGGGCTTCCCGTAGCAAGCTTTAGCTCCGTTTTTCCATCTCCATACACTGCGGTGCACTCACTCGCCATCAAACTGGCGCATAGCAAAATCGCGATACAAATAGACTTTTTCATAGCTACTCCTTGTTTTGAAATGTAAAATTTCAGGCATTATACAACCAAGGAACTTAAACTCGAAATGGTTAAAGAATTAAAAAAGAAGCTCGTTGCTTAGATTTTATTTCAAATTTACCCTTTATTTTATACAATCTTTAAAATTTACCGCAAAGGAATTTGATGAAAATGCTTTCTAAATTTATACGAATTTTAGCTGCCGTTTGCTTGCTTGGCGTAGGTGCAAACGCGCTGGAGGAGGGCGTTAATTATCAAGTGCTGCAAAAGCCGCTAAACGTACCGAAAAACAGCATCGTTAAAATTTTTAACTACGATTGCCCGCACTGCTATACGTTCGATAGGACGGTCACGCCGCAGCTGATGAAAAAGCTTGAGGGGACGGAATTTTTGCCGTGGCATCTAAAGACCAAGGGCGTGTTCGGACAGACCGCAAGCGGCGTATTCGCAGCCCTCATCGTGCTTGATGAAAAGGATGACGTCGGCCCGCTAAGCGATGAGTCGAAATTTAAAAAGGCGAAATTTGCGATTTACAAAGCGATCCACGACAAAAAGGACGATTTCGGCGGCGGTAGCGATAAGCAGAGATTTATCAAAACCGCGCTGGATGCTGCGGGCGTGAGCGTGGGCGAATACGAAGCGGCGCTTGCTAGCAAAAAGGCGCAGGCTCTGCTCGCGCAGTGGGACGGGGGCTACGAAGTCGCGGTGATTTCGGGCGTGCCGGCGTTTGTCGTGAGCGGCAAGTATCTCTTAAACACCTCCTCGTTCGGTTCGCTAGACGATATGGTCGCCGCGGCAAAGGAGCTGCTGGCGAAATAGGCTTCGCCGCGCCAAAGCAAACTTTGTTTTACGCGCTGCATTAAATTTAGCCGCGAGGCTTCTAACAAATTTTATCGCTAAGCCCTGCGGCGCGATAGCGACTAAATTTTAAGTTTTCAAAGCGCGGGTTTCGGCAGGTAAAATTTGAGCCGAAATTTAGAAATTTGACTTTAAATTTAAATGTAAAATTTCAAGGCGAAGTATTTTTACGTCAGACGAGGCAGCGGCAAACGAGGCGAGGGAGCGGACTCGCTCGTCCGTGACAGAAGCCGAGCGAGCCGCTTTCTGCTTGCAGTTGCGACCGCAAGGGAAGCAAAGCGAAGTATGGCGGAAAAAGACGAGCCGCAAAATAAAATTTAACGCCAAATTTGAACGTAGAAATTTCAAGGTGAAGTATTTTTGTCATAGACAAGGCGGATAAGCAAGGGCAAAGGAGCGTATATATAATACGTGACTGCAGCCCGCAGCGAGATCCAACGAAGTATAGGGCAAAAAGACAAGCCGCAAATTTCAAAATTTACCCTACTCGCCGCTTAGCAGGATGTATCCGCTCTCGCTAATATTCTTAAACCTCACCCCCAGCTCCCGCTTTAGCCTTAGCACGACGTTTTGTATCGCGCCCTTGCTCGTTTGCTCGCCCTCGTAGACGAACTCCTCGATCATCTCGTAGCTCACGAGCTTGTTTAGATTGTACGCAAAGAGCCAAAAGAGCTTGTTTTGCAAAAATGATAGATAAATTTCCTCGCCGTTTTTGTAGATCTTTTCTTTGGCGAGATTTATGCTGGTTTGCGGGCCCAGGCGCACGAGCTTTTCGTCCTTTTCGTAGGTTAGAGCCACGAGCAGACGGCACAGAGCGGCGATATCGACGGGCTTTTTTAGAAACGACGCCGCGCCGTGCTCGATGCTTTTGATGAGGTTGTCGTCGGTGTCGTAGGAGGTAAAGACGATAAATTTTTGCGCGGGCTTTATGCGTATCATCTCTTTCATCATCTCAAAGCCGTTCATCGCGGGCATGTGGATGTCGGTGATGACGATGGCGGGGGCTAGCTTTTTAAAGCGCTCCAGCCCCTCTAGCCCGTCGCCTGCGCCCCAGACGCTTAGGCAGTATGGTTTTAGCCCGCCTATTAGCAGCTCCCTTGCGATCTCGTCGTCCTCGACGATGAGGACGCTCAGGTCTTTAAGTAGCTTTAAATGCTCTTGCATCTCACTCCTTTAAATTTATCTCAAAGCCGAGCTCAAACGTCGTCGGATCACCCGCGCTTAGCAGTCTGATGTCGCCTGAAAGCTTTTCGTTTGCTAGCTTTTTGCCAAAATACAGCCCGATGCCGCTTCCTTGCTTTTTGGTGGTTTTTGGCTGGGTTAAAATTTTATCCCGAAGCTCCTTGCTCACACCGCTACCGTAGTCCGTGACGGCTATTTTGCACGTGCCGTTTTCAAATTTGACGTCAATAAAAACCTGCCGCTTGGCAATCTCGTCTTTGTATCGCTCCACGACCGCGTCTTTGGCGTTGTGAATGAGGATGAGTAAAATTTGCTGCACGATGCCCATTCGCTGCGTGGCCTCTTCGTCTTTAAATTCGCGCAAGCTTACTGAGACGTTTGCCTTGCTAAGCTCGGTGTGCATGAGCTTTAGCAGGTCTTTGATGCAGCGCTGCACGCTAAATTTTTGCGGAGCGTCGCTGTTTTTATAAAAATTTCTAAAAATCTCGATCGTATCGCTTAAAAGCACGGTCGCAGCCTGCCCCTTTTGCAGCATACTCTCTAGCGTCGCGGCGTCTAGCTTGCCGTCTTTTTGCAGCATGAGTAGGCTTGAGATCATCAAATTTAGCGAATTAACCGGCTGGATAAACTGATGATTTATGCCGCTGATTAGCTCGCCCGCCTCGCTCATACGGGCTTTGTGCTTGAGCAGGGCTTCGTAGTCGTCTTGTAGGTTTTTGATTTTTGAGTACATAAAGTTATGTAAGAAATTTGCCACCAGTGCCAACGCCGCGAAAGCAAAAAGCAAGATGAGGGCATTTTTTAGCACGGAGTTAAGCAGCGCGGCGAGCTCCTTTTCGTTATCGGTACCTGCGCCGATGAACCAGTTTAGCGTGGGGATCTCGGCGACGGAGATGAAATTTGATCCGATATTTAGGCTCGTGATATCCTCATCACGCAAAAAAAGCTCTTTAAATTTATCCTCGATCTGTTTTTTTAGTGCCGCATCCTTCATCGGCGTTAAAATTTCGCCGCCGTGTGTTACGATAAAGGCGTATGAATCGGGCGCGAGTTTAAATTTTTCCATATTTTTTAGTATGTTTTGCAGCTTCACCACGCCGCAAAATACCCCCGCAAACGAGCCGCCGTCCATGACGGGCACGCATAAATTTAGCGTCGGCTCGCCTAAAATTTTATGGCGCTGCATAAAATTTACCGTGGGCGCGAGCGTGCTTTTGGTCTCCTCAAACCATACAAGCCCCGTGCGCAGGCTCTTTGGCATCGCCTCGTCGCCCTCTAGCTCCTTACCGTCTACGAAAATTTCTCCGTCCTTGCGCAAAAACTGCAAGGCGTCGAATTCCGCGGAATTTTCTTTAAAAAGCCGTATGAAGCCGCCGAGTTTTTCGCTATCTTGCGAGATGCCCGCATTTTGAATAAATTTAGCCGCGCGCACCAGCGAGTGCAGGCGCTCGTCTAACCAAAACGAGAAATTCCCGACAATATTTTCGCTCGCGGCAATCTTGTTTTTATCCGCGAGAGCGACGATCTGCGCCTTGGCGTCCTCGTAGTTTTTCACGCCCAAAAGCACCACGAAAAGGCTTGCGAAAATGATGATGAAGTAGATTTTAAAATTATGCTCGCGTAAGGCTTTCATACGGCGAGTATAGCAAAATCGGTCTAAATTTAGACCGATTTAAGCTTTTTTAAAAGTTAAAATTTTGCAAATAAACATCGCGGCGAGCACGACGAAGCAGACTCCAAAGCCGATCAGCGTGCAGTCGGCCATCGACATAAATTTGCTTGATGGGATCAGGTACCAGCCGTCCTCGTAAAGATCGACGAGATACTTCTGAAAGCCACTTAGCGTGACGCCGTCGGGAACCAGCGGATTATCGTAGCCGCAGTCGCCCGTAGGCAAGAACCAATCAGGCGCCCATCGCTCAAGCGGCAAGCCGAACGGATAGTGCGGCTCGGTCGAGCAGCCCTGCACGCCGAACGGATCGTCTCCGTGCACAGCGTCGTGGATCTTGGCTAGCTTTACGCTATACATTATGCCCTGGATCGCGCCCCAAAAAGAGAGCAGATAACCTATACCCGCGAGCACTAAATTTTTGGGATTTACGATAGCTACGAGCCCGCCGAGCGCCATACACAAAAATGCAAAGCGGATATAGACGCACTGCTCGCAAGGCGGCATATAGACGTAGTTTTGAAACAGCGAGTGCGCTAGGATAACAAGCCCGACGCTCACCGCTATAAGGATCGCCCACGGCAGGCGGCTACATCCGAATTTTGCTATTTTTTCCGCAAATTTCATGCTCGCGCCCTATTTTTTGAGCAGCTCTTCGATTAGCTGCGCCATGCCGTCGATGGAGCTGATGGACTTCGTCATGATGAGGTATTTGCCGTTTACGACAAATGCCGGCACGCCTTGGATCTTGGCTACATCGTAGCTCTCGTCCCATTTTTTAAGCAGTTCGGCGACCTTTGGATCCTCCAGCTTTTTTTGATAGTCCGCCTCGCTGATGCCGGCCGCATCAAGCCCCGTCTTTAAAAACGCAGCCTCGTCTTTGCCGTCGCTCCAGCGCTGCTTTTGATCGTGATAGGCCTTGTAGTAGGCAAATTTCGCCTTTTTAAACAGCGAGTTTTCATCTAGCAGGCTCACGCCTTTTTCCTCATCCATCACGACCAAAACGGCAAAAATTTTACTCGCTGCCTCGCCGTATTCGCCCTTGGTTTTTAGATGAAATGGCACGTATTTTAGCCCCGCGACTTTTTCTACGACCTTCGGCGTTACGGTCTTGTCGTATTTGTAGCAAAACGGGCATGCGTAGCTAAATACCTTAACTAGCGTGTTTTGCTCGACTGGTAGCGGCTTTTGCAGCTTTACGTAATCCTCGCCCTCGGTAAACGCGGTCGCGCTAAGGGCGCCGAACATCGCAACGGCTAGAAAGCCTTTGCTAAATTTAGAAAGTAGGTTCATGGAGTGCTCCTTAAAATGATTTTGTTTGCGTTAATTTTATATCCTCTCGCCGCCGCAGAACTCACGCTAAGATAAATTTTAGATTAAATTTATAAAATTTCGACTAAATTTTGGCACAAAAGCCAAAATTTGAAATTATTTTTTACAATTAAGCAAGTTTTAATAAACGCGTGATTTCTACGTTAGCGAGGTTGATTAAAATTACGATATCAAACCAATTCAAAGGAGAATAAGATGAAGCGAACTCTTTCCTCATTTGCGCTAGCTGTGGCGCTTTTAGGCGGTCTAAGCACGGCCGCGCTGGCTATCGGCGGACCTAGCGGCGCACACATCGACTACGCCGTCCCGGGCAAGATCGGCGAAGTAGTCGTTAATCCATACGACATCGCGCCTCTAACGGCGGTGATCAAAAACGGCGGCTATACGCTAGCAAACGCGAAAGTCACTATCGTGCCAAAGCCGGGCGGTCAGGTTATCAGCTATAAAGTCGCCGACAAGCACCTGCGCACTCACGGCGGAATTCCCGTTTTCGGACTATATCCTGACTATCAAAACACCGCCCTGGTCGAGTATGATAAAATTTATAAAGGTGGAACCGAGCACGTAAAAGAAAGTTATAAAATTTACGCGCCTGCTATTTATCTAGAAAGCTCGGGCATGCCGTCTCAAAAGGGCGCGCTGTTTGATAAGATCGAGGTCGTGAAGGCTCCGAGCGCGAAATTTGCAAACCGCCTCTACTATGTAAATAACTTCGTAAATAAAACCGGCAAAGGCACCAAAGTCGTGTGGAACAACCCCGCAGGCGGCGCGATCGAGTGGAACTACAGCCCCAATAACTTCATCCTAGACACCAAAGGCGAAGTGCGCTGGTACCTGGAGCCGAGTAAAATTTACGACCTCAAGCAGCCTTTTTCCGCGGGCGTCATGATGGGCTTTAAGCAAAACGACGACGGCGCGATGACGTGGGGATACGGCCAAAGATACGCCAAATACGACATAATGGGTCGCGAAATTTTTAACCGCGAGCTACCTGCGAGCTACAATGACTTCTCGCACTCTATGGACGTGGCGCAAAACGGGCATTATTTCCTCCGCGCGGCAAACGCCAACTATAAACGAGCCGACGGTAAAAACGTCCGCACGGTCCGAGACGTCATCGTCGAGGTCGATAGAGACGGCAACGTCGTGGATGATTTTAGGCTGTATGAAATTTTAGATCCGTATCGCGACATCGTGTTAAAAACGCTCGATCAAGGCGCGGTGTGCCTAAATATCGACGCTAGCAAGGCGGGCCACACCGCGAGCACGGACGAGCTAGCCGCGATGGATACGAACGAAAAATGGGGCGACATCGTGGGTTCGGGCCCTGGACGCAACTGGGCGCACGTAAATAGCGTAGACTACGACCCAAGCGACGATAGTATCATCATCTCCAGCCGCCACCAAGACGCCGTCATCAAGATCGGCCGCGACAAAAAAGTCAAATGGATAATGGGCGCGCACAAAGGCTGGAAGGACCAGTTTAAAGATTATTTGCTCCAGCCGGTAGATAAAGACGGCAAAAAGATCGTCTGCGAGGACGAGTACTCAAAATGCCCGGGCTACGAGAGCGAGAAGGGTGGATTTGACTGGCAGTGGACGCAGCACACGGCATTTCGAATCGATAGCAAGTCCAAAAAGGGCGTCGTGTATCTCACCGTCTTTGACAACGGCGACACACGCGGTATGGAGCAGCCTGCGATGACGGGTATGAAATACTCCCGCGCGGTCGTTTATAAAATCGACGAAAAAGCTAAAACCGTCGAGCAAGTCTGGGAATACGGCAAACAACGCGGCAGCGAGTGGTATAGCTCGGTTACTTCGCTAGCGCAGTATCAAGACGACCTTGATAGCGTGATGGTTTACTCGGCGGTTGCGGGCATGCAGTTTGACATCGCCAAAGGTCGCCCGGTCGGCGTACCTAGCCCTCACATCAATGAGTTTGAATGGGGCGCAAAAGAGCCTAGCATCGAAATCAAAATGACCAACGCGATGGGCTATCAGGCGTTTCCGTTTAGCCTAGAAAAGGCGTTTGAGAAGTAAAATTTTAAAATTTAGCGGTCGCGTTTTGGGCGCGGCCGCTTTTGTTTTAGATTATGGTCAAATTCTACACATCTACTCGATAGAATTTCATCCGAATTTGCTAAATTTTATCCCTCGGTACGGCAAAATTTAGCCGAAAACATAGCTCTTTATTCTAGATAAAATTTAATCATCGGATTTGCGATTTCGCGCTCTGCTTTTGCTATAATTTCGCTCTGCTAAAATTAATAAGCGTTATTTCGGTATAGACGAGCTAGTGCACGGTTTGGATGAAATTTGCATCCCGCTTGAGGGCGGGGGACGACGGGTATGAGGTTAATGCGCCCAAAGGATATTCGTGCGGCAAGGCGGCGCAGCAAAGGAGAAAGAGTGGAAAAATCTAGAAAAAAGGAACTCAAAAAGCTCGCGGCGTAGCGGCAGCGAGATGCATTTGAAAAGAGCCTGTCTATGAATAGGGCGGAGTTTGAGGGGCTATTTGAGTTCTTGGGCTAGAGCTTGGCGCATCGCGACTGCGACGGCACGCATAGGCTCATACTGGATTTTGCGAGCTCGCCGCGTGCCGAATGAGGCGGCGGTTTTGGACTTTTGCGAGCAAAACGGCGGATATTGCGACCGCGAAGTTCTAAACAACGTGCAAAATTGCTTCGAATTTTAAGGGGCTATGTGCAGAAAGACATGGTTTTGCCCCTGCATCGCATTTCGTAAATTTTTATCTGCGCGGCATTTAAATTTAGCCTAAAATTTCCCCGATAAAAAACAGCGCCGACATCGCAAACGTGCATAGTGCGACTACCTTTAGCTGTCCGTCGAAGTCGCGACACTCCCGCACTTTTAAGACGAAAAATAGGTGCCAAATAAGCGGCGCAAAGCTAATTACGTAGAGCAGTCTCACGCCCGAGTCGCCGCGCAAAAGCGAGTAGCAAAGCATCAATCCCGCTCCGCCCGCGATCAGCGCGTAGTGATAGCGTTTGGCCGCGGGCAGCCCGATACGCACAGGGATCGTGCGCTTGCCCTTGAGCGCGTCATTTTGCACGTCGCGCATGTTGTTTAGATTTAGCACGGCGGTGCTTAGCATCCCACACGCGCACGCAGGTAGCAGCAGCGCCGCATCAAGCGAACGTGCGTGTAAAAAGTATGAGCCCAGCACGCTCAAAAGTCCAAAAAACAAAAACACGAAAACGTCGCCGAGCCCCCGATATCCGTATGCGCCGGCTCCCACGGTGTAGCGGATCGCAGCAAATATCGACGCGCCGCCTAGCGCTAAAAACAGTAGCACGAGATAAAACCGCTCGCCGAATGCCAAAACGCTTAGCGCGAGGCTCGAAAATGCCGAAAGCAGCGCCGTAGCGACGATGACGCGCTTCATCTGCTCCGCGCTCATCTGCCCAGTTTGGATCGCGCGGCGCGGCCCCAGCCTACCATCGTCGTCGGTGCCCTTTACTGCGTCGCCGTAGTCGTTGGCGTAGTCGCTAAGTACCTGAAACAGCAGCGTCGTAAGCAGCGTCAGTGCGAAAATATCCGCTCTAAATACGCCTGCGCCGTATGCCGCGCCGCTACCGAGCAACACGCCCGAGACGCTAAGCGGCAGCGATCTAAGGCGAGCTGATGCGTAAAGAGCCTTTGCGGTTATCATTTTTTGCCTTTTGTTGATTTTTGGAGCCGAATTTACGGCGAACCCGAGATAAAATTTAGCGGAAAAACGCCAAAAATATCATAAATTTAGACTATTCATAGAGTAAATTTTATTTAAATTCGCCTTTTTAATATAAATAGCGGTAAAATAGAGCCAAAAATTTTAGGAATTGTGATGAAAAAAGTTCTTACCGTTCAAGATATATCCTGCGTGGGCAAGGTTTCGCTGACCGTCGCCTTACCAATACTAAGCGCGATGGGGATGAGTACGAGCGTGATCCCTACGGCGGTTTTATCGATGCATACGGGCTTTTCGGGCTACACCTTTTGCGATCTAAGCTCTCAAATACGCGCGATCATGGCGCACTGGAAAGACCGCGGAGTGGTATTTGACGGCATCTACACGGGCTTTTTGGGCTCGGCGGCACAGATCGAGATTATGGGCGAGCTATTTGCGAGCTTTGGCGGCGCAGGCAAGACCATTTTGGTCGATCCTTGTATGGGTGATAACGGCGTGTTTTATCCGGGCTTTAACGAGGATTTTGCCCGCATGATGGCGCTTCTGTGCGCTCAAGCCGACGTCATTACGCCCAATATCACCGAGGCCTGCGCGATCACCGGGGTGCCGTACCGAGAGGACGCAGATAGAGATTTCATCATGGATCTGCTTGCGCGCCTTAGAGAGCTTGGCGCTAGACAGGTTATTTTAAAGGGCATCGGCTACATCGCCGATCAGTGCGGGGTTTTTAGTTACGACGCGCGTACGGGTAGGACGAACGAGTATTTTCACGAGCTGCTGCCGGTTAAATTTAACGGCACCGGCGATATTTTCGCAGCCGTAGCCTTCGGCGCGATAATGCGCGGCAAGTCGCTAGAAACGGCGGTTCGAGTCGCTGCGGACTTCGTCGTCAGCACGATCAAAGAGACGATGAGCGACGAGGAGCGCAAGGACTACGAAGGGGTCGATTTCGAAGCGATAATTCCCGAGCTGGTGAGGAAAATCTAAGTTCTAGACGGATTTGGAACTCGCCGCGCGGACAGCGGGTTTACGGTAGAGCTTTAAAATTTTACCATAAAAAATTCCTAAATTTTATCTGCTGCGTGAAATTTTAAAATTTCAAAATTTATGTGTCGTGTGAGGCGTGGAATTCTATAGGCGATGTGGAATTTTAGAATTCATGCATTGCACGGACTTATAATTTTATCTCCTGCATAGAATTTTAAAATTTGCACCGAAGTAAAGATGCGAAATTTATCACTAGCACGGAATTATAAACGCAAGGCTACAGCGAATTTATCTGCTTGCGAGTTTGAGCTGCATTTTGAAATTTCGTACAAAATCTGCTTAAAATTTTATTCCTGCGAGTCGTGCGCCATGCACTTATAAAATAATCTCAAAATTTATGAGTAAAATTTAGATTAAAATCCATATTTAAATTCTGATTAAAAATCCTGTGAAAATACTATATTTATTTAAAATTTTAACATTACGCAGACTATACTCGCCTAAATAGAACAACAAAATACTATATTTATTTAAAATTTTAACGGCACTAAATTGCAATATCTGATAGCGAAAAATGAGATGATACGGAAAATTTTATGAGATACCAAGCATCAAGACGGCTACACTATAGCGGTTACTATAAGCGGTAGCGATACGGATAAGATAAATACTTACACAGAAAAAGAAGGATTGTAATAGCAAAGACGATTGGAATTTGAATGTGTAAAAAAGCACTTAATTAAATTTTTCTAATCATTTGGCGAGATTATATGATTTTAAAATTTAAATTAAGAAGGACGGCATAGTCGTGAAATTTAAATATGAGCGTCGGGCGCAAAATAGCCGCGGAGTGGATCGGCTAGCTCCGCTAAAAGCGCCATATAAAGGGTAAATTTAAAATCGAAGCTTTGCCGAATTTTAAATTTACCCGATTTGCCTCGCTATTAAATTTATTCGCCCAGGAAGTATTTCAGATCCGTCTGCGCGTCGCCGCTGATTAGGCGAAGACCGAAATTTTGCACCAAAAAGCCCAAAATTTCGTCGTTGAAAAACTCAGGCACCGTAGGGCCTACGTTGATATTCTTAACGCCTAGGCTAAACAGCGCAAGCAGGATGATGACCGCCTTTTGCTCCATCCACATCAGCACGATCGAGACCGGCAGGTCGTTTACCGCGATGCCCGTAGCCTCGCTAAGTGCCAGGGCGATCTTGACCGCGCCGTTGCTGTCGTTGCACTGGCCTAGATCGATATATCGCGGAAGCTCGGTGTCTGGCACGTTTCCGAAATCCACGTCGTTGAAGCGGAATTTGCCGCAGCTGGAGGTCAAAATCACGCAGTCCTTCGGCAGGCTAAGCGCTAGCTCGCGGTAATACTCGCGTCCTTTGCCCGGTGCGTCGCAGCCTGCGATGACGAAAAAGCGGCGGATTTTGCCCGATTTGATCGCGTCTAAAATTTGCGGCGCGAGGCTCAAAATCGTCTTATAGTGTCCGCCCGTCACCAAACTCTCGTCGCTGTCCATGCTCACGTCGCCGCACGCAAGCGCACACTCGATGAGCGGCGTAAAATCGTCGTTTTGGATATGTTTGATGCCGTCGGTGCCCGCGATAGAGTAGCCAAACAGCCTGTCTGCGTAGCTACAGGACGAGCGAAGCGGCACGATGCAGTTGGTGGTCATCAAAATCGCGCCTTTAAATTCGTTAAAAAGCTTGGTCTGATCGAACCACGCCTTGCCGACGTTGCCCTTTAGATGCGGATACTTGCGAAGCTGCGGATAGCCGTGCGCAGGAAGCATCTCGGAGTGGGTGTAGATATTGATGCCTTTGCCCTCGGTCGCTTTTAGTAGCGCCTCAAGAGCGTGCAGGTTGTGCCCGCTAACCAAAATCGCCTTGCCCTCGACCTTGTTTTGACTAACCTTAACCGGGGTCGGTACGCCGAATTTTGCGGTATGCGCCTCGCTTAAGATATCCATCATCTGCACGCCTGCGCTTCCGACGGCCATCAGCTGCGAGATATGCTCGTCAAAGTTAAAATTTGAGTTCGTCAGCGTGAAATACAGCGTGTCCGCCATGACGGTATCGACCGCGCTAGTATCGGCGCCGAGCTCGTGCGCGTGGTGGCGGTAGGCGCTAAGGCCCTTAAGCCCGAAAACCATAGTGTCTTGAAGCAGGCTTAATGTGGAATTTTTGCCACAGGTGCCGCGGTCTTGGCCTTTGGCGCCGCAGCCCTCGGGCGCGCTCATTTGGCACTGATGACAGAACATCTCTAGATTGTCGCTCATAGAAAATCCTTTGTAAAAAAATTTAGTTGGTAATTTTAAGATTTTATTTAGGCAAAAAAATTGATTATAATCAAGAAATGGCTAAATTTTATCAAATTTATTTACAAAATGAGAATTTTAAATTTTATAAAAGGTATTCTAGATTGCTTAGAAAGTATAACGAGAAATTAGAATATTAAAAAATTTCTGGAACAAATTTTTATAAAACTAAGAAAACTTAAAGCTCTTTAAACATTGATAAAATCAGGGGTCTAAAGGAATTTTTGAGTATATATGGCTCCGGATGCTGGATTCGAACCAGCGACCAAGCGGTTAACAGCCGCCTACTCTACCGCTGAGCTAATCCGGAACGCGTAGAATGGATGGTGCGGATGAAAGGACTTGAACCTTCATGCCGTGAGGCGCCAGATCCTAAGTCTGGTGTGTCTGCCAATTTCACCACATCCGCAAAAAAGAAAGCGCATATTAGCCAAAAAGCTCTTAATATGAGCTTAATATGGTACGCCCAAGAGGATTCGAACCTCTGGCCTACGGCTTAGAAGGCCGTTGCTCTATCCAACTGAGCTATGAGCGCAAAATATCAAATCAGTGGTACGCTCGAAAGGAGTCGAACCTTCAACCTACAGATCCGAAGTCTGTTGCTCTATCCAATTGAGCTACGAGCGCATAAAGTGGGGTGAGTTGTGGGAATCGAACCCACGACCCTCAGGACCACAATCTGATGCTCTAACCTACTGAGCTAAACTCACCACAATGGTCGGAGCGAAAGGATTCGAACCTTCGACCCTCTGGTCCCAAACCAGATGCGCTACCAGCCTGCGCTACGCTCCGTAGATTTTCGTGGATTGAATGAAAAGCGTATTATATATATTTTTTCTTAAATTCCGCTTTTTACGGCTCTAAATTTAATGAAATTTAGCAAGTCTCATCTGTTTTTCTAAATTTTTCAATAAAATTCGCATCAGCGCCAGTCCCTTCGTGCGGTGCGAAATTTTAAATTT
Source organism: uncultured Campylobacter sp. (assembly GCF_938041645.1). Lineage (GTDB taxonomy): Bacteria > Campylobacterota > Campylobacteria > Campylobacterales > Campylobacteraceae > Campylobacter_B. Next base: position 31,592 of record NZ_CALIST010000049.1, on the reverse strand, counting down.
TACCTCAGCGGGCAGCTCTCCGATCGTGCGGTCAAATCCGCGCGGAATAAACATAAAATCGTATCCGAATCCGTTGTGACCGCGCTCTTCGCAGATCGCCGTGCCGTACATAAAACCATGCGTGCAAAACTCGTCCAAATCGCATTTTAGCGCGATCGCCGCCGTGTAATGCGCAGGGCTCTCCTCTAGCTCCAGCGCGCGTAGGCTAGCGGCTAATTTCTCGCGATTGCTCGCATCCGTCGCGCCTGAGCCGCTAAAGCGCGCCGAAAATATCCCCGGAGCCCCGCCCAGCGCGTCCACGCAGATACCGCTATCATCGCTTAGCACGAAAAATTCGCTCTGCAAATTTTTACTTTTTAGCGCCTCATACACTGTGCGAACTTTAATAAGCGCGTTTTGTTTGAAGCTCGTGCCGCATTCGTCGATCTCAAAAGGATCCAGCACCTCGCCGAGCGCGCACACGTCGTATCCCGTGAAAAATTCTTTTATCTCTTTTACCTTATTTTTATTGCTCGTCGCAAGTAAAATTTTCATCCGCTCTCCTTAAATTTAAGCCGCCATTTTACCCAAAATCAAAGAATTCGTTACGATTTTTGGCTATAATCGGCACAAATTTCATATTATTTGAGGTCTAAGATTATGCTAAAAAGCGTTCTTCCGCTTAGTTTTATCATCGCTACGAGGTTTTTTGGATTATTTATTTTACTGCCCGTGCTTAGCCTGTATGCATTGAGCTTGAACGGCGCGAACGAAAGCTTAGTGGGGCTACTTTTTGGAATTTATGCGATTATGCAAGTGATTTTGCAAACGCCATTTGGAGTGCTAAGCGATAAGATCGGACGTAAAAAAACCCTTGCGATAGGGCTAGCGCTTTTTATCGTGGGCGCTTGCGTTTGCGCGGCGAGCGAGAGTATTTATACGATGATTTTTGGGCGCTTTTTGCAAGGCTGCGGTGCTGTAGGAGCCGTAGCTACCGCACTAATTAGCGATTTTACGCGAGAGGAAGAGCGCGGTAAGGCGATGGCGGTAATGGGCGCGATGATAGGCGTGAGCTTTGGTGTCGCAATGATTTTAAGTCCGCTTTTAAGCGCTAAATTTGGGCTTGCCAGCCTATTTCATCTAAGTTCGGCGCTTACGCTTTTATGTTTGATGCTGCTTTTTTTCGTAGTACCCACCGAACCGCATATCCGCTCCCTGCGCCAAAAGGTCCCGCTCGGCTCACTTTTGAGTGACAAAAATTTAATGCTTATGAATTTAACGAATTTTTTTCAAAAAGCTTTCATGACGGCAGCATTTTTTCTAATTCCAATTTTGCTCGTGCAAAAATTCGGACTTTCCAAAAGTGATTTGACCAAAATTTATGCTCTAGGCGCTATTTTCGGCTTTACCGCGATGGGCGCGAGCGGTGCTTTAGGCGAAAAGCGCGCGCTAGCTAAGCAAATTCTACTTATCGGCATTTGCTTTTTCATCGCTTCGTATTTGATTTTTGCGTTTGCTAGCGGGGCGAGCGCTTTCGTGGTGGGTGTGATGCTCTTTTTCGTGGGATTTAACGCGCATGAGCCCATTATGCAAAGCCTTGCGTCCAAATTTGCCAAAGTCGCTCAAAAAGGCGCTGCGCTTGGGATTTTTAATTCGTTCGGATTTTTTGGCAGTTTTTTGGGCGGGCTATGCGGCGGCGCACTTTTTGGCAAAATTGGCATCGAAGCGCTAGGCATTGGCGTCGCGGTTTTGGGTGTGATCTGGCTTGTGCTACTTTCTAGGCTGAGCGATCCGAAACTTTTTAAGAATTTATACTTTCCTAAAGGCGGCGATTTTTCCGCACTACAGGGCGTCAAGGGTATTATTGAAATTTACGAGACCGATAGCGAACTTGTTGTGAAATTTAACTCGAAATTGATAAATGAAGATCAAATTTATAAAATCGTAGGAGGCAAATGATGGAATTTGAAAAATTTGAAAGCGTGATGGAGCGCTTCGCAAACACGGTGCAAAAGTCCTCGCGCATCGAAAAGGTCGCGATCACGCAGGCGCTAGGGCGTATTTTGGCAAGCGATGTCGCGGCGCCTTTTAGCACTCCGCGCCGTCCGACCGCCGCGATGGACGGCTACGCGCTAAAGGGCGCGGATCTGAGCGAGGGGGCGAAATTTAAGATCGTCGGCACGACGCCTGCAGGCAAGATGCCTGGCGCCGCGGCAAAGGCGGGAGAATGCGTCAAAACCTTCACCGGCGGGCTTATGTGCGAGGGTAGCGACACGCTTCTGCCGATCGAAAACGTGCAGGTACAAGGCAGCGAGATCGTCGTCACAAAACCCGTTTCAGCAGGCTTTGCCGTGCGCGCGGCGGGCGAGAGCTACCGCGAGGGCGAGCTTTTGCTTAGAAGCGGCACGAAGCTCGGCTTTTCGCAGATCGCGCTGCTAGCCGAGCTAGGACTATTTCACATAAGCGTATTCGTCCGCCCAAAAGTAGCGATCCTTGCCACCGGCAGCGAGATCAAGGACTTCGGCGAAAGGCTCGAAAACGACGCTCAAATTTATAGCTCTAACCATATCGCGCTTGCAAATTTAGTAACGCAGCTAGGCTGCGAAGCGATGATAATGCCTCTAGTACGCGACGACGAAAAAGAGCTAGAAGGCGCGATCCTATCGGCTTTACAGAGCGCCGACATACTTCTAACAAGCGGCGGAGTGAGCGTCGGGGACTACGACTTCGTGCAAAGCACGCTGCAATCAAAATTTGAGCTCATCGTAAAGGGCGCGGCGATCAAACCGGGCCGCCACGTGCGCGTAGCCAAAACCGGCGAAAAATATATCTTCGCGTTCCCAGGCTTCCCGCTCTCGGCGCTTATTACGTGCATTTTGTTTCTGCGCGTATATTTGCAAAAATCCTTCGGCGTGCGCGAAAACACGGAATTTAGCGCGATCTTAGATCACGACTACGTAAAAAAAACGCCGTGGCTGGAGTTTATGCCCGCCGTTTTGCAAAACAGAGAGGGGCGACTTTTTGTTAGCCTACAAAGCAAAAAGCAGGGCTCCAGCGCGATTTTGAACAATTTAGACGACGATAGCGTCCTGCTCGTCGCACCGCTAGAGGTCAAAGAGCTCAAAAAAGGCGAGCTCGTGCGCGTGATCTTGGTACCTAAAATTTAGCGCGCAGCAGTTCGGAGGCGGCTGCGACGGCGGACGGAATTTAACTGCCGCGAGGGTTAAAATTTTGCCATCGCGAGGCGTTAAATTTGGCTGCGAAAGCTCTACTTTGTGGCTTTGAAAAGTTGAAATTTAGATCCAAATCGCGCGTCGAGGCGGGCTCATTAGATTTTTTACTGCGCACCACTATACGGCGAGTGTGCTAAAATTTTTACCATCGCACAATTTCAGCTCCAAGCTACTTCGCGGGCGAAATTCGGGTATTTGCGAGAGATAAAGCGAAAATGAAAGATAAATTTTATAGCGCTCCGGCGGGCGTTTTCGGCGAATACAAAGCAGGCGTAAAATGAGCCAAACTCACCCTTTTAAGCCGATTTTCGATGAGAATTCTAAAATTTTAATCCTCGGCTCTTTCCCCTCCGTCATTTCTCGCAAGCTGGGATTTTACTACGCAAATCCGCAAAATCGCTTTTGGCGGGTGCTGGCGCAAATTTTAAACTCGCCGCCGCCTACGAGCACGGACGAAAAGATAAAATTCCTGCTCGCCCGCCGCATCGCCATCTACGACGCTGCGATCTGCTGCGAGATAAAGGGTTCGAGTGACGCCAAAATGACCGCCGTCGTGCCTGCGAATTTAGAGCCGATCTTTAGCGACGCGCGTATCGCGCAGGTATTCGCAAACGGCGGCAAGGCGCACGAAATCTGCGAAAAATACCTAAAAACTCAAATTTTAAGCGCAACGGGCAGAGAGCCGATCAAGCTACCCTCGACTAGCCCAGCGAATGCAAATTTTAGCTTTGAAAGGCTCGTGCGCGAGTGGACGGCTGTAGCCAAAACGCTAAAGAACGACCAAATTTAGCGCTCAGTTCCGTTAAACGGCGCGCGAAAGACTTACGGGTACGGCTTGCGCTCTGCCCGCATCATAAACCAAATCCACGGCCCAAACTCCGCGAGGATTTATCTAAAATTTAGCTTCAAATTTTAAAATTCTTCAAATTTAACCAAGCCAAAGGAAGCAAAATATGAAAACTCACAAAGCCGCGCAAAATTCGCTCAATTTGGGCTTAAATTTAATGCGAAATTTTAGCTTTCCAAGCGCATTAAAGTTCCTGCTTCTGCTTCCGTTTTTGGCGCTAGGCGCGCAAGCTCTGGAGCCAAAAATCGTAATGCAACCCGAGCCGAGCTTAAAAAACGGCCTGTATTTCGTAGCGGACAAGCCCTACAGCGGGACGCTCAAGGTACTGCATTATAGCGCCGAGGATCTCTACGACGTAAATTTTATGGGCGTCGTCTATCCCAGAGCAAAGCCGCTGCCGCCCACGCTAATCCGCGAGATCGACGTAAAGGACGGCACTGCGATGCTTCAGCGCGATTACTTTGACGGCAGAGATAAGCCCTCAAACGAATATCCGCTAAAAAACGGCATGTACGACGGCGTCGCTAAGAGCTACTACGCAGACGGCGGCGAGCTGAAGTCGCAGAGCGAATACAAAGCCGGCAAGCGCGAGGGCTTTTACAAGCTGTATTATCAGGAAAGCGGCAAGCTAAAGCAGCAGGGCGCGTATAAAAATGATAGACGCGAGGGCGTTTTCACCGACTACTACGAAAGTGGCGAAGTAAGCGCGCGCCATCCGTATAAGGGCGGGCTGCGAAACGGCAAGGACGTGGATTATTACAAAAGCGGCAAAGTGCGCGGCGTGCGAACATACAAAGCGGGCAAGCGCCAAGGCACGGAAAAATGGTATTACGAAAGCGGCGCACTAAAGCAGACTGGCGCATACAAGGACGACAGCAAACAGGGCGTTTGGAAGTTATTTTACGAGGACGGCAAGACGCGCGTAGTCGAAAATTTCAAAGACGGCGAGCGCGACGGCGCCGTACGCGAATACTACGCAAGCGGCGCGCTGCAGGGCGAATACGAGTTTGAGTGCGGCAGGCAAACGGGCACGAGTAAGCAATACTACGCAAGCGGTGCGCTTGCGGCGAAGGTGATGTTCAGAGACGGGCGCAAACACGGGCTATACGAAACTTACCACGAAAACGGCGCGCTCAAGGCTAGAGTTACGTTCAAGGATGGCCTGGAGACGGGTACGGCGAAGCACTACTACGCAGACGGCAAGCTCGAAGCCGAGGGCGAGTTTGAGCACGGAAGGCTCGTGCGCGCCAAAAAATACGACGAAAGCGGCAAGCTAATCAGCGACAAATCCGATAAAAACGGACTAGCGAGGGAGTAAAATTTGGGAAATTTAAGGACTTGATGGCATCTAGATTAGACAATCGTTGTATAATAAGAGCAATAAAACTCAAGAAATAGAAATGAATAATCAAAAATTTGGATATGAGATAGACTTTTTGCCAGTGGGCGATGGTGGTAGCGGAGATGCAATAGCTGTTCGGTATGGTAATCCTGGGAACTATAAAGTTATGGTGGTAGATGGGGGAACAAAAGAATCCGGTAAACAACTCGTAGAACATATTCGAAAGTATTACGAAACGAACTTTGTTGATTATGTAGTAAATACACATCCAGATAAAGACCATGCTTCTGGGTTAACTGAAGTTCTACAAAATTTAGATGTTGGCGAGCTTTGGCTGCATAGACCTTGGCACTACATCAGGGATATTATGAACCATATAAATCAGAATTCGAATTTGATACTTGACGGCAGGGTTACTGAAGACAGTTTACGCAGAAAATTTGAAGACGAATATTATAGATATGCAAAAGAGCTAGAAGATATAGCTTTAGATAGAGGAATTGCCATGGATGAACCATATACGGGCTGTCAAATAGGAAGTTTTTACGTTTTATCACCATATATTAATTGGTATTTATTTGATTTGATCGTAAATTCTGATAAAACAGAAGATATAAAAATACTAGCTGCAAAAGAGAAATTATTTCATGCACTAAAAGATATATCGTTTAATATTGCAGAAAGCTTTGGTTTAGAAACGTTAAGGGAAGGTGGTAAAACAAGCAACGAAAACGAGAGTAGCGTAATTTTATACGCAAAATTTAATGACAACGGCATTTTATTAACCGGCGATGCTGGAAATATTGCATTAAATCGCGCGTACAATTACGCTATTAGTTGCGATGTTGATATTTCGCAAAATTTGAAATTTATTCAAATTCCACACCATGGAAGCAGACGAAACGTTAGTCCTAGCATCTTAGACAAAATAGTGGGTAGCAGAGGCAAACAGCCAAAAGAATCCATAAGTGCTTTCGTATCGGTTGGAGAAAATGATCCAAAGCATCCAAGGCGCGTTGTTACGAATGCTTTTATTAGACGCGGATGTAAAGTAATAGAAACGAAAGGTAGTGCTAAGCGGCATCGCGATAATATGCCTGGTAGAGTAGATTGGATTGCGGCCGAACCAGCTCCATTTTACAGCAAGGTTGAAAGTTATGACTGATTTAAAACTTTTTGGTGCATATAATCTTTGTGCCAGATTTGCCCCTGGATTTTTGTTTATAGTTTCGATATATATCTTAAAAGGCTATGATTTAACTAAACTAGAGACTAATAGCTTTGTCTATATTGTAGCGATAGCAATCTTGTCTTTTGCTTGTGGATCTACTTCTGCTAGCATAATAAAAATAGCCGAGAGATCGTTTTGGGGAAAATTTGGCAATCCAATAATCATTTATCTAAAATGTTATAAAAAAGACCTATACGACAGTCTATTCGAAAAATTTAAAAATGACGATGTAATAAAAACCGAAATTTTAAAAATAACTAGAAACGATGAAAAGCTGCTGTGGAAAAATATCTCATACGGTTTTTTTAGAAATTCTATTTTGCTTTCTATTATTGGTTTTTATTTTTCGTATTTAACCGGATACTTTTGTATAAATCTTATGGTTTGCTTTTCTATTATAGTTATGACTCTTTTATCTACGATTTTGTATGCTCAGCAAGCTATTGAAAGCTATATTGAAATTAGTAGTACAAGAGCTTTAGATAAATAGAGCTAAATATTTTATGGAACTATATCTAGTTAAAATTTTGTTGAGTTTAAGATATAAATTTCTATGAGCGATAGGATGGGGGGGCGACACTCAAATGCGCGTCGGTTTTTCAGAAAACAAGTACTTGAGATGAATGGCTGACTCTCGAACAGATCGGCATATGTTTGGGCAGAAACAGTCACGTGAAATTTTATATGAGCGATCAGACGAAAATAGTCCTACACTCTGACTCAAGCGATTTGTGGTGCTCGGTGTAGGGGACAGAAGGAGATTGTTTGGGTAAGACCAGAAAAACTCTCGGGCGCATACTACAGCTAGGTGTCAGGTCAATATCGGATGTGTATTTGAATAGAGCGGTCGATTGGTAAGATTTTATAAAATTTAAGCTCTAAATTTTCCCGTTTTTAAGGAGGGGGGGGGGTAGCATTATTTTCAGAATTTATTTCAAAGGAGTGAAGATGAGATATGCACTAGGTGTCGCGCTTGCGACGTTAATTTTTACGGGATGCGGCGCAGACGAAGTAGAGCTCGTGAAAAACTACACTTTGCCTGATTTCAAGTCTATGAGTATCGGCACGGCAATCGAGGGCTCGAAAATGTGTAAAAATATCACGTGGAGCAGAGAGGAAAACGGCGGATTAAAGACAGTCAAAATGGTTTGCGACTTGGATATGGAGAAAGTACTGGCAAATATTATAGAATCAAATAAAAAGCGCGAGCAAGATATGTTGAGCCGTATTTTAGATAGCGCTATGATCTTTTATGGAGGAAAGACTTATGATAAGCAAGATCTGCTTAAGATAGCGAACGAGCATTGCAAAATAAACGATGCGAAATTTCAAGAAACGATCAAGACTAAAGGGAAAATAGCTTATGACGATCAAAAAATGCTAGTTGATTGTGACGATAAGCTAAAAGATGAAATATTAAAGCCCGGCGATTCTAGAATTAACGAAACAAATTCTATGGGTGAGATTATGATGTTTTTGAAAGAAGCCGTTTATTTATCTCAGCTAACACCCGAACAAGAAAAAGCGCAGCTAGGAAAAGCGGCAAAGCTATCATCCTCCACGATTGAGCTAAATTTTGTGGTAAATGCCGACAAGAGCGTAAGTCTGTCCGATAAATTTAAATTTACTCAAGACGGCAAAGAAGATTCCAATAATAGAATAAGCTCAAAAAATATTCTTGCGGGCTTCTACGAAAGATAAAAAGACTCTTTATTCACGGCTAAATTTTGATTAAATTTAAAATTTAGCCGCCTTTTTATATCAAAATTTCATTCAAAATTTTACGTGGATTTTAAATTTAAAGTGCCATGCTTCTCCCGTCGTCGAGGTTAAATTTTAAGCTTTATTGCGGCGTGCGGACTGAATTTGTGCTGCGAGGAATTTTAAATTTTATTCAGCATACTGCGCGGCGCGGATAAGCTAGCGAGCCGAGCTTGCGGTTTTAGATAAAATTTCGACCTTATACGGACTCTTGCAAGATACGAAAGTGCGGTTAAAATTTCAAAGAGCGGTGCAAGAGCAGGCTTCAGCCGCGGGCGTGGGCTGAGGAAGTGCGGTTAAAATTCTGAGGAGCTAGCGAAAAAGCGTATTCGCCTGCCAAAACTAGCGATTATCGTATCGGCTGAAATCAGCGTGCTTTGCATTCAAATATGAGTTTCGGCGCCGTTTGCCGACGGAATATCGGTCGAAATCAGTGTACTTCGTCTTTGGATATTTAGTTTTGCACCGTCTAAAATATCAATCGAAATCGGCGGTTTTTCCTCGCCGATCAAGTAAGCTTGCTGCCGCATTAATCAAACAGTGAGGGTTGCAGCGATTTGATCTTGTAGCTTGCACGGTGAAACGGCGTGAGCCCGTACCGCTCGATCGCCGCGATGTGCGTGCGCGAACCATAGCCTTTGTTTTGCGCAAAGCCGTATTGCGGGTAGCGCTGCGCGAGCTCATACATCGTGCGGTCGCGCGTGGCCTTGGCAAGGATGCTCGCCGCGCTTACTTCGGCGATTTGCGCGTCGGCCTTTACGAGCGTCTGAAGCCCGCGTACGCCGAAGGTTGCGTTACCGTCGTAGATGATCTGTCCGCTAAAACCCATAAAATACGCGAGAATCTGCTCAAGCGCCGATCTTAGACATGCACTGAGTCCGATCTCATCGACCTGTGCGCTTGAAATTTCGACGATTTTGTAGCGCGAGTTTTTGGTGATCTGGGCGTAGAGCTCCTCGCGGCGCTTTTCGCTTAGCTTCTTGCTATCGGCAAGGCCTGCGATTTCGCGCGCTAGCACGCAACCCGCGACGCAAAGCGGTCCTGCAAGGCAGCCGCGCCCCGCCTCGTCGATGCCGCAAATTTGCCCGCTCACTGCGCGTCCTTTCGCACGACTGGCGCGGCGCCGCTTAGCAGGTCGTGTAAGTTCAGCCTGTCTTTGCGAAAGAAGCAGATCAAAAGCCCGATGACGCTAAAGCCCGCAAGCACGAAGCATCCAAAGCGAGTTAAGGCTCTAAAGAAGCTTACTTTGCGTCCGCTGCGAACGTCGATGAGGTAAAGCCCCGTGAGCTTGTAGCCAGGTGTCTGGGCGCTGCGAGTGTAGAATGCTGCGCAAATAGCGCCGTAAGCAAGCCAGATAAGCGCGATCGCGGCTTGGTTGTGCCACAGAGCCTCTTTCGAGCCCAAGACGAGATAAGTAACGCCGTAGAATAGGGGCATCGCGATGATGAAAAGATCGACGATGAAGGCCTTTATGCGCAGAAAAATCGGTGAAATTTTAGCTTTTTGTTTTGCCATTTTACTTCGTTTCGGATTAAATTTTAAAATTCCGTCGCGCTAAAGCCGAAGGATAAAATTTAATCTCGTTGCGGTTTGTTAGCAGCAAATCGACACCTAGTTTCCGCGACTGCCGGGCTTGATCGCCTTGCTTCCGGCAGCACAAAGCGGGCAGGTCGCGGGCTCGTAAATTTCAAACTCGAAATTGCCTAGCGCAAAAAACGGCTTATCTGCAGGCAGCTTGGCGCCAGCTTTAGCGACACTGCCAGCCAAATTTGCAACCTTGCAAAATCCGCGATTGGCAAGCGCAGCAAAGCCCACGACCTCTCCGCCTAGGTTTTCGATGAGCTTTGCGCTTTCAAGAGCAGAGCCGCCCGTCGTGATGATGTCCTCACAGATGATAAATCTCTCGCCCTTATGCACTTCAAAGCCGCGGCGCAGGCTCATTACGCGATCCACGCGCTCGGTAAAGATGAAGCGCTTTTTCGCCGCGCGAGCTAGCTCGTAGCCCGCTAAAATTCCGCCCAGCGCGGGCGAGCAGACGCTATCAAACTCTACGCCTGCTTTTTTGATGATTGTGGCAAGCTCGTCTGCGAGCTGCCCTGCTAGCTGCGGATCTTCAAGTACTTTGGCGCTTTGCAGATAGAATTCCGAATGGTTGCCGCTTGAAAGTAGAAAATGCCCTCGCAAATATGCGCCGCAGTCGCGATAGATTTTTTCTATATTCACAGCTCAGACCTTCAAAAGCTCGGCTTCTTTGGCCTTAACTGCGTCGTCGATTTTACTTGAGTAAGAGTCGGTGATCTTTTGCACCTCGTCGTAGCCCTTTTTGGCGTCGTCTTCGGAGATCGCTTTGTCTTTTTCGAGCTTTTTGATTTCGTCGTTAGCGTCTTTGCGGACGTTGCGAATGCCGATTTTGGCCTTCTCGCCCATCGCTTTGGCCTTTTTTGCGTTTTCTTGGCGCTGATCGAGCGTCATCGGCGGGAAAAACAGCTTCACGCTCTCGCCGTCATTATTCGGATTGACGCCGATATTTGCCGCTGCGATCGCGCTTTCGATCGCCTTTAGTATCGGTTTCTCCCACGGCGTGATCGAAATCGTTACCGCATCGGTCGAAAGGACGGTCGCGACTTGATTCAGCGGAGTTTGCGAGCCGTAATAATCCACAAAAATATGATCCAGGATCGCCACGCTCACTTTACCGGTACGTAGCGTCGTAAAGTCCTTTTTCAAAGCCTCGATAGCTCGATCGCCGTTTGCTCTTTGCTCTTTGTAGATAGCTTCTAGCATTCAAATCCTTTAAATAAAATTTGCGAAATTATAGCGTTAAAAAAATAAGAATAGCATTTAAAAGCGCGGATTTTGCGCTTTTAAATTTTAAAATTTAGAGTTTATTTGGTTGTATTTTGATCTGCGGAAGCAGCGCTGGCATTGGTATCGCTTGATGCTTGCGACCGAGCAGGCGCGCTAGCTGCGGTAGTATCGGTCGCAGGAGCTGCGGGCGCTTCGATTTTCGTATCCGTCGCATTGGTCTCGCCGCTAATTATTGAATTTGACTCAGTGCTTGCCGGAGTAAAATTAGGCTTTGCGCCTGAAGCTGGGATGGATGGCACACCGGGGACAGCGTTTGGCACGGATTTAGTAGCATTCGCTTCGATCTTGACGCGATCGACTACGGAAGATTTAGCATCTTGCTGATAGAAATACGCAAGCACGAGTGTATTTATCACAAATAGAATTCCCATTGCGGCGGTAAATTTAGCTAAAAACCCCGCCGGTCCCTTCGCTCCAAATAAGCTTTCGTTGCTTCCGCTGTATGCGCCAAGCCCGATAGAAGAGCTCTTTTGCAGCAGGACGGAGATCGTAATTATCACGGCGAAGACGACTTGTAAAACCAAAAATAACGTAGTCACTATAAAAACCTTTTGAAAAAATTGAATTCGCGATTATAATAAAAGATTTATAAATTTTAAGTTAAGAGTGCACCGCGCGAAGCGGTGCATAGAATTTAGTCTCTGCTTGCGCCGAAAATTCTTAGCAGCGAAAGGAAGAGGTTGTAGATGTTTAGATACATACTCACGGCGGCCATTATCGGTGAGGTATAGGTGCCGTTTATGATGTTTTTAGTATCGTAGATGATATACATCGAAAAGACTAAAGCCGAAAACGCGGCAATCGCTAGATCAAGCATAGAGCTTTTGAAAAAGAAATAGTTCAAAAGGCTTAGGCCGATAATGGCTATAAGCGATATGAATAGCGGCTTGCCCCACGAATCGAAGCGAGTTTTGGTATTCATCGCATAAACGGTAAGCGCACCGAAAGTCACCGCAGTAGCTACGAAAGCCTGCGTCACTACGCTACCTGCGCCCGCTGCGATATATATAGCGATCAGTTTGCCTATAGTAAGGCCGGTGATAAAGGTAAATGCAAAAAGTAAAACTAGCGCGATCGTGTTGGCGCCGCGATTTACGGCTGCTTGCATACCAAAGATCAGTCCCATCAAAAGTATTAGATATACGATCGGATTAAGAGCTAAGCTAACGCCGAAGTTCATCGCTACGAAAGCTCCCGCGGTAGCGGCCACCATAGAGGCGGTCAAAAGCGCGTAGGTTTCCTTGATGGTCTTAGATATCCGTCCTTGTTCCAGTGATGCGTCCGATAGTTCATAGCCGTCCGCGTAATTTCGTCTGTCGTATAGACTCATATTTTTTCTCCTTCTTTTGATTTATGAGCGGGGAGTTTAGCGAAAATTTGGTAAATATATAATTAAAAATTCCCAGAATTCTATCTATTTATGAAAGTAATATATAATTCCCGACTTTTTTAAGGAGAAAGTATGCCCAGCCAGTTAATAAATGGAGCTATTAAATTTATGGAAGAAAATTTTGCCGAGCATGCCGAGCTTTTCGGGAGTCTGGCAAATCATCAAAAGCCCCACACGCTTTTTATCGGCTGCTCTGATTCGCGCGTGGTGCCAAATCTAATTACTTCGACGCTTCCAGGAGAGCTTTTTGTTGTACGAAATATTGCAAACGTCGTTCCTCCATACCGCATTAGCGAGGAATTTTTAGCGACTACCTCAGCAATTGAATACGCGCTGTATTCGCTAAATATCAAAAATATCATCGTTTGTGGGCACAGCAACTGCGGAGGCTGCGCGGCGCTGTTTTATGACGCAAAAAAGCTCGAAAAAATTCCAAACGTAAGGCGCTGGCTAAATTTAATGCAGCCTGTAAAAGACGAGGTCGAAAAGCTAAAAGATATCGGTGCCGACAAGCGCGAGTGGATCACCGAGCGATTAAATATTATAAATTCCATGCAAAATTTACTTAGCTTTCCTGGCATCAAAGACGCCTACAAAAACGGCGAGATTAAAATTTACGGCTGGCACTACGTCATCGAAACGGGCGAGCTATTCAACTACGACGACGAAGGCGCGCATTTTACGCTATTAAATAAGGGGATGGATTATGAAAAAATCTATAATCAGCTTTTTAACGATTAGTCTTTTTAGCACCACTTTAGCATTTGCAGATCTCAACACGACCGGCGAGGGAAGCTTTGTAGAGACAAATTCTTCCGCGCCCGAGGCAAATCTTACTTTAGAAAACAACAAAACCGAGATCAAAAAAGAGGTCGCTAAAATTTTATCCAAATCCCTTGGTGCAGAGGATGGCAATAAAACTGAAGTAATAAATATGATCGCAGAAAAGGTCGCTAAAACGGAGACTTCGCAGAAAAAAGCTCCTAACGGCGAGACGCTTATCTCTGTAATCAAAGAGATTAAAAAGCTAAATTTGCAGCGCAGCTCCCTGCTTAACGGCGGCGATGCCAACGCGAGCAAAAACGAACTGGATGCCATCGATCGCAATAAAGCTAAGCTCTTTGATCGCCTACCTTTTGCGATTACGCAGCAGGATATGGATATCGAAAGCATAATATCGTATGCGCAAAATAAAAAGAACATCCAAACTACGCTAAAAAAATACGCTAAAAAGCAGAGCTCTCCCGAATACGTAAATGCAAGCGCGGATTTAGAAAAAATGGAAATGGCGGAGATCTTTTATACCTCGCTTATGAAAATTGAGGATATGTTTGTAAACGGCGCAAGCAGAAGCGCGCTTGAAAGTGAGCTGAGTAGCACGCTACTAAATATCCAAACTAGGGATTTTAGCAAACTTAATGATTTGAAAAATAATCTAAGCAGTCAAGAGCAGATAGACGCCTTAGAGTCTAAAATCAACGATTTGAAAAACGACAAGCAGACCTACGACGAGGTGCTTACGTATCTGTCGCGAAATAGCGATCTACTCGCAAGCAGCGTGGTTTTTACGAGCTTAAATTTTAAGTCGGTGATCGATTATATCAACGATAAAATTCCGTTTAAGCTCAGCCACGTAAATTTCGGCAAGCTCATTCTAATCACGCTGATTACGCTATTTTTCTACTCGCTTCGCAGGCTGCTTGCCAACATCATCTATTTCGTATTTAAATTCTTTAATAAAAGCTTTTCCCTGGATAGCGAAACTCTAAAAACGCAAGTAGTGGGCATTATCAAGCGTCCGATGGGTATTTTGCTGATCGCTTATTCGGTCGATATCTGTCTTAGTATATTTTATTATCCGGCGCCTGTGCCGATAAAATTTGCAAATTTATTCTCGATCGTTTACGTGGTACTTTGGGCATGGCTCATCATCGAAATCATCGATGGCTACGGCATTGTCGTGCTTGGAAACATCACGAAAAAAGGCGTCAGAAAAGATATCATAAATCTAGTCGTTAAAATTCTATATGTCATCGTAATCATCATCGCCGCACTTTTGGTACTAAAGCGTCTAGGCTTTGACATCTCGGCGCTTATGGCATCGCTTGGAATCGGCGGACTTGCGATCGCATTTGCGACTAAGGACATCATCGCCAATTTCTTCTCATCCGTGATGCTATTGTTTGATAACTCGTTCTCGCAAGGTGATTGGGTCGTATTAGGAGACATAGAAGGAAACGTCGTAGAAACGGGCTTTAGAAAGACGACGATCAGGACCTTTGATAACGCTCTTGTTTTTGTGCCGAATTCCAACATAATGGCGCAAAATATCAAAAACTGGAGCCGCAGGAAGGTAGGACGGAATTTAAAGCTTACCGTGGGCGTCGAATACGGCGCGAGCACGGCTCAACTGCGAAAGTGCGTAAACGACATCAAAGAGATGCTAAAATCTCACCCAGGCATCGCTCAATCTGCAGATACGGCATTAAATTCTAAAGATTTTCGTATGCGCTATAGACAAAATATGGTCTCTATCGACGATTTAGCGGGCTATAAAAGCACTATGTTCGTGGCGTTAGATAGCTTTGGCGATTCGTCTATTAACATTTTAGTTTACTGCTTCACAAAAACCGTAATATGGGCAAATTTTATCCAAACCAAAGAGGATGTTTTATTTAAAATAATGGAGATCGTGGAGCAAAACGGGCTATCGTTTGCCTTCCCATCGCAGAGCGTTTATATCGAAAATATCCCGGAAATAGCAAGCGAATGCGTAAAATCAAAAGTAAATTCCAACGACAAAGGAGAGCAAAATGGCTGATTTCGATGACTTCGAAGACGAAGAGTTCGATGAGGACGAATACGAGGACGATGATTTAATCGGAGGCGACGAGAGTTACAACTACAACTACGACGAGGACGATTACAGTTACGAAGACGACGACGGTTTTAATGATTATAGCGATTTGGACAGCGAGGATTATTAGTGTTTAGATCCAGGGCGCTGCCTTTTGATCCGCGCACGAATAAAATCGCGAGCTTGCAGAGTTTGAAATTTCACCACGGCGGGCTTTGCGAGGACTACGTCTCCGCCCTAAATCGAGACATTGCGGATACGCCGATACAAAACGCGGATCTTTTTACGATCATCACGCAGTCGTTCAAGGCCGCGCGCGGCGAGGAGTGCAATTTTGCGCAAATTTTAAAGCTCTATCGGATCTGCCTAGGTTTTAGCCGTATTTTTAACAACGCCTCTGAAATTTACAATCACGATTTTTACTTCGACTGCATCGCGCAGCCAAGCGAGCCTAGTGGCGAGCTCGCGGATGCTTTGGCGCAGGCTTTCGGCGGGATGGAAAATTTTAAAAGCGAGTTTTTAAAGCGCGCGATGGGGCTTTTCGGCAGCGGCTGGTGCTGGCTTGCGTGCGACGAGCGCGCGGCGAATTTAGAAATCATCACGACGCAAAATGCGGACACGCCGATCGTGCGTGGTAAAATTCCGCTTTTAGCCTGCGATCTTTGGGAGCACGCCTATTATGTCGATCATCAAAATGCGCGCAAGTCCTACGTGGAGAATTTCCTGCACTTTGCGGACTTTGGCTTCGCAAGCGACGCCTACTTCCAGGCGAAAAAGCAAGGACTTGACTCCGTAAAGCTCTACATCGGCGAGCTTCACCCCGTCGTATCTTCGCGCTGCGATTGCGGCTGCTGCGGATAAATTCGGGCTTTTACCGAGTAAACTTTAGCGCTGCGGATTTTCGGTTCTCTATGCCCGCCGCGCGCTAAATTTCAAGCGCCTTCCGCTTCTTGGCGTCTGCGGATTTAAATTTTACGATTTTTAATTTGAAGCTCGTCTCGCCTAGAGCTCCGTTTGTCGTTCCTGCGCGCTAAATTTCATTCCGCTGCGTTGCCATCTGGCAGCCCCGTCTTTTCAAACACGCTAAAATTTTATCGTAAGCGTTTTACTCTGCAAATACAGCGTCGCACGGGCGTTCACATGAAATTTCGCTTAGTAGCCATGTCGGCTATAAAATTTTAACGCTGCCGCGCGCGCATTGAAATTTTAACGCTTACGAGCGGAGGCTCCATAAAATTTTAAAGTTGCAAATAAGCGGCCTGCTCTTTGCCTCTGTAGCAGAAACAGCCGATCCGCTGCCTGCGTTGCGTCGTATTGCCGCGCCGCCCGTCCTTTCGCATCGGCTCTTTATTACGTTGCGCGTGCTTAAATTTACTCGCATCGTCAAGCGATATGGCGTCGCGAGCAGGGTGGATGTATGATTTGAAATTTGCGCCGCAAAAAACGGCGCATATCCCTATCTCGCGCGGCAATGAGGCGAGCTTTAGCGATATGATTTTAAATTTGGCGATAAATTTCGAGCAAAATTCCAAAGATAGCGACTTATCGTGATCTAAGGCCGTGCGGTCGCAAGACGTACAGACGGCGCACGGGCAAAATTTTAACGGCGCGCGCAGATTTTCTAGCGGCGCGCAGGAGGCTCTGGGCGGCGCGCAAAAAGGCTCGGGCGATACGCTCGCTAGCGGCGGAGGAAGAATTTTAAAATTTCGCCCGCCCGGCTTCATCCGCCCCACGCTCGCCTCTCCTGCACTTTGCGCCCGCACTCTTTGCTAATTTTTGCGCCCGTTTTACTCCGCTCGGTCCTTTGATTTATCAAATTTCATCCGCTCCTCAAGCCGCTTAAACTCGTCCGTATAAATGAGCGCATTATCGACGCACTCGAGCCAAAACTCCAGCGTTCGCGTGTCTTTGCCGAAGTGCTTTTGCAATAGCTCTTCGACGCTCATCACGCCGCACTCGCGCAAAAACGCCTTGTACGCGCCGATAAATTTATCGCCCGCCCGCCTAAACTCGCCCAGCAAAAACTGCGAGAGCAGGTAGCCGACCGTGTAGGGGTAGTTGTAGATGTATTGATCGGTCTTGTAAAAATGCAGCTTAAAGTACGGCAAAAAGCCCTCTGCGTCCTGCGTCGTATCGCCGTAACGTCCGCGCCACGCCTTTTGCATGAGCTCTTCTATCTGCGCCGTGCCGACTGCGCCCTTTTGCCTGGTCTTTAAAAAAGCGATCTCAAAATCAAACCGCACGCCGATATGCAGCATGAAATTTGCCGCAGATTTTAGCTCCTGCCACAAGATATCAAAGAGCAAATTCTTATCCGCGCTGTTTTTTCTCAGATAGTTTCGCAGCACGGCTTCGTTAAAAGTGCTCGCAGCCTCCGCTAGCGTCATAGGAAACTGCGTGTGTAGCGCGGGCAGATCGCGCATGATCCAGTAGTGCCACGCATGTCCGAGCTCGTGCGCCTGCTGGATCATATGCGCCTGCGTGCCCATGTAGCTAGAAAACACGCGCGGCTGCCGAAATTTGTCAAATCTCGTATAAAACGCGCCGCCTGCTTTGTTTTCGCGCACCTGCGCCTCGATCCAGTTTTTCTGCAGCATCATTTTGATAAATTTAGGTATCTCCTCGCTAACCTCGCCCAGAGCCGCGCAGATGGTCTCTATCGCCCGTTCGTACGGGATCTCATCAGTGCCAGCAAAGGGAGATGGTGCGAGTAGATCGCAGGCGTAAATTTTACCCTGCGGAAAGTACTTCGCGCGTAGACTCACGCACTCTCTGATCTTGTCTGATCTGCGATCTAGCGCCGCAAACATCGCCGTTACGGCCTGCTCGCTGATTTTATTTTGCTGCAAGCTAGGCGTGAAGATATCCGTCCCCGCCGCCCTAAATTCGCCAAGCCTAAAGCCCTGAAGCAAATTTAAAACGTCGGCGTACAAGCTCGCGTGCCTAGCGTAATGCTCCGCCAGCCCCTCAAATACGCTCTTTCGTAGCGCGGTATCTGGCGAGCCCTTTAAAACGCCCGCGCATTTTGAGAGATTGTAGACGCTTTTTGCGCCGTGTTTATCCGTAGCCTGCACGGAGATGAGGTTGTTTAGGTGCCTAAATACGCCGTAAAGCGGAGTAAAACTGCTAGCCGCCGTATCTTCGTAAATTTTACGTTCTTTTGCGTCAAATTTTGCCCGCCAGCTACTTTTGCGCTCGTCGTAAAGAAATTTTATCCGCGCAAACTCCTGCGTTTGGCGCGCGGTATCAGAGGGGTCTAGCGCGTCCATCTTTTCAAAAATGATCTCTTTAATCCGTTCAAGGCGCAAAAATTTCTCCCTGATTTTCGCCTCAGCTGCGCCTGCTCGCTCGTCTTTGGTATCATCGCTTGATTTGCAGCGGCAAAACGCGAGCAAGGAGTTTGCCTCCTCAAAGCCGCGCTCGTATGCGTCTATCAGCAAATTTAACTCGCCACCCGCGCCGAGTAGCCTCTCTATCTCGCCTAAAATTTCGTCCAAATTTGACAGCGCGTCCGTAAATCTCGCATCGTCAAAGTCGCCGTACGCGTCCTCAAACGTCCATCTAGGAAGTTGCATCTCTCGCCTCACAAAGAGAGTAAAAATACGAAAATATGGTGGCTAACTAGACCCAAGACCGCAGGCACGCTGCAGCGCTTGACGATATCGAGCGGACTGCATTTTAGCATGCCCGCTATCGCGACGACTACGCCAGCTACGGGCGAGAGAGGACGAGCGATAGTCGAGGCCTGGTGCATCGGTAGCACGAGCATCACCGAGCTCACGTTTAGCTTAGCCGCGATATGAGGCACCATCTCGATGAGCGGGTAGAAGCTCGCTCCGTTTGAGCCCGAGATGATCGTAACAAGCGTCGTGATGACGACGAAAAGTACCGACATGCCAAAGCCGCCAAATCCTAGCGAATTTGCGAGTTTTACGATGCTATCTAGCATGCCTAGCGCCTTAAAGCCTTCTGCAAATACGCCCGCTGCGATGATAAGGATCACGACGCCGCTTAGGCTCTTACCCATCGCTTGGAAAAATACCTTGACCCCTTCGGCGATCGGGTCAAATTTAAACCTATGCCTGACCGCTTCAAAAAGCATCGCGATGACGACTGAAAGGATGATGATAGCCGAGATGTCAAGCTTGATAGAGGCGATGCAGTACTGCGAAAATACTACCACCAAAATCATCGGTAAAAATGGCAGTATCGCGTAAATTTTAGGCGCGACGGCCTCGGGATTTTGCACTGCGCCGTCAAATTCCATCACTTCGCCCACGTGCTCGCTGCACACCCAGCCCTCTTTTTTATCGAGGTATCTGTTCCAAAAAACGAGCGCGATACCCATCACGATCGAGGTCGGAAGCGCGGCCGGAATTTTATATATGAAAACGTAATCTAAAATGCTAAGCTGCGTAGCCTTCGCCGCGGCGGCGGTCGATGCGCCGATGAGTACCATCGAGGCGGCTCCGGACATCGCGCAGATCGAGCCTACGGTGAGCTTGTTTAGTCCAAGCGAGATGAGTACGGGCCCTAAAAGCGCGAGGCATAGCACGCCAAGCCCCACCGCGCTAGTGATAACCATGCTGATGAGCTTAGCCACCGCAAACGCGACGAATACCATGACGTATGGATTTTTGATCCTAGCAAAGCGCTTCGTAGCTATAGAGACGAAAGCGTGGTTCGCGCCGATATGCGTCATATAGCTAGCAAAGCCAACCATAAACATGATGATAAGACCTAAATTTGCAAATCTGTTTGAGAACATATAGCGAATAAACTCGATGATGTTTAGGTAGGCGTTGCCCGTCGCTACGGCCTGTTTAGGCATGAAATTCCCCGTCCCCAGCGCGACCGAGCAGATCAACATAAAAACGCCCGAAAGAAAAAGCACGAGCGGTGCGTACTTGCCGCGCACTATCGCCCAACCCACTATAAACAGCACTACCGTGCCGATAATAATACCTGCAGCCATTTTAGCTCCTTTTGCAGTAAAATTTGAGCGAATTTTACTACAAACATCGATATTTTAAGCTAAAACGGAGATTATTTTTCGGCTTCCTCCCCTAGGATACTTTGCGCGAGCTTTGATTGATTGAAATTTTACATTTAGAGCGCGGATTTGCGACTGAATTTATAAATTTAAAGCGGATCTCGGCTCAGTGAAGGGAACTGCACCGCAGCATAGGGCGGACGCGGCGATGGAATTTTAAAATTTTACTCCCTCTTTCTTATGCGGCGACTAGCGAGCGGCAGGTAGATATATGCGGCGTAAAATAGCGCGCACTGAGAGCTTTTGACAGCGGTCGGTTCGCGTGCGACGCGGCGAGTGAAACGGCGTGCAGTGTACGACTGGCAAACGAGCGCGAGCGGCAGATACTGCGTTTTGAAGTCGAGATTAAGCCGGGGTAATGAGAATTTTAAAATTTTAACTAAATTTAATAAAAATTCCCTTGCCTTTTAGCCCCTAAAGGCAATTAAAATTTATGTGATTTAACTTCTTTGTATACGCATAAATTTCAACGTAAAAACAATCACACTAAACGATAACGAACAGAAAGGTTTTCATTGCTTTGCCAAAAAATTACAAGTATAAATTTAATTTTAAAATTTCGCCGCAAAAATTTCGCTCTCTCAATCCACTAAATTCCATGCGCCGCAATTCTGCCGCGCATGCGGCGCTTTACGCCTTTTAGCGAAATAGTCTTGCGGTAAAATTACAAGATAAACCGTCCGCATCGCATCGCCGAAATTCCACGCGCTGTTTCGCGCGCGAAGGCGGTAAAATTTAGAAATTTTAACCAAACTTTCGCTATCATCACGGCTTAAATTTTCACCCAAAGGAAACCGATGTTTGAATGGATCGCCTCACCCGAGGCATGGATCAGCCTGGCGACGCTCACGGGGCTTGAGATCGTACTTGGCATCGACAATATCATCTTTATCGCGATTCTGTGCGGCCGCTTGCCCGAGGCGCAGCGCGGACGCGCCCGTATAATGGGGCTCGCGCTTGCGATGTTCACGCGCATACTGCTACTTCTTAGCCTAAGCTGGATCATGGGGCTAACTAAGCCGCTATTTAGCGTGCTTGCGCGCGATTTTAGCGGACGCGATCTCGTGCTGATCGGCGGCGGATTGTTTCTGCTCGTCAAATCCACGCTCGAGATCCACTCCAGCGCCACGGGCGAGGCACACGAGCATAGCGCTAGCGGCGGCAAGGCGAGCTTCGGCGGCACGCTCGTGCAGATCGCCGTTTTGGACATCATCTTTTCGCTCGACAGCGTCATCACCGCCGTGGGCATGGCGCAGCACCTACCTGTGATGATCCTCGCAGTGATCATCGCCGTGGGCGTGATGATGCTCGCTAGCGGCGCGATTGCGCGCTTCGTGGACGCAAACCCGACGATCAAAATTTTAGCACTTGCGTTTTTGATCCTAGTGGGCGTCTCGCTGATCGCCGACGGCCTGGGCTTTCACATACCTAAGGGCTACATCTACTTCTCGATGGCGTTTTCGCTGCTGGTGGAACTCATCAATATCCAGATCCGCAAAAAATCCGCCGCGAAATAGAGGGGCGAAATTTTGCGAGATCTCAAAGGCGCGCATGGGCTTTGCTAAATTTCTTTCGCCGCGACGTATAAAGCTTGCTCGCGGCCCGGCCAGGGGTTTTAAACTACAGTTCGCGGCTGAAGGCACGGCTAAATTTAGCTTTACGCTTGAGGGCTTGCACTTTGCGGGAAATTTGGACTTAAAGCGCGACGGACTTTATCTGCCGATACGCGAGGGCGACGAGCTGGCGGTGATATACGAGGCTTCAAGCTCAAATTCCGGCGGGGAGGCTTTGAGGGGCTTAAATTCCGATCGCGAGGCTTCAAGCAGTGCCGATTTAAGCGGCGAAAATTACGTGCCGCGCCCTAACTGCGAAGTTTCAAGTAGCGGAAATTCCACCGCCACAAATTCAAACCGCGACGCATATAGCGATACAGCGGCAAGTGCGCGCCAAAATTCTACAGCATCTGATTTATCGGACAAAGATCGCAGCGGCATAAACTCCGCCGCTTTGGGTCTTACCCGCAAAGACTTAAGCGGTTTCCTCTCTTTAAATTCTACCCGCGAGGAGCACGGCGCTTCGACAAACCTCGCCCTCTCTCCGCTAGATTTCGTTAATCTTGGCCTAGGCGCGCAGCGCTGGAAGGACGCCGGCAGCACGGCACTCGCCGCGATATTCGCAGCCTTCGGCGTAGCGCTAGCCGCGATGAGCATCTACTGCATAATTTTTATCTTTGATGCAAGGGCTCCTGCGGGACTACTAGCCCTGCTCACCCTCGCGCCTTTTGCGTATTGTAGCTTCAAGTTTATGCGAAGAAACTGGCGCGCCGCGAAGTTTGGACGCATATTTGCGGCTCTCGCGCACTCCAAAGAGCCCAAGCGAAGCGGCGAAGCAGAGGGTTACGCTAGCGGCGTGCGCGTGCTGCAAAGCGGCGACATTTATTATTTCGGCTTCGCGCTGGACGGAGTGTATTTATCTGGCGAAAACAAGCTGCAGATTGTCTCTAGCACGCTACGCGCGGATCAAAATTTAGCGGAGCTCGCAGACGGCGAGAATTACACGAAATTTAAAAATTTAGACGCAGAAAATTCTGCAAATTCTGCGAGCTCTGTAAATTCTGCCAACGCAGCAAATTCTATAAATTCCGCCCGCTCCGCCGAAGTTTCGGCGCCCGCTAAGACAAAGAACGCCTCGCAGAGCTTTGAGCTGCAAAATGGCGATATTCTTCGCGCGCGCTACAAAGACTACCGCGTAAGCGGGCTGTGGAACCAAAGCCGCGACATGAAGCTAGGCGATACGCGCAGCGGGCTTCGGCGCGTGATAGATTTTATCGCGGGCGTGGCACTACAAATAGGTCTGCGTCTAGGCGGCGCGCTCGTGCTGACGTGGCTCGGCGATCACATCGGCGGCTCCTTCGGCAACGCCCTAAGCTTCATCGGATTTTTGCTGCTGCTTAGCCTTATGCTTTGAAAGGCGAATTTCAAACGGCAGCCTCGCGGAATTTTGCAACTTCAAGGAATTTCAAATTTCTAAATTTCGCAGAATTCCGCAGCGAGCGGATTCGGGTTTTAAATTGAGGGCGCAAATTCTAAATCCAAATCTCGCGCGGCGCAAATTTGCGCTATAATCTAGCGAAAATCAAAGATTTAAAGGATGCGACTTGAAAATTTTAATCTCGTTTTTGTGCTTATTAAGCTTCATGTTCGCCGAGGCAGCGCCCGCTTTGGCAGAAGGTGCAAACAGCGCTCAAAAGGATCAAAACCTAGAAATTTTAACGGCAAATTTAGACGCGGCGCTGAAAGAAATCGATGAAGCCAGGCATCGCCCCGATGGTACGCCTTACGAGAGCATCGTTAGGTTAAGGGCTGCGTTTATGGAGTTTTTGCAAAGCGCGGGCGAGAGAGCGCCTCAAATTTTAAAATCCTTGAGGTTCGCCCCGAATATGGCGATCTCGCAGGACGGCAAGTTTCGGGCATATTCGGTAGATATCAGCACCGGCGGCACGATGGGCGCGAGCTACGTAGCGTATCAATACGTAAGCGGCGGGCAAAATTTCATTATGGATTTTGCAGACAAAGGTGCGCAGCAGATGCAAGAATGCGTTCTTGGCGGCAGGTGGGATTGCGCCTGCGGCGATTGGGCAGTCGGTACCGCATGGGGCGGCGATCGAGTGATAAAAGTTTTTAAAGTTAAAGAAAATCTATATCTTATTTACGGAGGATCAAAGGGCTCTACTAAGCTCACAAACGACGAATTTTGGGCGGTAGAAGCAAGCGAAGCGGGTATAAACCTAGCGAATATATTCCACTACGTCCGTTCATGCGGCGGAGATTGCGACTGCTCTAAAAGGAGCTCTTTGGTGCCGCCGCCGCACGACTCCGCTCGATTCGGCATAGAATATGATTTTTTTTCATATTTAGACGGCAGTGACGAGATAAAGAATAAATACGCTAAAAGGACGTTTTTGACCTTTGAAAACGGCATACTGGGCGCTCTTAAGGTAAAATATAGCGATAAATACCCAGACGGCGAGCTTGTCGATGAATATCAATACTTTAAATTTGACGGCGAAAAATTTACGATAGAGAGTAAAATAATTCATTGCGAGCCCGGTAAAATTATAGAGGAGTTAGTCGCGCCCTCTAGCGCGCAGGGGCTTTGATGGGTACCGTGATGCTTGGCGGGTGCGCTAAATTTTAAGGCGCGACAAAATTTCAAATTTCAGGCGCGTAAGATTTCGGCTGCGAAATTTTAAAATTCTAAATTTCAAAGCGTAAAATTTCAAGGCGCGGATTTTATTTTCAGGATTTCAAATTTTACGGTGCAGAATTTCGCAATGTGGATTAAAATTTTAAATTTCAAAACGCGCGGAATTTTACGCGCCTTAAAATTCCAAAGCACGAAATCGAAAAGCAAAATTTTAAAATTTCAAATTTCAAAGCACGCGAAACCGCAGCACGGCGTGTGAAGCTATAGTGCGCGAGGCTGTGACACGCAAAGCCACGGCGAGCCGCCCGCTAGCTCCAAATTCTTTCGTTTAGTTTTAGGTTTTTTACAATCGCCAAAAAGTTCGAAAGCTCGCGCTTGAGCTGCGCGGCGGGGTTGCGGCGTAGCACGCTTTCGTCGATGTCCGGCTCGAAATTATCGCGCCCAGTATTTACGAAAATGTAAATTTTGCTATCTGCAAAGCTAAGGCTAACGGGCGCGGCTACGGCGCCTGCGAAGCGCAAGAGTCTCCGCATAAAGGCGGGCGTTAGAATATACATCGCGCCCGCCGCGTCCGCGGAATACACGGCGAAGGCGGCGTTAAACTCCGCATCGTCCATATCGATCCTCTTTAGCCCGAGAGTGTTCGGCGCGCCGGCGCGAGCGGGAAAAATCAGGGTTTTGGCACTTATGCGTTTGTTAAATTCCGCGTAGAAAAAGGTGCCGAGGATTTCGCTTTCCGAAAATCTATTAAATAAGCTCACGTCGCAAAATGCGAACTTCACGCCGTCATAAACGCCCGAGACCCTGTCGTTGCCGCCTTTAAATTTATCTAGTCGAAAAAAGAGCCCGGAGAGCTTAAGCTTGGCGGGATCGATATCGCCCGAAATTTCATATCGGTAGCCGAACGCTTTAAAATAAGGCATTAGATAGTGCTCTTTAAAAGCGCGCCGAAATTTTATCGAATAATCTCGTTTGAAGACTCTAAATAATACGAATAAGCTATAAGCAGCCAAGATTAAAATTATAATCGCGAGTAAGATATATTTGGAAATCGTGGGGCGATTTTGTAAATCATTTAGAAATAGGCTCATAGCAAAAAGGCAGGCAGCGTAGATTATCTTAGCTTTTATGGAGCTTTCATCGCACAAAACGGCTACTATAAGAACAACCGCGAATAATCCGATAAGCGGCAACAAATCTATCATCTCTCCTCCGTCGCGCAGTTTGTATAACAAAAACACGCCGTAGCCGAGCATGCACGCCGCCGCGAAGATCGTATTTCTTTTCGCCTTATACAAAAGCCCCAGCCTGATCTGCTCCAGCTCGCTTGCGCTCAATCGCCCCTCCTAAAATTTAAATCCGATTATGGCGCTAGCGAGCTTTAAATTCGCTTACGAATGGCGCCGGAATTTTAAAATTTAGACTTGGATAAATTTGCGATTAAATTTTAGCGGCTGATTGTTTAAATGGAGCGAAGGCGGAATTTCTGTAGAAATTTAAGCGGCGCGAAATTTTAAAAATTCCGTGCCGCGAATGGAGACAAAATTTTACGAACGCGTTTAAATTTCGCTATAAAATTTCATCTGCGCGGCAGCGTAAAATTTCGCAAAATAAACGCCGCAGATTATGCTGCGAAATTTAGGACGCCCGAGCGAACGCCGATAAATTTACGGACGCCCGCGCTGCAAAAAGCGCCGCGCGGACGCCGCTAGCAAAATTTAAATTTTTCTATAAGGCGCCTGTCCGACTTCGTAGAAGTTGTTGCCCTCGCTATCGATCGCTACGATAGCAGGGAAATCCTCGACGGTCAGCCTCGCGACCGCCTCGGGACCGAGCTCAGGGTAGGCTAGCACTTCGTATTTTTTGATGCTTTGGCTGATTAGCGCGCCCGCGCCGCCGATAGCGACCATATAGACGCAGCCCGATTTTTTCATCGCCTCGACGACGGCGTCGCTGCGGTAGCCCTTGCCGATCATGCCGTTGATGCCTACCTCGTTTATCATCGTAGGAGTATATTTATCCATGCGTCCGCTGGTAGTAGGTCCTGCAGCGCCGATAGCTTGACCCGGTTTGGCGGGGGTCGGTCCCAGATAATATATCGTCTCGCCGGCTAAGTTTACGGGTAGCTTCTCGCCGCGAGCGAGGGTTTCGGTTAGAGCCTTGTGCGCTGCGTCGCGGGCTGCGATGATGGTGCCACTGATTAGGACGTTATCGCCCGCCTTTAGGCTTTTTACTACGCTTTTATCGAAAGGTGCGGTAATTCTTTTAACTTCTGACATGATTTCCTCCTTATAGTTCAGCGTCGGCATGGCGAGCCGCGTGGCAGTTGATATTAACGGCGACCGGAAGCCCTGCTATGTGGGTCGGATACCACTCTACATTGACCTTAACGGCGGTATTTATGCCGCCCAAACCCTGCGGACCGACGCCCGTAGCGCGCGCCATCTCCAGTAGCTCATCCTCTAGCTTGGCGTAGCGCTCGTCGGGATTTCTGCTGTCGATCGAGCGAACCGCGGCTTGCTTGGCTAAAAGCGCCGCCTTATCCATCGTGCCGCCGATACCGACGCCTACGACCATAGGAGGACAGGCGTTAGGGCCTGCGTATTTGACCGCCTCTAAAAATACTTTTTTTACCCCCTCGATGCCGTCTGCGGGAACGAGCATTTTTAGTACCGATTTGTTTTCGCTACCGAAGCCCTTCGGGGCTACTTTGATCTTAAGTTTATCTCCGGGGACGATACGGGTATTGATGACCGCAGGGGTATTGTTTGTGGTGTTTTTGCGCTCAAAAAGTGGCTCTGCGACCACGGATTTGCGCAGATAGCCGCCTACGTAGCCGTCCGCGACGCCTGCGTTGATAGCATCCTCCAGATATCCGCCCTCGATATGCACATCCTGACCGAGTTCGACAAAAACTACCGTCATACCGGTATCTTGACAGATCGGCGCGACCTCTTTTGCCGCTAAATCGGCATTTTGTAAGAGCTTGCCCAAGATATCTTTGCCGATAGGCGAAGTCTCGTTCTCGCGCGCTTTCTCAAACGCTGCGCGCATATCGGGCGTGACTTGATAACAGGCTTTTTTGCAAAGCTCGCTGACTACTTTGGTAATTTCATCCGCTTGGATCGTTTTCATGATCTCTCCTTATATTGAAATTTTAATGGATTATATTCCGTTAAACTAAAAACTTAGTTTAAAATTTTATCTTCATTTAATAAATTTTAACAAAAGGCTAGAAAATAAGCGGCTTTTAATCTTTTTATAATAAAATACCACTTTTCGAATTATCAAATACTAAAAATTTTGCGAAGAAATTTTAAAATCAAGGAAACCTATGAAAAAGAAAACTCTTGTGCTGCTCGTGGGCGCTTGTGTGCTTATAGGAATGATACTTTCTCTTGGGATCGCAGAGATGGTTCACCTTACGGGCACCGATAAATTTTGCGTATCCTGTCATACGATGCAGCCGATGGCAAACGCCTTTCACAACGACGTTCACGGCGGCAATAACCCGCAAGGCTTCAAGGCCGATTGCGTCGCCTGTCACGTCTCTCATGAAAATACCTTTATGTATCTTTGGACCAAAGCTCTAACCTCCGCAAATGATGTCTACAAGACGGTCTTTACCGATGCCGATAAGATCGACTGGCAAGAAAAACGCAAGGAGCGAAATCATTTCGTTTATGAAAGCGGCTGTCTAAGCTGCCACCGAAATTTAAAAGAGCAAAATAATCAAGTAAATAAAGCCTGGCTTGCGCATAGGGATTATTTCGCGGGCACTACCGGCAAAACCTGCGTGCAGTGCCACGAAAATGTCGGTCACAAAAATATGGGTATAGAGATTACCAAATATTGGGATAAATACAACCGAGAAAATAACAAAACCAAGTAAAGGAGAAGCAATGCTAAAAAAAGTCGCTATTTTAATAGCCTGTATCGCATCGTTTGCATTCGCAGAAATGCCCGCGCAGCATGCGAATATGTCCGCGTCGGACGCGAACGTAAGCAATTCCGTAAACGTTAGTCTTACGAAGAATTTAAAGGTAAATAGGCAGCTTACGCCGCTAGCTAGACGCTGCGTCGAGTGCCATGCCGAAAAAACTCCGGGCGTCGTTGCGGATTGGAAGATGAGCCGCCACGCTCACGTAGGCGTTAGCTGTACCGACTGCCACTCGCAGCCAGCAGATAGCCCTATGGCAGCTAAAGAGCCGCATCCGAAAGACACAGACAATCATATTTCGGTGCTAGTTAGCCCTAAAACCTGTGCCAAATGCCACAGTAACGAGGTTAAAGAGTTTGAAAACAGCGGTCACGCAAGAGGCGCTATGCAGATGCAAGCCAACAAAGGAATGGTTGATCTAATGTATCACTACGAAGGACGTGATATCCCTGATCTTAAACACGCGCCTGATATTACCGGCTGCTCTCAATGCCACGGTAGCGTCATTAAAATGGATGAGCATAACAAGCCTACCAAAGAGACCTGGCCCGTTTACGGCATCGGTACGGTTTATCCGGACGGTAGCGTAGGCGGATGCAAATCATGCCACTCGAGTCATAAATTTTCGATTGCTGAAGCTCGTAAGCCTGCTGCTTGCGCATCTTGCCACTTAGGACCTGATCATCCGGATATCGAAATTTACAACAACTCAATGCACGGACACGTATTTAACGCCGAAGGCAATGAATGGAAATTTGACAGCGCTCCTGGTACTTGGGCAGTTCCTGACTACCGCGCCCCTACATGCGCGACCTGCCATATTAGCGGCGGTGTGGGCGATCTAAACTCCACTCACAATGTATCTCAACGCTTGAAGTGGAATTTGTGGCAGCCTAAGAGCAATCTACGCACCGGCGGTAATGAGACCGCGGTAAGCGAGTTTTTAAATACCGGCAAGTTAAACGTCGGCAATCCTTTGGCGGGTAATCTAAACGGTCCTGAGGCAGCGCGTGCCGAGATGAAGCAAGTCTGCAAAGAGTGCCATGCAAGCACCCACACGAATAATTTCTTTGAGGTGGGCGATAAGCAGGTACTTCTATATAACGTTTACAACGACGAAGCGACTAAGATGCTAAAAGATCTTAAGGAAAAGAAACTTCTAAAAGATGATCCTTGGGCGGATGCGTTCCAGCGTATTTATTACACTTCGTGGCATCACGAGGGTCGCAGAATGCGCCAAGGCGCGCTAATGGGCGGACCTGATTATTCGCATTGGCACGGCGTATTCGAGGTCAAAAACGACATTAGAGAGATGCGCGAAATCTACGAGCGCCGCATCAAAACCGGCAAGATCGAGGAATAATCCTTCTTAGTCTGCTAAATTCTGCCAGACCAAACAGATCAAGCTTGTAAGCCCCTGCACTTCGCGGGGGCTTTTTTATTTGGATAAAATTTTAGAATTTTATTTCGTAATCCGCAAAGCCCATCGAAAATCGCCCCTAAAAGCCACTACAAAATCACTGTCTAATTATTTAAGATCATTGAGAATTTATGACGGAAGTAGCTGATAAATTAGAGTAAATTTATCTCTTTGCAATCCAAAATTAGCTACAATCGCGCATATCATTTAAAAGGAATTTTATGGACAAGCAAACGGCATTAGACTTTTTGAGACTTCATCAGCCGATGCCTGCGCAGCTTTCGGATCAGCTCGCGGCAGAGTTTCGCGCGGTACGGGAATTTTTGCGTGATAATCCCTGCGACGAGGCGCTTGAGCCGCTTTTGCGCTCGCTAAATGAGGGCGACGGCGCAGGTGAATATCCACTCGTGGACGAGGTATTGGGCGCGGCGGACGATGCTGCTGCGGTAGCTGCGATCAGAGCGGTCTTGGAGGATCCAAACACGGGCAGCGGAGCGCGATTTTGGGCGACGCTTTTTAGCGTGGGCTTCGTCCGTAAGGAGCTCATCGCAAGTCTGGAGACATCGCTTAAATACGCAAACGATGATTTGATCGAGCTTACGAAGGAGCAGATCGAAATGTTTAAGCAGCTGGTGTAAAGCTAGCTGCGTAACTTATAGTTACGCCTTGCTCGATAGATTGCGCCGCTACAAAGCAAATCCAAATTTATAAAAATCGGCTTAATCGCAGGCTGCTTTTAAATTTTAAAATTTTGCGGTCGCTTAAAATTTCTAGAGGCGGCGATTATGCAAGAGCCGCACTTTATTTTCTATGGGCTGTGGCAGGCGCCCTGTGCGAGGGTTGCTATCGGCAAAGATATAGCGTCGCCGCTAAGTGCGAGCGGCGCAGGCACCGCGAGATATGTATCTAGGAGGGTAGAAATTTCACGGCGTCGTTTGAAGTAAAATTTTAAATCTGCGGGCTTGTGATAGAATTTAAGTCGTAATAATGAAGCAGAATTTAATATGCGGCGAGCTCACCGCTGAAATTTTAAGATTACGTCGCGCAGTGACGAGATTTTGCTCGGTGTAATCCGTACGAAATTTTAAGCCGTAAAGATAAAGCGGAATTTCTCATACGTGATTTTTTGAGACGAAATTTTAAGTAATGAGTTTGAAGCGGAATTTTAAGGTGCGAGTTAGAGACTATAAACTCGCACCGTCGATAGAGGATGCCGCGCCTTTTTGCGGGCTGAGAACTTCGACCGCGCAACAAAGAATTCCACGCCATTTCGCACTATAGCTACGGACCTCGACCACGCAGTGAGCAAAGGCTACGCTATGCGACTAAGGATGTTGTACTATTTCGCAAGCGATCTTGTAGCGAGATTAGATTATGAGTCTCGGCGTGCGGCGTAGGAATTTGGGCGGGTGTGATCCGTGCGGGATTACACGGCGCAGATTTTGGACCAGCGGTTGCACTGCTA
>NZ_CALIST010000048.1 GCF_938041645.1 uncultured Campylobacter sp. | reverse complement strand
CTTATGCGATAGAAAATAATGCTACTAAAACGGTAAGACTGCTTTTAGACAACGGCGTTAAATTTGAAGAAGTCAAAATGGTGCAGGGCTATATAGTTTGCCCTAGATATTCTGACGATACCGAAATCATAGTTGGCAACAATATAGATATAAAATTACGTACCGAGTGTTTAATCAATCACGATCACTCAAAAGATCCTGTTTATCCATTAAACTATGCAATATATAGTAACCTTATAGAAATTGCCGATATGATGCTACAAAAAGGTATGAAACCGAAAGCATATGAAGGTCCTTTGTATTATTTAAGTAATAGCAGCATTCCATTTCAGCGAAAAGAAATATTTAAAAGATCTATTTATACTTTTCTTCCGCGGGATATGATGTATAAAGATAAATTAAAATTATTAATAAAATATAATATAGATGGTCTACCGAGTCAAGATGATATTGTTACGGCTTATAGAAATTGTTTGGATAGTTTAGCTGGATCTATAAAAAAGAAAGAGTCTTACATAAATCATATGAATGATTACTGCTATGGAGAGAAGATTTTAGAATCATATGATTGGGCTCTTCGGGGGAGATGGTCGGTAAAACATAACGAAGAGAGGGAAAAAGGAACCGATAGATACTGGAAAGAAAAAGATTTTATAAAATTTTTCGGCTATATGCCAAATGATAAAAAATGTACTAAGCTAGAACCGGATATTAAAATATTAAATTTCTATAATATGAAAATAGATAGATATAAAGCTCTTTGCGGCAATGGGCTAAGTGATGAAGAGATTTTGCAAAAAAGCAGCCTTAAAGATAAAAATAGTACTGAGACATTCGATATTGAGACATTTTTTAAATATTTAAATTTTGAGGAAATGCTAGAGGAAGCGAAAGTGAAAATTCTACATAACGGCGAGAAAATAGATATAAAAGATTATGCCGAAATTCTAAGACAAGAAGCAGCTAAAAAACTAGATAGTAATCAATAAATTTGAAAGAGTAAAACTATATAGCATCAGAAATTAAGTAATATAGTGGGCAAAGCTTTTCTAAATTCTCATTAAAATTCCTCCCCGCTAGGACGTAAAGCCTTAAATTAATCCAAATTTCACTATAATTAATCACTTAAATTTTAAAGGTCGCAAATGCTAAGCTTAGACGAAATTCGAAAAAATATCATCCTAAAACAGGGCGTGCACTATTTTGATTTCGCGGCTTCGGGACTTGCTTACGAGCCCGTAGAGCGCGAGATAGGCGAAATTTTAAAAACCTACGCCAACACACACTCCGATAGTAGCTCTAGCGCCATCATCACGCAGCGGCGCTACGAGGGCGCGCGAGAGAGTCTAAAAAAGCTACTAGGGCTTGACGAGCGGTTTTATCTCATCGCCTGCGGGCAGGGCGCGACGGCCTCGATCAAGAAATTTCAGGAGCTACTTGGCATCTACCTACCGCCTGCGACCAGAAATGTGATCGGCGAGGCGAATTTACACGCTGTGCAGCTTCCGCTCGTGCTCGTTTCGCCATACGAACACCACTCAAACGAGCTTAGCTTTCGCGAGGGGCTTTGCGACTACCTGCGCGTGCCGCTTAGCGAATCGGGCGAGATCGATCTGCTAGCACTCGAGCGCATCTTGAAGCTAAATGCGGGACGCCGCATCATCGGCTCGTTTAGCGCCGCCTCAAACGTCACAGGCGTCGTTAGCGACTATAAAAAGATCAGCGAGCTAATCAGAGCCGCGGGCGGCATCGTCGCCTTTGACTGCGCGGCGCTGAGCTCGCACGCAAATTTAGACTGCGATTACTTCGACGCTATTTTCCTCTCGCCGCATAAGCTATTAGGAGGGCCTGCTAGCTGCGGGCTTTTGGCGATCAAAAAGGAGCTGCTTAGCGGTGACATGCCGACATTTGCCGCGGGCGGAACGGTCGCCTACGCTAACCGCGAGGGGCACGTGTTTTTGAAAAATCCCGAGCAGCTAGAGGAGGGCGGCACGCCGCCTATCATCGGGCTCATGCGGGCAAATTTGGCCTACGCGCTGCGAAACGAGGTGGGTTTTAAGAGGATAAAAAGCGCCGAGGACGAGCTCGCACGTCTTTTTGAGAGCGAGCTAGCAGGCATTGACGAGATCATAAATTACGCTCCAAAGGGCGCGCCGCGGCTGCCGATATTTTCCTTTAACGTGCGCGGTGTCTCGGCGTATGATTTTGCCGCGAGCCTTAGCAACGATTTCGGTATCCAGACGCGCGCGGGCGTGATGTGCGCGGGGCCGTACGCTCACGATCTGCTGGGTATCAAGGAGGGGCGCATGCCCGAGAGCAAGCCCGGCTTCGTGCGCGTGAGCCTGCACTACACGCACACCGAGCAAGACGTGCTCTATTTGGTGGGCGCGATAAAATCCTGCATCAAAAAACACTGCGAGCTTTGGGGCGAGGAAAAGGCGATGTATGAGATGTTCGGTGGGAAAATTTAAGCAGTGTAAGGCTAAAGCTCTGCCACTTTTTTGAGCTCTTGAAATTTTATAAAATTCCGCGCTGTTTTTAAAAATTATCGGAATTCCGTGCAGTCTGCTTGGAATTTTACGCGAGTTTTGCGCCGCAGAATTCTTACCATCGTTCCGCCTTTGCACTGCAGGCAAAATAAACGACACGCTCTGCGGAATTAAAATTTAGAATTTGAAATTCCGCGCCTAGAAATTGTGGAATTTCAAAATCCCGTTAGCTGTATTCGCGGCTAAGCTTTAAAATTTCTTAGCCATGGAATTTTAAAATTTCACGCCGTACCGCTAGGTAAAGGCATGCCTGTAAATTTCAAAATTTCAAGATGCAAATTTTTGCGCTCTGTTTCGCCGAGTACGCCGCGTTAGATGGTTCGCAGTGAAAATTTGAGACAGAATGCCGCGCGAATAAAAATTCTAAAGCAAAATAGAGCCTATCCGCACTTCGCGCAGAACTACTCCAGCCCTAAAAACGCGCCGCTTTCAAATCCAAAATAGACCCTCTCGCCCGCGCTCCAGCGCCGTTCATCCTGCGCCGTGACGCATTTTAGCAACACATCGCCTGCTTTGATCTTGATGAGTAGCGAGGAGCCGTACTGAAGCGAAACCGAGTGCAAAATCCCCGCGAAGCAGCGCTCAAACGGGCTTTTGGATAATAAAATTTTACTCGGATTTATCGCGATTTTGCGAGCGCGTGCGAGCCCCTCTTCAAGGCGCAGCGAAATTTCATCCGAAAATTTTAAAATCCCGTTTTGCACGTCAAATATATTTTTGTATTCAAACTCGCATATCTTGCCGCGATGCAGAAATACGCTTCTTTGCGCGATCGCGCTGAGCCATTTCTCATCGTGGCTGGCGATGATAAAGCCGCAGCCGTAGCGGCTTCGCATAAATAAAATCGCGCGCGCAAAGAGCTTGGAGGCGGCAAGATCGAGGCTGTTGGTCGGCTCGTCGAGCAGATAGAGCTTCGCGCGCTGCGCCAGAGCGAGCGCAAACGCGATGCGCTGCGTCTGCCCCGAGCTAAGCTCGAAATGCTTCTTTGATAAAAAACTTCTATCAAGTCCCGTTAGGCTGAGCGCCTCATCCACTCGCTCGTCAAATTCCGCAAGCGCGCCGCGACTTTTGAGCGCAAATTTAAAATTTTGCTCCACGCCGCGTTTTAAAAGCACGGGTTCGGGCAGCAGCAAGCAGGTCTGCCGCAGCGTCTGCAAAGATGGCGCACGCTGCCCCCAAAGTTCCACGCTGCCGCTGCTTGGATGTTGCAAAAAGGACAAAATTCGCAGTAGCGTGGATTTGCCGCTGCCGTTGGAACCCAAAAGCGCTGTGATGCCGCTCGTATTTAGATCGAGGCTAGGGATATTTAGAATTTCGCTCCGTCCGTAGCGCAGCACTAGATCCCGCACCGAGATCAGCTCGCTATCGGGTACAGATCGCGCGGCGGTAGAATTCTCACTCGCGAAATTCTCGGTCGCAGAATTCTCATTTACGAAATTTTCATTCGTAGAATTTGTGCTAATGGAATTCTCGGTCGCAGAATTTTTACTCTTATAATTTGCCGCAGTGGAATTTTTATTCGCAGAATTCTCGGCGGCGAAATTTACGCGCGTAGTATTCTCGGGGGCGGAATTTGCGTCCGTTAAATTTGCGCTCATAAAATTTTCGCTCTCCCTCTCCGCCTCCGCCCGGTTTTTGTCCGTGAAATTTTTACTTGGACGCTTTAGCTTATCTGCACTCATCGATCCAGCCTTTTTAGCGCGTGGATGGCTAAATTTACCGCAAACGCTATTAAAATCAGCACCAGCGCGAGCGCTATACCCATCGCAAACTCGCCCTTGTTGGTCTCAAGCGAGATCGCCGTGGTGATCGTGCGGGTGAAATATTTGATATTGCCGCCGATCATCATCGCTACGCCCACCTCGGCGACGATCCGCCCGTAAGCGGTGGCGATGACGACCAGCAAGCCGTAGCGTAGCTCGTAAAGCACGCAAAGGATTAAATTTAGCGGGCTTAGGCGATAGTTCATGATGTTTAGATAGTGCTTTTTGTCCATATTTTCGATGACGCTGGCGCTTAGCGAGACGATGATGGGAAGCGCCAGCGCAAACTGTCCGAGCATCACGGCTTTGAGCGTAAAAAGCAGTCCCAGCTCGCCCAGAGGGCCGTTTCTGGAGATGAAAGCGTAAAGGATCAGTCCTATCGCCACCGTGGGCATCGCAAGCGCTACGTCGCTTAAAAGTCTAAGCGTTCTGCGAGCGCGAAATTCGTAAAATCCGAGGATAAATCCTATCGGAAAGCCGATTAAAATCGCAAAAAGTATCGAGATGCTCGAAGTATAAAGCGTCGCTTTGATCGCCGAAAATGTCTCCGCATCGCCGCTAAGAAGCAGCCCGAATGCGCTTAAAATTCCTTCTAAAATAAAGTCCAAGATTGTGTCCTAAATGTTCTATTCTGGCAAATTTATATGCTATAATAGCATATTTTTTAAAGGAGATAACATGAAAAAAATATTTTTTGTTTCGCTCGCTCTTAGTGCGAGCCTTTTTGCCGCCGATAACGATTTGGTGATGGCAACTACAACGAGCACCGATAATACGGGCTTGCTAGACGCTATCTATCCTGCGTATAAGGCGGAAACCGGCGTCGATATCAAATGGACGGCGGTAGGCACGGGCGCTGCTCTAAAGCTTGGCGAGAACTGCGATGCGGACATACTTTTCGTGCATTCGCCGAAGGTCGAGAAAGAATTCGTAGAAAAAGGCTTCGGCGTTGACCGCACGCCCGTTATGTATAACGATTTTATCCTCATCGCCGATAAATCGATCGCACCTAAATTTAAAGGCAAGGACCTTAAAGGCTCGTTTGAGCTAATCAAGGCGGAGAAGATTAAATTTTTCTCTCGCGGCGATAAATCCGGTACTGATAACAAAGAGAAAGGTATTTGGAAAAAGGTCGATGGCGCCGTGCCTGAAAATGAGGCATGGTATAACCAAACCGGTCAAGGCATGATCGCTACGATCAACGCAGCTGCCGAGCAAAAGGGCGTGACCTTCACCGATCGCGGCACCTACATCAAATACGAGGACAATAAAAAGGGCAACCCCGATATGGTCATCATCAACGAAGGCGATAACGATCTGAAGAATTTTTACTCCGTAATCGCGGTCAATCCGAAGCACTGCCCAAAAGCCGACTATGAAAACGCGCAGCGCTTCATCAAATGGATCACTAGCGAGAAGGGGCAGAAGTTCGTAGGCGATTTCAAGCTGCTAAATAAGCCGCTTTTCACCCCTGATGCGAATACTCGCAAGAATTAGCTCTAGCTAAATAAAGCTAAATTTAAAGCCCAAAGGCAAAGCGTCGCCTTTGGGCTTTTGCTTTTTAATAAATCAATCCGCGCGCCTTTAAATTTAGCTATTTTGCTTCTAAAATTTAGCCGGCGTTTTTTACTGCGTCTTTTTACGATACATTTTTTACTTTCTAGCCATGCGTTTAAATTTATCGCAGCTTCGTTTGTAGGCGATAGGCTTAAAATTTCAGCTATATTTGGGATCAGTGCGGAGAAATTTCGATCGCGTTCGGATATGCTCTAATGTCTAGCGAGATTTATACAGCGCAAAATTTAGTAGTATTTATGTGTGACTCAAAATTTTTAGTTTGTTGGGAATTTAATTTGAAGTAGCAGTTAAGCTCGGGCGTATGAAAAACGCCCGAGTCTGTGAAGCTATGAAATTTTATGTGCGGTTTATGGAGTCGCTTCTGCCGCGCGCCGGTAAAATTGCCTTTCAAGCTCTAGCAAAATTACCGAGCGTGCGGCTATAAATTTCACTTTGCGTGAGCGAGCTATTCGACTTCGGCGTCGATGACGTCGTCGTCTTTTTTATCGCCGTTTGAGCCGGAGCTTTGCGATCCGCCTTGCGCGCCCTGATTTGCGCCGGCGGCCTTGTATAGATCCTCGGCGGCCTTGCTTAGGGCTTCTACTTTAGAGTTTATCGCTTCCTTGCTCGCGTTTTCATCCTTTAGCACGGCTTTTAGATCATTTAGCGCGCCCTCGATCTTAGCGCGTAGATCGCCCGGCACCTTTTCGCCCATCTCGCTTAGGCTCTTTTCGGTTTGATGTGCGATGCTGTCGGCTTGGTTGCGCGCTTCGACGGTCTCTTTGCGCTTGTTGTCTTCCTCTTTGTGAAGCTCGGCATCCTTCACCATCTTATCGATCTCGGCATCGCTTAAACCGCTTGAGCCGGTGATGCGGATGTCGGTTGCCTTGCCGGTAGCCTTGTCTTTTGCCGAAACGGTTAAAATTCCGTTCGCGTCGATGTTAAATTCCACCTCGATCTGCGGCACTCCGCGAGGAGCAGGCATGATGCCCTCTAAATTGAAATTTCCTAGCGATTTGTTGTCTTTCGCAAACTCGCGCTCGCCCTGTAAGACGTTGATCGTAACGGCGCTTTGGTTATCCTCTGCTGTCGAGAAGGTTTGAGACTTTTTCGTAGGTATTGTAGTTCCCTTCTCTATGATCTTGGTCATAACGCCACCCAGGGTTTCGATGCCGAGGCTTAGCGGAGTGACGTCGAGCAGTAGCACGTCTTTTACGTCGCCTTTGATGACTGCGCCTTGGATTGCAGCGCCGATCGCTACGACTTCGTCAGGGTTTACGCTCTTATTTAACTCCTTGCCGAAAGCCTTTTTGACTTCCTCTTGCACTAAAGGCACGCGCGTCGAGCCGCCTACCATGACGACTTCTTTTATGTCGTTCATGCTTAGCCCTGCATCGCTTACGACCTTTTTGAGAGTGCTTATGGTCTCATCTACCAAAGAATCGATCATGCTTTCAAATTTAGCTCTAGTGATGGTTTTCATCAGGTGTTTAGGACCTGTGGCATCAGCAGTGATGAAAGGTAAATTTACCGTCGTTTCCATCGCGCTGCTTAGCTCTTTTTTGGCGTTTTCCGCAGCCTCTTTTAGGCGTTGCATAGCCATGACATCGCCGCGCAAGTCGATGCCTGTTTCAGATTGAAATTCTGAGGTTAAAAAGTCGATCAGCTTGTTATCGAAATCATCGCCGCCCAAAAATGCATTACCGCCGGTAGCTAAAACTTCTACAACGCTATCGCCGGTTTCTAGCACGGTTACGTCGAATGTACCGCCGCCCAGATCGTAAACGACGATCTTTTCAGACTCTTTTTTATCCAGTCCATACGCAAGCGCCGCTGCGGTAGGCTCATTGATGATACGAAGCACGTTTAGGCCCGCGATTGTTCCTGCTTCTTTCGTCGCCTTTCTTTGGCTGTCGTTGAAATACGCAGGCACGGTGATGACCGCATCGACAACCGGCTCGCCCAAAAACGCCTCAGCATCCTCTTTTAGCTTGATTAGCACCTTGGCTGAAATTTCTTGCGGCGTATAAACCTTGCCCGCGATCTCTACCGCGCACGCGCCATTTCGGTCGATAATCTTATACGGTAGGCGCTTTTTAGCTTCCTGCGCGTTTTTCTCATTCATCATAAGACCCATGATGCGCTTGATCGAGTAGATCGTCTTTTCCGGGTTGGTGACTGCTTGGCGCTTGGCGCTGTCGCCTACTAAAACCTCGCCTTTGTCGGTGAAAGCTACTACTGACGGAGTGGTGTTTTTACCCTCTTTGTTCGGTATGATCTTGCTCTCGCCGCGCTCGAATATGCTTACGCACGAGTTTGTTGTTCCTAGGTCGATGCCTATGACTTTTGCCATTTGTT
Organism: uncultured Campylobacter sp.; assembly: GCF_938041645.1. Lineage (GTDB taxonomy): Bacteria > Campylobacterota > Campylobacteria > Campylobacterales > Campylobacteraceae > Campylobacter_B. The sequence continues at coordinate 39,525 of NZ_CALIST010000048.1, read as the reverse complement.
ATCCTTTGTATTGAATTTAAAATTTTAAAATTTGGACGATTATTTCGCCACTACTACCATAGCGGCGCGCAAAACGCGCTGCTTATACATATAGCCTTTTTGATAGACCTGAACTATATCGCCTTTTTTAGCGCCTTCGGCTTCAATCATCGAGATGGCGTTATGCACGCTAGGATCAAATCCCGCATCCGTCGCTATCGGAACGATACCATATTTTTCAAAAGTCTTTGTAAAAAGGCTTAGACATTGTTTTACGCCAACTTCAATTTTATCTGCAAGCTCATTACCTTCCACATCAATTTTGGCGGCTTCCTCAAGCGCGTCGATTATCGGCAGCAGATCCTTCGCAAAGCTCTCGCTAGCGTAAGCAACAGCGCTATCTTTTTCTTTTTCCAAACGTTTTTTGAGATTTTCAAAATCCGCATTGGCGCGGTAAAATTTATCAGTGATCTCACTCAGCTCGTTTTGAAGCTTTTGTATCTGCGCGTCAGTATCGTCGCATGTCTGCGCCTCTTGTGGCTCGCTCGCCTCTGATGCGCACTGCTCGCAAACCTCTTTTTCTTCGCTCTCACACGCCCTGTTTTTATCGCCGTGCTCTTTAAATTTATGGCTCATGCTACTCCTTTAGCGTAGTTAAAAAATTTCTCGTAATTCTCGTAAACGCTGCCTGCGCAGATCATCGTAGCGTCCTCGCCTTCGAATTTTACGGGGCGTTTGATCCCCATAAATCCGTGCTCGAAGTAGGGCGCGAAGATCAAATTTTTCGTAAAATTTACGGCGATCGAGGGATTGAGTAAAATTTTAAACCGCTCGTCTTTGAAAATTTTATACGCCACAACCTCGTTACAAAGAAATTCGATTTTAGAATTTTTTAGCTCCCTGATCTTGGTGCTAAGCTCGCGCAGACCGATCTGCATCGAAGCTAATTCCAAATCTCCGAGTGAAATTCCTATTAAATTTGATAAGAATTTAAAAACTCTAAAATCGTATTTTAAGATAATCTCGTCCGTTCTAAATGTAAGGATTATGAAGCGATTATCGTGATTGATAACTTCGCTTAGGGCTTCGTTTTCGGCGTTGAAAATCATACAGTAAATTTCAAAATCCTCAAGCACCGCTTCTAGCTCGCGAGCATCGTCTATTTTTAACTCATCGTTGAAGCTAAGCCTAGCGCGCCAGTAATCCTGCATCGTCGCAACCGTCGGAATTCTACCACCGCTTACATGAAGCTGCGTCAAAGCCCCCTCGTCGCTTAAGCGCTTAAAATAAATTCGGATGCTAGACGCTGACATCGCTACGCCCATACGCTCACCCAACTCTGAAGATCCGATCGGGGTGTTGCTATCGAGATAGGCGGAAATGATGGATTCCAGGATCATATCACGTTTATTCGTTTTCACTTTTAGCACTCTTTCGGTAAGATTGCCAGTATTATACAACATTGAGTGGCAATATGTCAAGGTTTTTATATAAATTTTATAAAATTTTAGCAATCAAGTTCTGAGTTTGCTAAATTTTAACTATGATTTTTGAGGTGAGTGGAATTCTTGGAATTCTTAGAATTTATCGCGGTGCCGTCGCGGTAAATTTTATCGTATTTTTTGTATCTGTAAACACAAATTTTACCGCCAGCCGGCTTAGAGCTTCGCCGTATGTGCCAGATTAATTCTATATTTGCAATAATGGCGAATTGACAGTGTAGCCGCAAATTTCGTGCTTACTAGCAAAAATTTTGTCATTTGCTGAAAATGTGGAGCTAAATGCCAAAAAAACGCAAAATTCCCGCCGAAATGGCGCGCAAGCTAGACGAAAGTGCTAGGCAAGTAAGCGGTGCAAGAATTCGCAAAGCTCAAAATTTCACTCGCTAGCGTAAATTTAAATATACTTTAACGAATAGAAGTGTAAAATACGCCACAAATTTCAACGATCAAGGGTTTTTATGCTAAAAGACATCTTCCTTTTCGGCGGTTTAATTTCTTACGACCACACCTTTATCTACCTTTTTTACTTCTTTTTGGTCGTCGCTATCATCGTAGCCGTCGCGCTTTGCTCCACTCGCTCGCTTCAGCTTGTGCCACATGGCATGCAAAATATCGCCGAAGCCTACCTAAGCGGCGTGCTAACGATCGGTAAGGACGCGATGGGTAGCGAGGAACAAGCTAAAAAATATCTTCCGCTAATCGCAACATTGGGATTTGTGATATTTTTTAGTAACGTTATCGGCTTGGTGCCGGGCTTTGAGTCGCCTAGCGCGAGTTTAAATTTAACCCTTTCGCTTACGCTTTGCGTTTGGTTGTACTACCATTTTGAGGGCGTTCGCGAGCACGGCGTGATCAACTATCTAAAGCACTTTATGGGGCCGGTGAAAATCCTAGCTCCGTTTATGTTCGTCATAGAGATCGTCTCGCATTTTTCGCGCGTCGTATCGCTTTCGTTCCGACTTTTTGGAAACATCAAAGGCGACGATACCTTCCTTCTTGTTATGCTTACTCTCGCTCCTGCGTTAATACCGATGGTACCGTTTGCGCTGCTTACTTTTATGGCGATTTTGCAGACTTTTATTTTCATGGTTTTAAGCTACGTTTATCTAGCGGGCGCCGTGATCGTCGATGAGCATTAATTTTAAACGAAATTTCTTATACTTCCTCGTGGGTGCGTCGTTCGGGTTGATCTTCGTCGGCGCATTCGTCTTTTTTGCCTATCCGTCATTTTATTTTTTGGGGTTAAAATTCCTCTTCATCTGCACTGCTCCCGGCGTGATTTGCGTCATCATCACCTGCTTGATGGTCGATGTTTTCGATTTGAAAGAAAAGCTCCTTAGCGGCGGCGAATAGAAATCTATTCGATTAAATTTTAAAATTTAGCCGCGCCGTGCGCCGCTACAAGCGAGTATTAAAGCAAAAAATTGTAAAATTACGCGAAATTTTTATTCTAAAAGGTTAAGTTTATGTTTGAAACCGTGATCGGCCTGGAGGTACACTGCCAGCTAAATACCAAAACCAAAATTTTCTGCTCCTGCCCCACGAGCTTCGGCGATGAGGCGAATTCGCACGTCTGCCCGACCTGCCTAGCGCTTCCGGGCGCTCTTCCCGTGCTAAACGAGGAAGCGGTTAAAAAAGCTATCAGCTTCGGCACCGCCGTCAATGCGACGATCAATCGCAAGTCGGTATTCGACCGCAAAAACTACTTCTATCCCGACCTTCCCAAGGCATATCAAATTTCGCAGTGGACGATCCCGATCGTCGAGCACGGCGAGCTTTTTATAGCTGCGGACGGACAGAGCAAGCGCATCGGCATCACGCGCGCGCACCTGGAGGAGGACGCGGGCAAAAATAATCACGAAAGCTCGCGCAGCCTAGTCGATCTAAATCGCGCAGGCACGCCGCTTTTGGAGATCGTAAGCGAGCCTGATATGCGCTCTGCGGACGAGGCGGTCGCGTATCTAAAAAAACTCCACAGCATTTTGCGCTTTTTAAATATCAGCGACGCGAACATGCAAGAAGGCTCGTTTCGCTGCGACGTAAACGTCAGCATCCGTCCGCAAGGCGAGCAAAAACTTTACACGCGCGTGGAGATTAAAAATTTAAACTCTTTTAAATTTATTCAAAAAGCGATCGAGTTCGAGATCGAGCGTCAGATCGAAGCGTGGCAGGACGGCAAATATGAGCAAGAGGTCGTGCAAGAAACGCGCCTTTTTGACACCGCTAAGTTTATCACCAAGCCGATGCGCAGCAAGGAAGACAGCGCCGAGTATCGCTACTTCCCAGACCCCGACCTGCTAACCGTGATCGTGGATGACGAGATGCTAGTTGCTGCGCAGCAGATCCCCGAGCTACCCGATCAGAAAAAAGCACGCTACGTCCGCGAGCTGGGCGTTAAAGAGAAGGACGCCGAGATCATAATCTCTACCTACGAAAACGCACGATTTTTTGAGGATCTGATCGCGGCGGGGCATGAGCCCAAACTCTGCGTCAGCTGGCTTACCGTCGAGCTTGCGGGCAGGCTTAAAAACGGCGTTACGATCGAGGATTCGCCCGTAGGTAGCGCGAAGATGAGCGAGCTTTTAAGCGCGATCGAAGGCGGCGCAGTGTCGCAAAAGGCCGCCAAAGAGGTGCTTGATTATCTAATGGAGCACGATGAGGCCGTAAGCTCGGTCATCGATAGGCTTGGCTTGAGGCAGGTAAGCGACGACGGCGCGATTTTGGAGATCATAGCGCGCGTTATGGGCGCGAACGAGGAGAAGGTCGCGGATTACCGCGGCGGCAAGGACAAGCTATTCGGCTTCTTCGTGGGCCAAGTTATGAAAGAGGGCAAGGGCGCGTTTAACCCCGCGAAGGTAAACGAGCTTCTGAAACAGAAGCTGGGCTGATTTCGCAGCTTGCGCGGCGGCGAATTAAATGCGGTGGAGTGACGCGATAGATAAAACCCCTAGGGATAAAATTTTAAATCCGCTCGCAGTGTTTTGCTTCGAGCTAAAGCTTTCAGGCGCCAATGACGAGGGCTTTTGCGTGTTATATTTCATTCGGTGCGATCTCGGCGGCTACCCGCTCTGCCTCGCACACGTTTTGTTCTTTCGAGCTCGTTCTTTCTCGTACGGGTCGTTTGCGCGAGTGTCGGTCTGCGACGTAGGGGTTTAAGAAGCGCGTCCGTTAGGAATTTTACTTAGGGCTACCGTCAAAGCGCGGCAAAGCTTGCAGAGAATGCGTAAAATTACTCTGCTTGAGAGAGCAAAAACGGCAACTCGGGTGCGCGGATAAGATCGAATACGCAGGGTCGAATTTGAGCGGTGAGTCGATGTGTAGGTTAAATTTAATCAATCGCTGCGTCGGATGCGCGTGCCCCAAACCTTGCGCCAAACGATAACATGGCGAGCGACCGCAGATCATCTAGGCCCAAAGCACGCCTTGATAGATTTAAGCGGATTTAAAAGCGCGATTTGCACTTAAGCGTCTGAGTAAAATTTTTAAAAATTTGATTTGCCTTGGCGATGCACGAGTGAAATTTAAAACGTATAATGGAGTTTCAAAATCCTCATTCGTTCACTGCCGCGCCTTTTGTGAAAGTGTTTTTTGACGGAAGAGCAAAACCTTAAAAGTATTAAATTTTAGCGAGGTAAATTTTAAAAAAGCGAAGTTTTTGCTGAGTAAATTTCAAAAGCGTGAAATTTTAATGAGACGAAATTTTAACGAGATGAAATTTCAAAAAGCGAATTTTAAAGCGTGGCTTCGGCTAGCGTTTGCGCAGGCTCATGTTGGCGCTTTTGGGCTAAATTTTCAAAGAGCGGGAATTTCAAGAGAATGAAATTTGAAAAACCGCAAATTTGCGAATAAATTTTTAAAAAGGAACATAATGAAAATCGCGGTTATCGGCGCGGGCAAATGGGGTAGCGCGCTTTTTGACGCGCTTAGCGCAAAAAACGAATGCGTCATCACTTCGCGCACGCCAAGGCAAATTCCGCATTTTGTAAGCGTGAGCGAGGCTCTGGAGTGCGAAGCACTGGTGTTTGCGCTCGCAGCGCAGCAAACCGCGCAGTGGCTGGATCAAAATTTCACCTACAAAAATCAAAAAATTCTAGTCGCTTCCAAGGGCATCGACGCGGCAAGTGGTAAGTTTTTGAACGAAATTTTTGAATCTCACGTCGCGCGCGGCAATCTTGCTTATTTATCAGGTCCGTCGTTTGCCACCGAAGTCATGCAGAAGCTGCCTTGCGCGCTCGTCGTAAGCTCGTGCAATGAAAATCTAGCTGAACTTTTCGCAAGCGTCTTCCCTGCCTACATCAAAACCTACACGAGTGGCGATATCATCGGCGCAGAAGTGTGCGGCGCGTATAAAAATGTGATCGCCATCGCTAGCGGCGTTTGCGATGGGCTTGAGCTTGGCAATAACGCTAGAGCGAGCTTGATCGCTCGCGGCATCGTAGAGATCGCGCGCTTCGGCAAGTTTTTCGGCGCGCGAGACGAGACCTTTTTGGGCTTAAGCGGCGTGGGCGATCTGTTTTTGACCGCCTCAAGCGTGCTATCGCGAAACTACCGCGTGGGATTAGGGCTTGCGCGTGGCAAAGGGCTTGAGGAAATTCTGCGCGAGTTGGGCGAGGTCGCCGAGGGTGTAGCTACGACCGAAGCGGTCGTAAATATCGCGGCAAAGCACAAGATCTACGCTCCGATCGCTACCGAGGTCGCGCAAATTCTGCGTGGCAAGGATGTAAGGGCAAGCCTAAAGGACCTGCTACGCAAAAAATAGCCGTACGATGGAATTTACTCGCTAAATTTTAGCGGTAAATTCGGTCTGTATAGTTTTGATTTATCCGCTATGTTTGTGAAATTTAGTTGCTGGTTTGCGGATTCTGGTCGTTGTTTGTTTGGATCTGTTTACGCGGCTTTGCCTGATAATTTTATGGGCTTGATTTTCGCTTTGCGGCTTCGCGCATCTGATACGACGCAAAATCACAGCAAAATGGCGCTTGTATATGATGTGGCGTAACGGTTTTGATTTAAAATTTAGTTTTAAGCTTGAGCGCAAAATTTCAAAGCGAGGTCTTAAAATTTTAAAAAGAGGCTAAAATTTTAAAATATTTAAGATGGATCGCAGGTAGTTGACGGCTGAGAGTGGAGCATATTGCTTGTCTGCGACCGGGTAGGTCTAAATTTTTGATGTGTCAGATTTAAAAATTAAGGCGTAGTATTTTTTCTTTAGTCGAGGCGGAAATGAGCCGAATAAAGGAGCGCAATCGTGCGCTTTGGATAGAATTTGCGGCAAAATGAGTCGGAAAGGCGTAAATTTTGAAAATATTCAAAACAGATGATGTGTAGTTTCGATAAATTTTTAGTGCTTGCAAAGGAGCGGGTTATTCGTCCGCGACTGCAGCAAGTTAAATTTTACAGAATGTCGGTGTATTATAAATTTTAATACAGGAGCCAAGGCGAAGGATCGCGAGATGGATTTAAGGGTTGCGACGTAAAAATTTAGCGAAGATAAGGCATATAGCCTATCAAGCTAAATTTTTGCTAGCTCCGTTAAAGACGCTCGCGAGGCAAGCCGCAAAGATAAAAGAGGAGAAGATGGAAAAATACGAAGGCTACAATCTCAGGCTACGCGACGCTCTCGTCGGCGTACAGTTTTTATTCGTGGCGTTTGGCGCGCTCGTGCTGGTGCCGATCTTAACGGGGCTTGATACGTCCGTGGCGCTGTTTACGGCGGGCATCGGCACGCTGCTGTTTCAGCTCATCACGCGCAAACACGTCCCGCCGATCTTTCTCGCATCCAGTTTCGCGTTTATCGCGCCGCTAAGCTTTGGCGTGAAGGAGTGGGGAATCGCCGCGACTATGAGCGGGGTGATCGCGGCGGGACTTTTTTACGTGGTTCTAAGCCTGCTTATTAGGCTCAAAGGCGAGGGGTTTTTGCATAAAATTTTACCGCCTGTGGTCGTCGGTCCCGTCATCATGACGATCGGCCTCATCCTCTCGCCCGCGGCCGTAAATATGGTCATGGGCAAGGGCAAAGAGGTGCTCTATACGCAAGGGCAGTCGCTTACCATCGCGCTCATCTCGCTTTCGGCGGTTATCGTCGTTATGATGTTTGGCCGCGGCATGCTGCGCCTCGTGCCGATACTTTGCGGCATCGCAGCCGGATACTGCGCGTCGCTGTTTGTCGGCATCGTGGATTTTACGCCGATTTTAAACGCGCCGTGGTTTGCGCTGCCAAATTTCACCGCACCGGTTTTTAAGCTCGAAGCCGTGATCTACATGGTGCCTATCGCTATCGCGCCCGCGATCGAGCACATCGGCGATATGCTCGCGATCAGCAACGTCACGAAGGAAAATTTTCTCAAAAACCCGGGACTTAAAAGCACGCTTTTAGGCGACGGGCTCGCGACGTCGCTAGCAGGCTGCTTCGGCGGCCCACCGAACACCACCTACTCTGAGGTCACGGGCGCGGTTAGCATCACGAAGGCCTACAATCCAGCCATCATGACCTTTGCCGCGCTTGCTGCGATCTTGCTAGCCTTCGTGGGCAAGCTCGGCGCCGCGCTCTCCACGATCCCCGCTCCCGTCATCGGCGGCATTATGCTGCTACTTTTTGGTATCATCGCTAGCGTGGGCATGGAAACGCTCATAAAAAACAGCGTGGATCTAGCCGAGCCGCGCAATATGATCATCGTCGCGCTTATCTTTGTGTGCGCGATCGGCGGCATGGTGCTGGATTTTGGCGCGATGAGCTTTAGCGGAGTGGGGCTTGGCGCGATTATCGGCATCACGCTAAATTTGGTGCTGCCAAAGACCAAGCATTTTGACGGGTACTAAGTTAAATTCGCGCGGAGCTTGAGTAGTTTCGCGCGGTTGCGGGTAAATTTGAGCTCAAATTTCGCCGCCAAATTTACCCGCGGCTTTCGCCGCCAAATTTACCGCGCCTAAATTTTAAAATTTCCCCGCAAACGCTTTCAAATTTCAAACGTTTTAAACTAGCAAGATATATAATTGCCTTATGAAAAAGACGAATAATTTAAGCAAATTTGATAAAAAGGCGCTAAGGCTGCTATTTGCGGTACTTTTCGTGCCGCTCTTCGTCTCGCTCGTTTTTATCTATGAGTTATCGGTGTATGATAACTCGCGCGAGTTGCCCGCAGGCGCGCAAAAGATCGGCAGCAGTGATTATTATAATATCGGTGGCAAAATTTATCTACGCTCTTGGAATCTCGCTCCTTACGAGCTAGAGGGCGGCGCGGACGCGGCGAGCTTTCGCGCGCTTGATACCGGCAGATACTCCTACACAAACGTCGGTATGGATGCTAGCCGCGTATTTTGCGGCGCTCGCAAGATGTCGGGACTCGATCCCGCTCGCACGCAAAAGATCGGCTCTCGCTACTACAGCGACGGGCGCGTGAGCTACTTCTGCTCGGACGTCACGCAGCGCACGGGCAGCGCGATAAGCTACATTTACAAGGTATTTTTCCACGCCTTTGGGCTCTCCAAATGGCCGCAGGAGTACAACTACCCATACGCTAGACTTGATACTAGCGCGCCCATCTCGCCGCTGACCGAGAGCCCTTACGTCGCCACGGACGGCGAGCGGGTATTTTACGAGGGTAAAATTTTAGCGGGTGCCGACGCAAAAAATCTAAAACAGATAAGGCTAAAAACCGTATACGAAGACGGCTCCGGCTCGCCCGTGCACTTTCGCCCGGTCGATCGGTGGCTGAGCGACGGACGCAGCGTCTATGCGGACGGCGAGAGGCTAAATTTCACGCCTAGTGAGCAGATGTATCTCGTGGAGCCAAACGCCGGCATAGAGTTTCTTTATGATCCCGCTATGGGCGCGGTGCTGATGAACGGCGAGAGATTTGATACTGCAAACGAGCCCTATACGCCGCTAAATTTTCAGAGCGGGCATCAGGAATACATGCTGTTTGCGAGCAAAAACGGCATATTTTATCTAAGCAAGGATAAAATTTTAAATCGCCCGCGCGGTAGCGGCGCCGAGGGCTGGCTCAAAGACGCATTTTGGTACGTTTATTATAAATTTGGCGCAGACGCCAGCAGGCTAAGCGCGCTAAAAAGGGCGGGCGATAATCCGTTTAAAGGTGCCGTGCGGCAGATCTCGGAAAGGCTTTTTAAGGACGACGCGGGATTTTACTATCTAAATTTTTACTCGCATAGCGTTTACGTCACGGGTCGCAGCGGCAGGCATCTACAGAAGCGGACGAATTTCATCGATCTGCGAAAGATCATGCTAGACGTGCATGATGATGAGGTGATGGTGCAGATCTCGGACGAGGCGGCGCGAAACCCCGAAATGTCGCAGTCCATCTTTACCGCGCAGGACGTGGAGTATGAAAACGGCGCGGCCTTTTATATGTATTGTCTCGCGGGGGTTTTGGTGCTCGGAGCTTGGATTTATAGTTACTTTAGAAAACGCAGCTTGCGGCGCAGCTAAATTTAGCGGTGCGGCAGAAGGTAAATTTAAGAGCAATACGGCGCGGCGGAGCAGTAAATTTAAGATAGTATTGCGGTTGTAGCGCGGCAATGCGGCAAATTATGGGCGCTGCGATTGCGAGTACGGCAGTATGGCGGCGGGATGCGATTGAGTGTGTGTCAAAGTTTGCCGGTACCGAGTGCCGGTTCGTCGGCGTGCAGTAAGCTAGCTAGATAGTGCGGGATGGAATGACAGCGCGGCAAAACGACGGCGGCTTTTGTGTCGTTAAATCGTGCTACCTGGTTGTAGTTGGAATTTTGAAAATTGTGCGGATAAAGCTTTGGCTAAGATTTGCAAAACACCGCAAATACGGTGTTTTTATTTTAAACCGCCTTTGCCGTTTATCTAAATTTAAGAAGCAGGAATATAAACTTCAAGTATTCATAGCCTAGAAAAATAGAATTTCTGGCTCTGTGTAAATTTCCTCCGCTGGAGTTTGAAACACGATGTTTTCCTCTGCCATTACTGCTCCTTTTTGTGTAAATTTCCTCCGCTGGAGTTTGAAACATACAGCTTTTAGCAATATATTCATAAAATAATACAATATATATTTCCTCCGCTGGAGTTTGAAACTCTAAGCGGCGAGCGGGTGCGACCGCTTTGCGACGTGTAAATTTACTCCGATGGAGTTTGAAACGCCAACTGTGCTCGGTATTCGTAACGTTTGAAGTTGTATAAATTCTCTCCGTTGGGAATTGAAACACGATCGCAACAAATGCGATAAAAACACCAAAAAACGGTAGAATTCCATCCCGTTGGGAATTGAAACTTTTTTTCGCTATCTCGGCTTTATGCTGCGCGTAAGTAGAATTCCATCCCGTTGGGAATTGAAACTAAGTAATGAGTATAAACGCATAGCCGAGCATTTTGGTAGAATTCCATCCCGTTGGGAATTGAAACTGGTTTGCTTTGCCTTTTCGACCTTTTCTGCTTGTAGAATTCCATCCCGTTGGGAATTGAAACGCTCATCTGCAAACTCTTTGCTACCACAAAAAAGGTAGAATTCCATCCCGTTGGGAATTGAAACACACTGCGGTAACTGCGCGAAAGCGCAACTGCGTGTAGAATTCCATCCCGTTGGGAATTGAAACAAAACTCTACTATCCCGCTATTTTCGTGATACTTAGTAGAATTCCATCCCGTTGGGAATTGAAACTCCTTTTGGCGGCGGGCTTTGCGTCCTTTCCGCTTCGGTAGAATTCCATCCCGTTGGAGTTTGAAACTTACGGACTTTAAACCTTAAGCATCTCAAAATCGGTATTCAAAGCACTGCTACATTTTACTATGCCTTGATTTGTGCTCCGCCTGATAAAATTTAGATTGAAAAATATATTATTGACACCCCGACTTGGATCTGGGCGGATTTCAGTTTGTCGTGCGTTTAAGATCAATAATACCGAAGCCAAAGCCCGACTATCTATAGTTTTAAATTTGCCGGGCGTTCAAAGAGTAAAAAGAGTAAATTATATCTGCGTTTTGTTTTAGCTCTCGATATAGGTTTTGAGTTTGCGGCCGATTTTTGGGTGTTTTAGCTTTTTGATCGCCGAGCTTTCGATCTGGCGGACGCGCTCGCGAGTGATATTGAGCTCCTTGCCGATCTCTTCAAGCGTGCGGTCGCTCTCGTCGTCAAGCAGTCCGAATCGCATGCGGATCACCGTGCGCTCGCGGTCGTTGAGCTGTTCTAAAATATCGTCGATCTGCTCTTTTAGATCGGATTTTAAAATTTGCTCGATCGGCGAAACCGAGCTTTTGTCCTCGACGAAATCGCCGAATTTACCGTCGTCCTCGTTTCCGATCGGCGCTTCTAGGCTGATCGGCTCCTTTGTGATTTTGATGACCTGCTTTACCTTATCGACGCTAAGGCCTACTTCTTGCGCGATTACGTTGATATCGGGCTCCTTGCCGCCTTCTTGCATATATTTGCGCGTGATTTTATTGATACGATTTATCGTCTCGATCATATGGATCGGGATACGGATCGTGCGAGCCTGATCAGCGATGGCGCGCGATATCGCCTGGCGGATCCACCACGTCGCATAGGTCGAAAATTTATAACCGCGCTTGTATTCAAATTTATCCACAGCCTTCATAAGCCCGATATTACCCTCCTGGATGAGGTCTAAAAACGGCAGCCCGCGGTTGGTGTAGCGTTTGGCGATGGAGACGACCAGGCGCAGGTTGGACTTCGCCATGCGCGCCTTTGCGTTGTCGCTGATGCGCTTGCCGCGTTTGATCTGCTCTAAAATTTCTTTCAGCCGCTCGGGCTCAAGATTAAAGCTTTTTTTGCTCGCCTCTTTTGTCAAAAAGAGCTTTTTTATATCGACATAGGTCGAGACCATCGTAGCTTCCGGCACGCGCGCGATGATGTCGTCCTTGCTGAGCTTCGTGATATCTTTTAGGATTTTTTTGTGATTTTCGCGTAGTTCGGCGCTAAACATCGGCAGCTTGTATTCCAGGCGTTTGAGCTCCTTTTCGAAGCCCTCGTCGCTTTTTAGCGCGGTCTCCATCGATTTTACGATCTCGGTGATGAGCTTGCTAGTTGGGCCCAGATCCATGAGTTTTTCTTTTAAAATTTTCTTTTTAAACGCCAAGTTCAGCTTCGATAAAATTCCTTTGCTCTGCTTAATCGCCTCGGCGTTTTTCTCGGCAAATTTCATCCAGTCCTTTTTGGCTTTTTCGAGAGCCTTGAAGCTTTCGATGACCTTTAGAGCGCGCTTATCGTTCTTTTTGGATCGCCTTTGCTTCGCCTCGTCCGCACTTTCCTCATCCTCCTCGTCGTCATAATCCTCCTCCGATAGTTCCTCTTCGTCTTCCTCTTCACCCTCTTCGTCGCTGTCGTCAAAGCTCTTGAAAAGCTCCTTGACGCGGCGCTCGCGGTTGATTAGCGGCTCTTTATAATCTAAAATGAAATCTATCAGATATGGCACCGAGCAAAACGCGTCGATGATGATGTCCTCGCCGAGCTCGATTTTTTTGCTGATCTCGATCTCTTCTTCTTTCGTTAACAGCGGGATCTGTCCCATTTCGCGCAGATACATCCGCACCGGGCTGTCCGAACGGCTCCACTCCAAAAGCTCGACGTCGCTGGATAGATCAAATTCCTCGTCCCAGCCCTCGTCTAGCAGCTTTTTTTGCGTGGCTTCTTTGAGTTTCGCGTCCTCTAAATTTTTGATTTTGGAGATTTCTGCGGCGGAGATCAGCTCGACGTCAAATTTTCTCGTAAGCGCTTCGACTTTCTTAACGGCCGTCGCGGTGGGAGCTTTGTCGAAAAATTTTATCAGTCTTTCGTAGGTGATGTAGCTTTTTTGATTGTCGTCGAAAAATTGCTCGATGGGGCTTAAGGCGTCTTTTGGGCTCGCCATAAAATCTCCTTGTGTCGTTGTGTATTTGGTTTTGGAAAATCGGATTATACCGAAACGCTCTTTATTTTTGCTTATATACGGCGCGAATCATCTAAATTTAATAATTTTCTAAATCATAAAAATTAGGCTAAATTTTAAAATTTAGGTTATATTTTTAGCTAAATTTAAGATTACTCTCTAAAATTCCGCGTTTGCAAGACGAAAATTAGCGCGCCGAAATTCCGCCCTTTACGCCGCCGATTTAAAATTTAACGCCTACGTACTTTCTATCTCTGCGCTCTCGCGTTTAAATTTAGCCCTAAATTTCAAACGAGGAATTCCGCCCTCGTATCGGAGCGATTGAGCGGATTTTAATAAATTTGTCGGTAAAATCGCGCATCTATTTTAAAATTTAAGGCGGAAATATGGCAAAAGTATGGAAATTCGGCGATGATATCGACACCGATATTATTATCGCGGCACGCTACCTAAATACATCCGACGCGGCGGTGCTTGCGACGCATATCATGGAGGATGCGGACAAGGATTTTTCGTCCAAAATAGCTCGCGGCGACATCATCGTAGCGGGGAAAAATTTCGGCTGCGGCAGCTCGCGCGAGCACGCACCAATGGCGCTTAAGGCCGCCGGAATTTCATGCGTGATCGCAAAGAATTTCGCTAGGATTTTTTACCGAAACAGCTTCAACACCGGCTTTTTGATCCTCGAATGCGATGAGACGGACAAGATCGCGCAGGGCGACGAGCTTAGCATCGATCTAAAGGGCGGCGTAATTAAAAATTTAACTCAAAAAACGCAGTATAAATTCGGCGTGATACCGGAGTTTATGCAAAAGCTCCTCGACGCGGGCGGAGCGATAAATTATGCAAAAACAAAGATAAATTTGTAAGGAATTTGGATGAAAAAATACGACGTATGCGTGATAAAAGGCGACGGAATCGGCCCTGAGATCATCGAAGAAGCGATCAAAGTGCTCGATGCCGTAAGCCATAAATTTAATTTTGAACTAAATTTTGACTACCGCTTGATGGGCGGCGCGGCAATCGACATTATGGGCGTTCCGCTTCCAGATGAGACGCTAAATACCGCTAAATCAAGCGATGCGGTGCTTTTCGGCGCGATCGGCGGCGCTAAATGGGATGGCTTGCCGCGCGAACTGCGCCCAGAAAGCGGACTGTTAAAGATTCGCAAGGAGCTTGGAGCGTTTGCAAATTTGCGTCCTGCGATGATTTTTGATGAGCTGATAAATGCTTCGACGCTAAAGCCGGAGATCATCAAAGGCGTCGATATAATGGTGGTGCGCGAGCTTACGGGCGGGATTTATTTCGGGCAGCCGCGCGTTAAAAACGAAAAGGACGCGCTAAATACGATGTGCTACAACGTCTCTGAGATCGAGCGCGTCGCAAAAGTTGCCTTTGAGGCTGCGCTTTTGCGAAATAAAAAGATAACGCTCGTGGATAAGGCCAACGTGCTTGAAACAAGCCAGCTGTGGCGCGAGGTCGTAAGCGAGCTAGCGAAAAATTATGCGGGGATAAATTTGGAGTTTATGTACGTAGATAACGCCGCGATGCAGCTCGTGCGGGCGCCTGCGCAGTTCGACGTGATTTTGACGGAGAATTTGTTCGGCGATATTTTAAGCGATGAGGCGAGCATGATCTGCGGCTCGATCGGATTGCTTCCGAGTGCGAGTATCGGCGGTAAGGTAGGAATTTACGAGCCGATCCACGGCAGCGCGCCCGATATCGCGGGGCAGGGTATCGCAAACCCGATCGCTACGATTTTAAGCGCTGCGATGATGCTAAAATACGCATTTGGCGAAAATGAGGCCGCAGCCGCGATCGAAAGCGCCGTGCGCGCCGTGCTTCGCGACGGATACCGCACCAAGGATATCGCGCAGTACGACGCCAAAGAAATTTGCTCGACCGCAGAGATCGGCTCGATCATCGCAGATTACGCGGCTAAGGCTTAGGAGCTAGCTTTGAATGGCGCGCTAGCATACGCTATGGAGCTTGAGAAAAAAGGCGATATCTACGGCGCAATGCGGATTTGTCGCGGTATTTTACGTGATAATCCGCAAGATGGCGATGCGGCGGTGCTTTTTGCGCGGCTAAATTTGAATCATCGAGTAAGCTCTGGCGTCAATATGGCGATGCTGGAGCGCTTTTTTAGCGTCGATGCGCACAAACAAGCGGAATTTAAGAGGTGGCTAATTGATGTATGAAAATGAACTGGAAGATATCATCGAAGCAGTAAATGAGATGAAAGCACAAAAGCGCGCGCAAGATTTGGCGGTGCAGCAAGAGGGGGCTGTGAATGCAAACGGCGCTGAAGTAGAAGCGCAGGATGCTTTAAGCCCCGCTTCTTTTACGCCAGATCCTATTGCATCTAGCGCCTTAAATTCCACATCTGCACCGGATATCGCTTCATCAAACGCGCAAAATTTCACTTCCTTGGATACCAAAAATTCCACTTCGCGCTTTGTTTCATCGGACGCTTTAAATTCCGCCTTCGATCATTCAAATCCCATGGCGAGTAAGAGCTCTGCGCCTAGCAGCGTGGAATTTGCAGCGAACGCTACTTTAAAAAAATCTGCCGCAAAAGATGGAAATTTTACTTTTTCCAGCGAGGAGAATTTTAAAAACTCTGATCTTGCAAGCAGTGAAAATTCCGTGGTTTCCGTCTCTTTAAATGGAGAAAATTTTATAAATTCCGCTTCTGCAAGCGGCAAAGATTCCGCAAATTCAACCTTTGCAAGCGATGAAATTTTAAAAAGCTCCACCGCAAAATTTGACGAAAGCTTTCGTGATTTATCGGGCATCGCAGGCGAAATTTACGATAGTTTAGGCAGCGATATGAATGGGTTTGTTTCGCCGCAAAGCAGGGACGCAAACATGGTGCAAAACTCTGCCGAAAGTAAAGATTTTGAATTAGTGCTAAATTCTACGGATGACGACTCCCAAAGTGAGCAAGATTTGAAACCTCGTATTTTAGGCGCGCATTTTAAGGAACTTCGCAATGACGATTTTGGGCCTGGCTCTGATTTCAAAGAAAACGAAGCTGACGATTATTTCGGTACGGCGCATTCTAAAAAGCAGGATTTAGCGTCGCTTCAAGCTCAAAATTCCGCCGCGCTAGAGATCCGAAATGCTGCCACGCGCCAGCAAAATTTCGTTTCGCAGCCGCAGAATTTTACGATCCCTGGGGTGCGAGACGATGAGCTCGCCACGCCGCAGCTTCGCAATTCTGCCGCACAGGATATGCAAGCGGAAAGTTTTGCCTCTTATGGTGCTCAAAATTCCGCCCTGCACCAGCCCGAGGAAGCGCGACACCTTGGGGCCGCGAGACAACCTCAAGCGGGTGACAAATCAAAATATCTCGCAAATGCAGATTTTAAAATTTCAAGCGAAGCGGAGTTTTTGAGCGCGATAAAAGAGCGAATTTTAGTGCTTTTTGAGGGGCTGAACGCTTTTGAGAAGGGCGATTTGAACGCGCGTGTGGAGCTAAATTTAAAATTTATGGAATTTTTGCTTGCAAGTATCGAAAACCGACTTGAAAATCTATCAAAATGACGATTTCATCGCGCTTTTAGATTATCTTAAAAAATTTAGCTCACGCATATATCTAGTAGGCGGCTGCGTGCGCGATCATTTTTTGGGGCGGGCGAGCGCTGATGTGGATGTGGAGCTTTACGATGTGAGTCCGCACCGCTTTGAGCAAATTATGCAAGACTTCGGCGCACAGGGCGTCGGCAAGAGTTACTTTGTCTATAAATATAAAAATTTCGATGTTTCGCTGCCGCGCACCGAGAGTAAGACAGGCATCGGACACAAGGGCTTCAGTGTCGCTTTGGCTACGGACGAACATGAGGCTAGTAGGCGGCGTGATTTTACAATCAATGCGATGATGATAAACGCTATAAGCGGTAAAGTTCTCGATTTTTACGGCGGGCTTGCGGATCTGCGCGCGCGTATTTTGCGAGTGGTTGATCCACGCACTTTCGTGGAGGATAGCTTGCGCGTGTATCGCGCGGTACAGTTTGCCGCAAGATTTGAGCTTCGCACCGAGCATCACACCTTAGAGCTCATGCGTAGTATCGACGTTAGCGATCTTAGTTGCGAGCGCGTTAAAGCAGAGCTGATTAAATTTTTCCGTGCACCCATGCACCGATATGGGATGATGCTAATGCAAGAGCTAGGGCTTTACGAGCGGGTTTTTGGATTGCGGATTGATACGCGTACGCACGAGCGGCTGATGCAATTCATAGAGCACGGCGAATCTTTCGTGAGAAATGAAATGTTTTTTTTATACGCGTTTTTGAATTTTTTAGGATTAGATAAAGATAAAATTTTAAAGAATTTAGGGCTAAATTCTCTTTATAAAAGGCTACTTAGCGAGCCGTTTTTTAAGCGGGTAAGCGACGAGCGACTATGTAAAATCGCTCTAAAAATGCCGCTTAAGCAGTGGCTCGGGCTGTATTGTAAAGGTAGGGTGAAAGCGGCGAAGCGGCTTGGGATTTGGGATAAGAAATTTAAAAGCTTGGTTTGCGCCGCGGATGTCGCTCGCAATCTGCGCGGCGCTGCGATTGGCAAGGAGATTGAGAGGCTGCAAGAAGCGGAGATTAGGGCGTTTGTAGCGGCTTTAAAAGCGTAAATTTAGAGAGATTTCTGTAAAATCGCCGTTTTATTTAGGAGCTAGTTTTATGAAAAAATTCTATCGTCGCGACGAAATTTACGCGTTTTGCAAGAATGCTGCGTCTTTGCAAAAATGCGCTTTTTGCTTTGATCGCAGGCGAAATCCCGTGATTTTTGCTGCGCGAAATTTTATCTTTTATGGCGAGCGAAATTTAAATTTTTGCGGCGTAAGATTTCATAGTGCAAAGCTTAGCTCGGTAGGATTTCACGACGCGGAATTTGGCCTATTAAAATTTCATCCGTCGTGCCGCCATACCAAAAAAGCCCACGAGGCGAAGCTTTATGGATCGCGCGAATTTCGCAGATCGCATCGCTGTGGCGAGAAATTATACGAACTGTGTAGCAGTGAGGCGGAATTTTACGGCTCGCATTACAGCGAGATGAAATTTTGCAGATTAGGACATCTTGGTACAAAATCTCACAGCCTGCGTTATATTAAACGCATTAAAGCAAAATTTAGCGAGCCGTATCGCGCGTCCTGTTCTATGGGAGTAGTTGCCTCGCCGCGCCACAAAAAAATGCAAGAGCCGTATTGCTGTGAGAAAAAATCTGACGTACTGCAGCGTCGCAAAATCATGAACCTAAATTTTATTTCACAGAATTTCAAATTATGGAATTTTGCCCATTTAAATTTGCAAGGCTTTACTGCGCGAAATCCCAAGCCGCGTAATTTAGCTTTTCGAAATTCTAAATCTCAAAACTTTGCCTCGCGGAATTTTAAATCGCAAAATTCTGCTCATGCAAAATCGGTGATTTTTGATGTTTAATATCGTGTTAGTATATCCGCAGATCCACACAAACACGGGCTCCATCGGGCGTATGTGCGTCAATGCGGGGTGCCGCTTGCATCTGATCAAGCCTCTGGGATTTGTCATCGACGATAAGCATCTGCGCCGAGCTGGGCTCGATTACTGGGCAAATTTAGATCTTAAAATTTGGGAAAATTGGGACGAGTTTATGGCGGCGAACGAGAAATTTAAGCAGCGCTTCTTTTTTGCGACGACGAAGACGAACAAGCTCTACTACGAAGCGAAATTTCAGCCGGGCGATTTTTTGATTTTCGGCTCGGAGGGTCACGGGCTGCCGCTTGAGATCATGCGCACAAACCGCGAAAACTGCATCACGATCCCGATGAGCGGGGCGGGGCGCAGTTTAAATTTAGCCACCAGCGTGGGTATCGTAACCTATGAAGCGATCCGCCAAAACATCGATAAATTTGACTTTAGGAGCGCGGTTTGCGAGTTTTAGCGCTACTTTTTGCGATGTTTTTCTGCGGCGCGAGTGCGGCGGAGCTGAAAATCGCATCGTTTAACGTGCAAAATTTATTCGACGGCGTAAACGACGGCACGGAGTACGCGGACTTTGAGATCGGGCGCGGAGGCTGGAGCGAGCAAAAATACGAGCGCAAACTGCAAGCGGTAGCGGATGAGATAAGCGCGCTTAATGCCGATATTTTGGGGCTGCAAGAGATCGAAAACGAAGCTGTGCTAAAAGCACTTGCGCAGAAGGCGGGCTATAAATTCTACGCTTTTTCGCGCGCACAGACTGCACCTGCGGGTGTGGCAGTGATGTCGCGCATACCGATAAAATTTCAAAAAACTTACCGCCCGACAGAGCTTAAAACACGAGATATTTTGCGCGTTGATTTTGCGCTTGGCGGCACTGATTTTAGCTTTTATGTCGTACATATGCTCTCTGCACGCAATCCGCTTAGCGAGCGCAGGCGAAATTTCGCCTTTTTACGCGAGGTTTTGCAAGGACACCAACGCGCTATCGTAGCAGGAGATTTTAATACGAATTTCGGGCGAAATTCTTTGCTAAACGAGCTTATCGAGCGCGACGGATTTAGTGATTTATGGGCGCTACATCCCTGCTCGCAGTTAAAGCATTTTAGCTCTTGTGAGTCTCATGAAAGTGGCGCGGTGCTCGATCATATCTTACTTAGCGACGATTTTTTTAGTAGCGAGCCGGGATATAAAAAGGACAGCTTCGCTGTTGCTAAATCCTTTACCGCTTCCGATCATTTCCCGATTAGCTTCATTCTGACGGACGAAGGCGCTTTAAAATCTATGCCGAAAAAGCAAGAATTTTTAGCTAAAAATACCGCTAGCTCCGCAAAGGTCGTCACGATAGAAAAGCTTTACGGGCGCATTATAAGCGAGCCTGTGCTGATAAAAGGCGTAGTCGTGAGTTTTACAAACCGCCACGGCTTTGCGATTTCTCAAGATGGAAGTGGAGTTTTTGTCTATGGCGGCAGCGGGCTACAGCTAGGCGATAAACTCGATCTGCTAGTAAAAAAGACGAAATTTTATAAGCAAAGCTTTGAAATCGACGATTTTGAGATCGTAGCTAGAAACGGCAACGTAGGCTCTATCGCGCCATACGTTTTGCCTAGCGCATCGGTGCGGCAGCTGCGCGCAGGAGATGTGATAAGCACTATCAAAGGCGACGTTGAAGACGGCATAATTAATCTCAAAAGCGCGGGAGAGTTTAGAATTTTTCGCAAAAGCGCTCCTGTACAAAACGGCAAAAATTTAGAATTTAAAAATGCCTATTTTACGATTTATAAAGGGCAAAAGGAATTTATAGTAGAATGATACACGCCGTTATAACCGCACTTTTCGTGCTTTTTATGATATTTATGATCGTAGGATTTAACCGCGAAATGATGGAGAAAAACGAAAAACGAAATCAACGAAAAAAGGATAAAGATGGAACTACTTATTGAGATTGGGGTCGAGGAGCTGCCTGCGATCCCGTTTTTAAAAGAGCGTGCGAATATCGCGCCAAAATGGCGCGCGGTGCTTGAGGCTAACCGCATAAATAGCGACTTTCGCTTCGAATTTAGCCCGCGTAGATTCGTGCTATTTCACGAGGATTTTCCGCAACGTGGCAATGATGCGCAGATCGTAAGCACGGGCGCACCTAAGTCCGTCGCCCTAAAAGACGGCGCGTGGAGCCCTGCAGCACTAAGTTTTGCTAAAAAATGCGGCATAAGCGAAAGCGAGCTGAAATTTCGGCAGATAGGTGGCAAAGAGGTACTCTACCACGCTGCGGTGCAAAAGGGGCGCGATAGTCGTGAAATTTTGGGCGAAATGATAAAAGAGTTTTTACGATCGCTAAATTTTGGACGTGCAATGCGCTGGGGTAGCGGCGAGTTTGAGTTTATCCGTCCGATAAGAAGTATAGCCTGCGTTTTGGGCGGAGAGAACGTAGATTTTGAAATTTATGGCGTGCGAAGCGCAGCTGCATTTTTTCCGCACCGAAAATTTGGCTACGAAGCGATTAAATTTAAAGACGCCGCAGATTATTTCGCACTACTGGAGCGTAACGGCGTAATTTTAAGCGAGCAAAAAAGAAAAGATAAAATTCTAAGCGAGTTTGCAAAGCTCGAGAAAAAGCATGGCTTTAAAATTGAGGTCGATCCTGCGTTGCTGGATGAAGTAACGGCTATCACTGAGTATCCGACGGCGCTGCTAGGCAGCTTTGAGCGAGATTTTTTAAGCGTGCCAAAAGAGGTAATCATCACTTCGATGAAGGAGAATCAGCGCTATTTTCCCGTTTTCGAGGGTAAAAACTTAAGCAATCATTTCGTTGTCGTTAGTAATGCGATCACCGATGATGACGAGCTGGTGATACGCGGTAATGAAAAAGTTTTACGCGCGCGCCTAAGCGATGCTATGTTTTTTTGGAAAAGCGATTTGCAAGCGGAATTTAGTCCTGAAAAACTTAAGCAAATTTCCTATATGCAAGCTCTTGGCTCGGTTTATGATAAGCAGGTGCGCGAGCTAGCTGTAGCAAGGGCACTGAGCGCGGATTATGCTACGCAGATTGAAGCGGAGATCGGCAAAAAGGATTTCGCGCTGGATGTGGAAAATGCCGTAATGTTTAGTAAAGCAGACCTTAGCAGCACGATGGTGGGCGAATTTAGCGAGCTTCAAGGTATTATGGGCAGCTACTATGCCGCACACGCTGGACTGGCAGATCATGTATGCCGCGCGATACGCGAGCAATATCTGCCTAGTGGCGAAGATAGTGAGCTGCCAAGCGGCGCATTTAGTAGCGTAATCGCTGTGGCGATGAAATTTGAAACGCTCCTGGGGCTTTTTAGCATCAATAAAGTTCCAAGCGGCAACAAAGATCCGTATGCGCTTCGCCGCGCAGCTACGGGGCTAATTAAAATTTTACTAAATCAAGGATTGAGCTTTGATGCGAATGCGCTGGCGCAAAAGCTGGCGCCAAATTATAAGAAATTTGACATTTCTAAGCTGCTGGATTTTATGAAAGATAGATTATACGGAATTTTTGATGAGATAAATCCGTCCGTGATCAAGGCGTGCATCGCAAGCGGCGAAAACGATCTATTACGACTAAGCAAGGCCATAAAGGCGCTGGGCGAGATCGCAGCAGCAGCGGATTTCGGGGAAAATTTCGCGACTTTTAAGCGCCTAGCCAATATCATCAAGGACGAAAAAATAGGCGCGGTGGACGAAAACCTATTCGAACACGACGCTGAGCGCGCGCTAAATGCGGCGTTCAGGACTATTAAGCTCAACGAAAACGATGTGAGTGGGTATCTGCGCTCACTATTTGGGCTTAAAGGCGTGATTGATGATTTTTTTGGTAACGTAATGATAAACGTCCAGGATACCGCGATACGTGCAAATCGTATCGCAAATATCGGACAAATTTATCGCGCGTTTTTGCAGTTTGCCGATATCAAAGAGATAGGATTTTAATTTCACTTAGAGCTCATTTGCCCAAGGTTTGCACGAACCTTGGGTAGAATTTTACCGCGTAAAGGAGCGCAAATGCTAATCATCAACGCAAAATTACCAACTAAAAATCTAAAAATTACAAAATCTCTCTCGCAGCTGATTCAGGGCTTTCTTTATCGCTACTTGCCGGCTTCAGAGCACGTAGGATATAGGCACGAATCAAGCGGTAAAATTTTTAAACGCACGGTGTTTGATTTTATCTTGCGAGGAGAGGACTTGCGCGTGCGATTTGCTTCATGCGAGCCGGAGTTTGAACGTAAAATCGCGCTAGCAGTGCTAAAAGACGGGCTAAGCTTGGGTGAAATTCTATTTACGCAAACTACCGTCGAAGCAAAAAATCATAAAATTTGCGAGAACGAAGCTATTGTGCAAGGCTACGTGGCATGCGCAGTAAGCGGGCTTTTGGGGCATAAAGTCTATTTGCAGCCGCAAGATAGCAGGCATTTAGAGATGATGAAGACGAATATTTTACAGCGATTTGAGACGATTATGGGGCAAAAATATGATGGCGAAATGGAATTAAATTTATTGTGGCAAAAGCTGGGTGAGTCTGTGAAATTCTATTACGGCAACAATCGCGAGCCGGTATATGCGTGGCAGGCAAGATGGAAAATTGTAGCTAATGCAGAACTAATAAATTTGATCCTTGGCACGGGTACTGGAAGTGGGTGCATGAACTACGGAGTAGGGGTTTTGGGGGTTGTAAAGCAAAAAGAATAAGGTCACAACCTTTAAAACAATAATTTTAAATCCCAGCGGGAAACCTTATTCTTTGATCTGCATTATAGTACAATTTTTACCAAAATAAAAGGAAGTTAACCTTTAAATCAATATAACTTGAAATCTATTTGGTTTTGTGCTATAATAAGGTAAAACAATAAGGAGTTACATTTGAAAACTAAAAAAGTTCTTAATCGCATGGGAAAATACATATTGTGCATTTTGTGTATATTTTTTAGCCCTATCGTAGATGTTAAAATATTTGACATAAATTTTGGGCAGATAGAGTTCAGTATTTATTGCAATTAGTTTTTGAATCACAATAAAATATGCCTCTTAATGCCTTAATCTTATTCTGATTTCAAATCTAGAATAATTTTAGAAATATTTAAGTAAAATGGTCGTAAAATTAACTAAAATACTTAAGGTAAAAATAAAATATGGGATTAGCTCATAAACTCTATAAAATTGGCAGCCTGCTAAATGACGACGATGTTAAGGCTATGATTAAAAATTCCAATTTTAAGGATAGTGACCATATAACTTTGGCTATTGATTTTAAAATTGAGAACGGGAGGCTTCTTAGTACTCCAAAACTATCACGAACTTCATTAGACACCATAAAAACATTTTTTACAAAAAAGATAGGTGGAACTAGTAATTCATATTATTTATACCCAAACTA
Source organism: uncultured Campylobacter sp. (assembly GCF_938041645.1). Taxonomy (GTDB): domain Bacteria; phylum Campylobacterota; class Campylobacteria; order Campylobacterales; family Campylobacteraceae; genus Campylobacter_B. Next base: position 15,322 of record NZ_CALIST010000048.1, on the reverse strand, counting down.
CGAGTATCAAAACGAGAAAGATTTATATAAAAAATTCCAAGCTATTTCGCATACCTTACAAAATTCCATTTTAATCTATTCAAATCCACAAAATCATAGTTTAGCAAAGATTGTTTTTGATTATATAGATAACTACAAAAATGATGAACTTGGATTGAAAGACTTTAAGCAAGGCGATTATTTTCTGATTTTACTTATAAATGGCAAAAGTTTTTATGAGCTCATGCCGGAAGTTTTGCAAAATTATCTTAATGAATTTGTAAAGCCTCATATAGAGGACAAAAAAGGGAACGCTTTTTTAAAGGAGCAGATAGATATTGTTACCCAAGAAAAAGAACCTTGCGGGTATGATCCGAATGTCAAGTTTTTTACTATGGATAACTATGATGATAAATTTAAAGAGCAATTCATAATCCGTCTTCCTATGTCAAAAAATACAGCACAATCAGTCAAAAAAGGCTGGATGTATGCGATAAACAATCTTAAATTTTATTACAAAGGATTAGAATATATAATAATTCCATCTATGGTAAATTTTAACGAAGATATTTTTAAGAAAATGATAAATTTTCTTGAAAAATCAAATACTTTAAGTGATGAAGCTGCTAGGGAAGAGAGCTTTATTGGAAAATTGAATAAGCAAATAGAAAATTTCAAATATATTAATAGTTTTACGCTCGATATATTCTTTACGGAGGTGAATGTTACCAATTTATCTGTTAAAATATTTGCTACTCTTGAAGATGTTTTGCCAAGCAGGATAAGAGAGGTAGTGAATTTGATGCAAGAAGATCATATTACGGATGCTATGAAACGAGTTCAAGACGAGGATGATGATATCAGATTTGTATATTTAAAGGATTATTTTAGGATTACGGAACAGTTTGCTATATCTACAAATAGCATTGCAAATTTGAAAAATAAAATTTTACAAGAAAAAATATATTTAGCAAAATTGCTTTTAGGATATTTAAAAATAAGTTATCTAGAAGTTTTAAAGCGTTTTGAGCACTTTAGAGAGTTTGACGGTGAAAATAAAAGTAAATTGAAAGATGGCATAAAAGAGTGGATAATGTATCCGAATGTTTTTGTAGAAAGCGAAAACAAGGTTTTAAAATTTTTAAAAGATATAAATGCAATAAGGATGTAGAATGGAACTTTTTTCTGAATATTTTGAAAAAATATTGCTTGAGCAACCCGATTATTTTGAGAATGGCTTAATAAAAGGAGCTTATTTAATAGGCGCTTATTCAAAAGGTATTATCGATAGTTCGTATAATCCTAACGGGAAAGTTGTAAAAAAGAACGAGACGTTTAAAAAATGGTTATCGACCAAAAGAATAACGGAATCAAATTTAAAAGCTATTTTTAATAAAGCAACCTATTTTGAGAAGCTATTTAGTCTAAATACTCCCAAGAACAATGATTTATCACAATTAGTTACCACTTATTTTATATACCCAAAAAATATAAGAGTAGCCCAACAGGAGATTTCTTTCGCTTTCATTAAAGGGTTTAATGATTATGCAAAATTTAAAAAAGAAAATCAAAAACAAGGAGAAGACAATGAGTGAGTTGGCAAAACATAGTGAAATTTTATTTTTATGGGATGCAAAAATGACTAATCCTAACGGCGACATGCTAAACGATAATGCACCAAGATACGATGAAAGCGATAGAAAAGCCGTCGTTAGCGATGTTAGAGTAAAAAGGACGATCAGAGATGATCTGCAATATAGAAAAGGTAAAACCGTATTTGTAAATAACGCAGAGCAGGTACAATCGGCAGAAACCAGATTTACTGAGTTGAAGAGTACTTTAAATGAAAAAGATGATAAGAAAGTTTTTTTAAGCTGCATTGACAATAGACTTTTTGGCGGAGTAGCACCAAAAAGCAATCTTCAAATTATAGGTACAGTGCAATTTTCTTGGGCTAAATCACTAAATGAAACAGAGACCATTTTATCACAAGGAACCGGCGCTTTCGGTAAAGACAATAGCTTAAATAAGACATTTAGAACCGATAATTATATACCTTATGGGCTGTTTGCAATGTACGGTACTATAAATTCTCTAAGTGCCGATAAAACAAACGCGAGCGAAGAAGATGTTGCCGATATGCTTGATTCTATGTGGCAAGGCACCAAGTTGCTCAACACTAGGAGTAAAGTCGGACAAAAACCAAGAATGCTTATAAGGATTATCTACAAAGATACTTATATGATAGGGCTACTTGACGAGCTTGTAAGTATAGATAATGAGAACTCTCAACAGCTTCGTACTTTTAGCGAATGTGAATTAAATTTCTCGGCTCTTGTAAGGTCGTTAAAAAATATGAGTCAAAAAATAGAAAAAGTAGTAGTTTTTTATGATGATTCGGCTAAAAAGTATCTGGACAATTTTAAAAATTTAAATATAAATTTAGAGGCCAAAGAACTGTAATGTTTGCATTTAAAATTTGGGGTAAATTTGCTTGTTTTAGAGATCCTTTGGGGATTAGTCAAAATATCACTTTACCCATCCCTCCAAAAACTACGGTTTGTGGTATGTTGGCAGCTGTACTTGGCATAGATAACTATTTAAATGATGATAGATTTGACGACTTTAAATATAGCGTAATCTCATGTGCTCCTATTTTGAAAAAGAGTTTTTCGCAAAATTATATAAACGACTATACGAAATTTACAAAGTCTCATCTAAATAGTTTGCTTAAATTTGATATGCAAAAAATCTCGCTTGGTTTGCGTGACAATAAAGCTCCTCAAAAACCGATAAATAGAGAACTCTTGATTTATCCGAAGTATATAATTTTTATTGATAAATTTAAGCTTGAAGACGAAGCGATTCATAATATAAAAAATAGAATTTGTAAATTTTCATTTTATCTTGGCAATAGCGAATTTGCAGGCAATTTTGAATTCATAGAAATAACAAAATATGAAGAGAAAAAATTTGATGAAATTAATATAGATTCGTTCGTGCTTCAAGATGACGTAAAAAATATAGATTTTGAAGAAGGTATTTTATATTCTCCAATTAGTTTTGCGAGTACTTTAACGCCAGAGAGGTCTCCTGCTTCGGGCGTAAATTTAATATTATCTAACAAGCAAATAAAAGCTAGAGATATTAAGATTTACGAGATAGTTTGCGTCGATGAAATTTATCATTGTAGATTTGTATAATGCAAATTTCAAACTCTTTTAACTCGCATCCTAAAAAATCATACAATTTTCATGTAAAAAATATAAGCGATAGTTTTGATGAAAGTGATCATAAAGAGACGGCATCCTTTCACGATATTGCTAAGATTGCACAGAGATTTCAAGATTATATAAATTTAGAAGTAGAAAATTTTGCCTCAAAAGAGGACTTTGAAAAAGCCCAACAAAAGCTAAAAACAACGCATACTCTAGAGAGTGCTTTTATATATTTTTTTATTAGAGTCGATAAAGATATAAATTTTTTAGCTAATTTTTTTACTATTCTAAAACATCATTCCGATTTGCCCGATCTTAAATCTTTCTTTAGCGAGCTAGGCAATATAAAAGCAAAAATAAAAGATAAATTTAAAAAGATAGATGAAGTGATTTGTAGATCGAATTTAGAGATAAAGCCCGATGTTAATGATTTTATTGACTGTTTTTTGGATTTAGAGGCCGAGCTGGAAAAATACCAAATTTTAGATAACTACTTTATTTTTAAGAAGCGCTATTCGAGGCTTATTTTGGCAGATAAATTTGAAGCTATTTTTTCTAAATCCTATAAAAATGTAGAAATTTTAAGTGAAGAAAAAATAGATCTTTATCTTAATAAGATAGAAGATATTATAACCTCAAAGCAAACTGGCAGTAAAAACAAATACAGAACAAAAGCGAAGGAACTTATTTTTCAAAATTTTAATCATAATACGCAAAAAGATAAGTTTTTGATTAAAGCGCCCACCGGTATAGGAAAAACGTTTTTGGCTCTAAATTTGGCATTGCAAATAGCTAAAATAAAAGGCGATAAAAGACGTGTTATAACAGCTATACCATTTACCTCTATCATAGATCAAACACATAACGAATATCAAAAGATAATATCGTATCAAAACGTACTAAAATATCATCACCTAACAAGCTATAAAAGTAGTAAAAGAGATAAAGAAAAAGATAATGAAGATGAGCAAGAGCAGTTTATGCAAAAAGTATTTTTGGCTGATATTTGGCATGAGAATTTTATCGTTACGACTTTCAATCAGCTATTTTACGTATTTTTTTCAAATCACAATAGAGATAATTTAAAACTAGAAACTTTGCGAGATAGTGTTATCATAATAGACGAGATACAAAATATCCCAAGAGTTTTATTGAAGCCGATTTCTGCCGCTTTTAATGAATTTACAAAAAGATACAATATCCACTTTATACTTATGTCTGCGACTATGCCTCATATTGCAGCAGAGCTTGAAAATTTTACCGAGCTTTCAAGCCCTGTTTTATACGAGCGAGATAGGGATAGATATGAGCTCGTTTATAAGCCAAATTTAAACGATTTTGACATCCTAAAAGATGAAATTTTATCCCATAAAGATAAAAGTGTGCTTTGTGTCGTAAATACCATCTCAAAAGCTAAAAAGCTATATGAAGTTATAAAAAACAAAAGCGAGAATAAAGATAGCGTCTATCTTTTGACTACGCACCAAATTCCACTTCACAGAGTTGAGATTATTGACGAGATAAAAGTTAAATTAAGTAGTGGTAAAAAGATTATTTTGATTGCAACGCAGCTGATCGAGGCGGGGGTCGATCTTAGCTTTGATATAGGTTTTCGAGAGTTCGCTCCCTTTGGCTCTATTATTCAAGCTGCGGGTAGAGTAAATCGTGAAGGCTTGTCAGATAGGCCTGCAAAAGTTATAGTTTTTGATTATTTAGAAGGTAAATCATTCCCATATCACGATACGGATCTGCAAGAGGATAAGATAAAGGAAATTCTATCGCAAAATATAAAAGAGAGCGAAATTTATAATGTCCTAGAGAGCTATTTTGAAAGTACAAAAAATGAAACGACTAGCGTAGATTTATTGCAATACGCTAAAAACCTGGAATTTCAAACATTATTTAAAAAATTTAATGAAAATTTTATGCCAAAGCAGGAGTGGAAGGTTTCGCTTTTTGTAGAGCAGTATAGTGGGCATTTCGACAAGTTTTTAGATAATCGGGATAAATTGTTACAATCAAATGACGATAAATTTAAAATTATTGCAGAAATTAAAGATTCGGAAAAAGATTTGGGATTATATACTATATCCGTTGGTAAAAATTTACTAGAAGAACTTAAAAAAGATTATAAAACCACTTTAAAAGATTATTTTGGCAGATATATCTTACCGCCAGGCAATTTCTATAATAAATTTGATGGTTTTCTTCCTAAACTTACGATTGCCGAAGAGGTATTCGACTAATGTTTTGCAAGGACCAAATCACCGGCACGCTTGTGAATTATTACATCACCTGTAAGCGTGAGGCGTGGCTTTACGGACACAATATTCACGCCAATCAGGAAGATGAAAACATGCTGATGGGCAAGGCGCTAGCGGATATTAAAGAGAACGGTTTGCAGGAATTCGCATTTTCAAATTTGAAATTTGATAAGCTTTCCAAGCAGCGCGGACATTATCTCATCACCGAATATAAAAAGAGCCTAAAAAATCCAGAAGCAGGCAAGATGCAGCTACTTTTTTATATCTATCTTTTAAAAACAGGCTTAAATTTAAAAGAGGTGAAAGGCAAGCTAATTAGCGGCAAAACCGTCATAGCCATTGAGGATAACGCCGAAAATTTTACTAAAATCGAAACAATTCTAAACAGCATCGCCGCCCTTGTAAACGAGCCAAAGCCGCCTAAATTTAGCCCGCAAAAGATTTGCGAGAGTTGCGCTTATCGTGATTATTGCATTTAGGAGATAGAATGTACGCCATTTTATTTTACGATATTTCAAGCAGCGACGAAAAGGAGAAAAATAACGCCGCGCGCATCCGAAAGGCGGTTGAGAAGTTTCTGCCTCGCGTGCAATTCAGCGTTTTCGAGGGTGAAATCAGATCGAGCGATCTTAAAAAATTACTGGCGATTTTGCAAAAAGAATGCGCCAGCAAGCTTGATTCGGTAGTAATTTATACTTTTAATTCGCTCAAATATTCACAGCGCCTAGTCATCGGACGCGATAAAAACGAAGCGATTTTCAGCTAAAATTTAAGGATAAAGTATGCAAAAATCGGATCGCACGCATTTTATTTTGAGCCCAGGCCGATTGCGCCGCAAAGATAATAATCTATATTTCGATAAATTTAACGACGAGGGCGGAATTTTAACTAGTAAAATTTTGCCGATTAACGCAATTGATGAAATTTATATTTTGGCGCGGGTAGAGCTTGACACTTATGCTATGGCGTTTTTGGCTGATAATAACATTTTGCTGCATATTTTTAGCGCCTATCAGAGCTTTCGCGGCAGTTTTTTCCCGAATACTTCAAATTCTGTAAACAAAAGCGGCTTTGTACTTTTGGCGCAGCTGCGGGCCTTTGACGATCTTTCTAAGCGCCTTTTTATCGCTCGCGAGATTACTCGCGTTCGCATCTTAAATGCAGCCATTAATTGCAAGGCTTATGGCGTCTCGCTCGATACTACGCCGCATCTGGATGCCCTAGCGCGCGTCTGCGACATAGCAGCGGCAATGCAGTGGAAGGCGGCTTTGCCAAGCAGTATTTCGCGGCCTGGAACGAAATCATCGAGGATCAACGCAGTTTTAAATTTACGACGCGCTCCAAACGCCCGCCGGCAGATAAAATTAATGCCCTCATTAGCTATGTAAATACGCGTATTTATAACGTCTGCCTCAGCGAAATTTACAAAACCGAGCTTGATCCGCGCATCGGCTTTTTACACGAGCCAAACTACCGTGCGCTAAGTCTGCATCTAGATCTTGCAGAGATTTTTAAGCCTATTTTAGGCGATAGATTAATTTTTGGAATGTTAAATAAACGCGAGATTGTGGCAAAAGATTTTGAAACGGATGCGGGGCGTATTCGATTCGGTAAAGAAGCGGTGCAAAAAATCGAGCTAAAAATGATTGAGAAACTATCATCTTGCGCGAACGTAGCGGGACAGAGCTTAACCTGGCGTCAAATTATCCGTCGCGAGGCCAATCAGATTAAAAAATACGTCTGTGAAAGCGTGCCTTACGAGGGGCTGGTATGGCGGTAGGTCTCAGGGCTTCGAGCTTAATTTATGCTTTTTTAATCTTAACTAGAATCACTTACGCCTATAGATTACGCCCTCTTAAAATGCATGTGCTTTTGAAATAAATTTGATCTGAAGCACGGAACGGCGAACGAATTGGCTTTAAAAACACATATGTTTTTAAAATTTCAGCTTTTTATTATTCACACTTCGATTTTTGAATATCTTATATTTAGATTTTAACATTTGCACTCACGATACATATAGATAGTGATAAAGTTGCTTTTAAGATTCTGAAATGCCTAATTTTGGGCATTGAGCAATCGGGAGCTTTTTTAAATTTAGTCCATTTTAAGGCATAAAAATATATACTTCTAACACTTTCTACCTAGAAAAATGGCAAAATTCGTGCTGTAGAATTCCATCCCGTTGGGAATTGAAACATCTCACGCCTCCAAAGCGTGTGTCGCGAAGCGTAGGTAGAATTCCATCCCGTTGGGAATTGAAACCAAAAAATTTCTCACTATTTCTAGAGGAAACTTTTGGTAGAATTCCATCCCGTTGGGAATTGAAACTTTCTGCGGGTCAAAGGGGTAATTTTCTTATAGTGTAGAATTCCATCCCGTTGGGAATTGAAACAATCTTGTCCTGAGGGCAGCAATTTTAATACCTCTGTAGAATTCCATCCCGTTGGGAATTGAAACGCCAAGAGCTAAAATAAAACGACGACAACGGCAAGGTAGAATTCCATCCCGTTGGGAATTGAAACACAACAACAGGGGAAGTAGAAATCGAACTAACTTTGTAGAATTCCATCCCGTTGGGAATTGAAACAAACTGCGAAAGCAACATTCAAAAGCTCGCCATTTGGGTAGAATTCCATCCCGTTGGGAATTGAAACATGCTAAAAATGCCTCAACTGCCGCATAGACGGCAAGGTAGAATTCCATCCCGTTGGGAATTGAAACGATCAAGCACGCGGTAGCGGGTTTTTGCCGTATAGTAGAATTCCATCCCGTTGGGAATTGAAACAAAAACGTAAAAGGAATGTATGGCAGCCGTTTTCCGTAGAATTCCATCCCGTTGGGAATTGAAACAATTTCTCCGCGAAGTATTGATTTGAGGCATAGCGTAGAATTCCATCCCGTTGGGAATTGAAACAAGAGCTGTATCGCTCTAAGCTCAAACCGGTTAAGTAGAATTCCATCCCGTTGGGAATTGAAACGAAAAAAGATTAAAAAAATATAAAAAAATCTCAACGTAGAATTCCATCCCGTTGGGAATTGAAACAGCGTAATAGTAAGAAACACGGGCACCAGCTCGTGGTAGAATTCCATCCCGTTGGGAATTGAAACATCGAGATAGACGACGATACGATCTGCAACCTTGAGTAGAATTCCATCCCGTTGGGAATTGAAACTATGTAACATTTACATTTTTATAGCAGGTAAATATGTAGAATTCCATCCCGTTGGGAATTGAAACTTCTAAGTAGCGCTTTTAGTGAAGAGATAAAGCTAAAGTAGAATTCCATCCCGTTGGGAATTGAAACTATTCGTAGCTGTTTTGGGTGGCGGTGCCGTTTTGTAGAATTCCATCCCGTTGGGAATTGAAACAAATCAATAGTCTTAGACGTAATGGGGCAATTCAGTAGAATTCCATCCCGTTGGGAATTGAAACCTAATAACCCTAAAATCAGGGTTCAAATCCCTCTCTGTGTAGAATTCCATCCCGTTGGGAATTGAAACTATTTTTCCGCATTAGCGCCTACGATAATAATCCGTAGAATTCCATCCCGTTGGGAATTGAAACTCTTCGCTCCGGGCTGCGGCTCACTCTCGCCTTGAGTAGAATTCCATCCCGTTGGGAATTGAAACCGCAGATCTCTTAAATCAAAATCTCCTACCGCCCCCGTAGAATTCCATCCCGTTGGGAATTGAAACCCGATGCTTTGAACTGGATTGATATTTTTAACATATTGTAGAATTCCATCCCGTTGGGAATTGAAACGCGTAAGAAACATAAACGTATATTTCGGGGCTTGAGTAGAATTCCATCCCGTTGGGAATTGAAACTCCTCGCAAAACCCAATTCCGCTTTGGGTATATCGTAGAATTCCATCCCGTTGGGAATTGAAACCGACATTCGTTTCAGCACTATAAGGCATAGTAATAAGGTAGAATTCCATCCCGTTGGGAATTGAAACCTCGTGCGCGGAGTGAGGGTGTTTTGAGTGTCTAAGTAGAATTCCATCCCGTTGGGAATTGAAACAAAGTGAATTTACTTGGCTCAAAGCAAAATAAACCAAGTAGAATTCCATCCCGTTGGGAATTGAAACCGATGGTATAGTTGATGGTGTTGTCGAGTATTGTGTAGAATTCCATCCCGTTGGGAATTGAAACCTAAACGAACGCGTAGATCAAGGCACTAGCCGCATGTAGAATTCCATCCCGTTGGGAATTGAAACTGATATAATTCAGTCTCACAACTGATAAAGAAGTGTAGAATTCCATCCCGTTGGGAATTGAAACAATCTTGATGATTTCACTCAGATTGATTTGGACGCGTAGAATTCCATCCCGTTGGGAATTGAAACTGTCATAACTAACACCGAATTCAGTGCCGTCACCATGTAGAATTCCATCCCGTTGGGAATTGAAACATGAAAATTTTCAACCCGGCTAAAGAAATACAAGTAAGTAGAATTCCATCCCGTTGGGAATTGAAACAAAAGTATATACATCAAATAAGACTTTGGAAAACTCAGTAGAATTCCATCCCGTTGGGAATTGAAACTTTTCGATTTCATTTAAAAAGCTTTCATATCTAGGTAGAATTCCATCCCGTTGGGAATTGAAACCTCGGTCTATTCATTTTTTTAGTTTTGAGTAAGCGTAGAATTCCATCCCGTTGGGAATTGAAACGCGGCTCCTCCTGGTAATTTCCCATCCAAAACATCGCGTAGAATTCCATCCCGTTGGGAATTGAAACTTGTCTCGGCAGCACTATGCGCTAATATGTTCGCGTAGAATTCCATCCCGTTGGGAATTGAAACCAGCTATAAAAGCTACGCAGACTGCAAAGCTTATCGCGTAGAATTCCATCCCGTTGGGAATTGAAACCGGTAATCTATTCGCCGATCGTAAGAGCGGATAAAGTAGAATTCCATCCCGTTGGGAATTGAAACTAATGTGAGTTATAAAATTCACGATACCGACCCCAGTAGAATTCCATCCCGTTGGGAATTGAAACTAACTTCTAATGAAAATACTAAAAAAGCAGTAGAGTAGAATTCCATCCCGTTGGGAATTGAAACTGAATATGGAACTAACATTAAATTATGAAAATTCAACGTAGAATTCCATCCCGTTGGGAATTGAAACTCCCGCCGATGGCGAAAGCAAGGTCTGCGGTCATGTAGAATTCCATCCCGTTGGGAATTGAAACCTATAATTTTAAAATCATCACCTATGCCTTGCAGAGTAGAATTCCATCCCGTTGGGAATTGAAACCTACAATTTTAAAATCATCACCTATGCCTTGCAGAGTAGAATTCCATCCCATTGGGAATTGAAACAGCGAGAATTCAGTTTCGATATGCAAATCCGAATTGTAGAATTCCATCCCGTTGGGAATTGAAACTCAAGACGTTGCATTTAAATAAATTTGAATGCAAAGTAGAATTCCATCCCGTTGGGAATTGAAACGCGAATGCTCGCGGTACTCCCCCTGCTTTTGTGGGTAGAATTCCATCCCGTTGGGAATTGAAACTATGCATTAATTTATTAATTTTAAGAATCCTTTCAGTAGAATTCCATCCCGTTGGGAATTGAAACGTAGTGTGATTCGCCAATGCGAGTTTATTCGCATCTCGTAGAATTCCATCCCGTTGGGAATTGAAACGCCTCGCTCGGGTAAAACATCTGCACGACGTTTTGTAGAATTCCATCCCGTTGGGAATTGAAACGTAGTAATATAACATCTATCCTCGACGGGAATTTCGGTAGAATTCCATCCCGTTGGGAATTGAAACGCAATAAGCTCATCAATATCGGAACCGAGATCGAGTAGAATTCCATCCCGTTGGGAATTGAAACAAAAGCTCATTGAGTAGCATCGTAAAGCCCCTAAAACGTAGAATTCCATCCCGTTGGGAATTGAAACTCAAGTTGCGTTTTTTCTTGCTTTTCTTGCTTTTGTAGAATTCCATCCCGTTGGGAATTGAAACTGCAAAAACGCTAAGCCAAAACGTAGTTAAGGCAGCGTAGAATTCCATCCCGTTGGGAATTGAAACCTTTGCGGAGATTTCGGGCGTGCCCGTGAGGTGTCGCGTAGAATTCCATCCCGTTGGGAATTGAAACAAATTTCCGCTGATTAAAATGCCGTCCGCCTCCAGGTAGAATTCCATCCCGTTGGGAATTGAAACTCACGAGAAAGGGCAAACCGAAAAGGTCGAAAAGGCGTAGAATTCCATCCCGTTGGGAATTGAAACTGCGGCGGGGCTCACGGTGCATCAAATGAGAGTAGGTAGAATTCCATCCCGTTGGGAATTGAAACAGCTCATCAGCCTAAATGCCAAATACGGCGATCTATAGTAGAATTCCATCCCGTTGGGAATTGAAACGGCGATGAAGCCGTAAAGGACAAACTAGACGAATATAGTAGAATTCCATCCCGTTGGGAATTGAAACACGACGAAATAGCGATCAAAATCATAAAAGAACAAGGTAGAATTCCATCCCGTTGGGAATTGAAACTATCCATCCTCTACTGCCTTATAAAAACTATTCAGCGTAGAATTCCATCCCGTTGGGAATTGAAACATTGTATAACTAAAATTTACATATTGCCTATTTTAGAGTAGAATTCCATCCCGTTGGGAATTGAAACCGCGTAATGCCGATACGGGCGAGTTTCATCCGCATTGTAGAATTCCATCTCGTTGGGAATTGAAACTTCTGCCACTGCATTTTATAGCGTCCCGCAGGGATGTGGAATAATTCTATCCTTTGGGAATTGAAACGCCTAAATGGGCTTATTGCACGATTCGCGTAGGAGGTAGAATTTATCTTGTTGAAATCAAATCGGATTTACGCGATACGCCTTTTGCGGCGGGAATGGATAGAATTCTCATCTCGCTATAAAATTTAAAAAGATTAGTTATGGCTGGGATAGGATACAACATGGGGTACTTATATGAAATTCATTCGGTTTTAATTCACCTACTAAATATGTTAAATTTATGGGTTACGAATGAAATTTTGGAGTTACTCACAAATTAAAATTTTAACGAACTATATATTTGCCGCAATATAAATAGATTTAAATGCAACTCATTTAATAGCAATTCAAAATATTTGTAAAAATGCACGCCAGGGATCTTAAAAGCTAGGTTAAAGAAGGAATTCTGCATTAATTTTAATTAAATACGCTACAAATTTAAGATCATGTGTCAAAGTTAGAATTTAAAATTAAATTAGATGATGTCAAAGAGGCAGAAAGATGGAAAAAATTTTATAAAGCAGAATTTGGTAGCATCCTCTGAAACTGCAAAACAAAGAATATCGGCGTGGTCGTCATAAAAAGGAAAAATCATCTAAATTTAATGGATGTTACCGCCTTTGCCACATAAAGTATAATAAATAAATGCCTCCGCCAGTTATTTTTTAAAATTTTTAAAAAATTTCTTCAAAAGTGCCTTGTAAAAGATCGCTAATTTCGACTCTTTTTTCTCATAAATCACGCGAAAGATGCCCTGTAGATCCAGCTTTTCTTGCAAAGTAATGTTTTGCACTCTACTCTCCTATAAGTTTTTTTATCTTATGCAGCACAAACGCAGCGTCGTCGCTATCGAGCTCGCACAACATCTGACATATCGCGGTCGCGGCTTGCGGCTTGGTCGTGCCCAAGCGCCAGTCCTGATACGTCCGCATCGACACGCCTAACCTCTGCGCCATCGCGGCGTGCGAGATTTTTTTGCCGTTGTTTTTGGCTTCGACGGCATTGTGCAAAATGTTGAATATATCGCTCGTTTCTAACATATGAAAATTATACAAATTTATTCGTTAATTATACATAAAATCGTATAAAATGAATAAAAATCGTGTTATTCATAAGTAAAAATATCAAAACACTTCGTTTATCCGTGTGAATTATACAGAATACTGCATAAAATAAACATAAAATTTTATAAAATTTTGCATATTATGCCGTAAAGACGAACCGACTTGCGCAAATAGGTGTCTTATCGATCGGCACATTAAATTTTAACCGGGATAGATGAAATTTTAATATCGAAGCTTTTGGGATTTGATTTTTTTGATCGGTTCTGGTAGCAATTACGAACAAGATGGAATTTTACCCTATGCCGAGCCATATCTGCCGGTACAAAGAGCGTTTCAATTCCTAGTGGAATAGAATTCTACGGAAAGGCGATGAATGCGGGATATGTGAGTTTCGCATTTCAATTCCCGTTGGGAATTGAAACTAGATGGCATTTAAGCGGCTGTTGTCGATTTTGCGTAGAATTCCATCCCGTTGGGAATTGAAACTTTTCCAAAAACGAGCACGCGTTTTGCACTCTCGGTAGAATTCCATCCCGTTGGGAATTGAAACTTATTGAGCGCCTCTTTTGCTGCGCTAAGCGAACGATAGAATTCCATCCCGTTGGGAATTGAAACCTGGAATAAGAGCCTACGACTTTCGTTCCTTGCGGGGTAGAATTTCATCCTCTTGGGAATTAAAATGCTCTATTTAAAGCTTCATTTGTTCCTCTTACATAGTAGCATTCTGTAGAATTTACCGAGCCGAATTCTGCCTGATAAAATTTTTACCAAATTAAATTCCGGCTTAGATTTTAAAATTTATCGAGCAAGGCTCCGCATCTCAGAGCTTAGAATTTCAAATTTAAGAAACAGTGACTTCAAGCTGCGTGGTTCAAAAAGCGAGGATTTAGATTATAAAATTTAAGAAGGCAGGTAGGATTAGAATTTTAAAATTCGAAGTCGATAACCGAAATTTCAGACTTCGAAACCTAAAATTTTAAATCCGAAGCGGAATCAAATTTTAAAATAATTTCAAAATTTACCCCTTTTAAATTTACATATCTCAAGCTCTATTCATAAAATTTTACGTATTAATTTACGCAAAATTTGGTCAAAAAAGATGATCTCATAAACTTATCCGCATTAAATTTTATCTCTTCTTTTTAGAATGAAAACCGCCACGGACGCAATTATTAGCGATGATAAAGCGCTTATCATCATTATGCTAAAATTAAAATTTGAGCGATCAAACAGATGACCCAACAAGGTCAAATCGGCTCTTGTTAGGATTATCACAGCTAGCGAATAGGTATAAAATAGACTTATAAAAAATGTAGATGCGCCGGATATTTTATCCAGCAGAATAAAAGTCTTTATTTTAGAAAATACAAAGCAGCAGATGATTAGAGGCAAAATCACCGTCGCGCAAAATAGATACAATATCATAGCGCCGAAAATATCGCTTTCGCTATCGCTCGCTTCTTCGTGCTACGTTAGTTTAAAAGCTTTCATAACGATAGAAAGCGGATTCGCGATATCGTAACCGCTATACTCCGCCAAAAAAACCGCATCTATGCTGGCAAATATAACGCCCAAGCAATCTATAGTAAAAATGAGCAAGGCGATCCAGAATAAAATCCTCACCCCTTTTAGCTCAAAACATTTTTTAATGAACTCTATTATCACCCTGCCCCCCAATTCATATAGCTTTTAAGATCAATTTGGCTTTTATATCGCGTTTCATTTCGGCGCTTTTAAAGACATTTTATCGTAATTTCTCATCAAATTTTAGCCTTTCGCTGCGCTAAATTTTAAAATTTACCGAGCTGAATTCTGATCGGATAAAAAACTATTTATCCTTTTCTTGCATCTATCAACGTGACTTTATAATTTTCACCTTGCTTATTGTTCTCGCGTCATTTTTTATCCTTTATATTTAATCGTGCAGAAAAGTTACGACTTCGTGTTCTTTTGGAACATATTCCCTATTTTCAATGCCGCCACTACCATACTCAGACAAGGCTTCATTTAAAATTTTATAAAGCTCGTCTATCGAAATAT
>NZ_CALIST010000047.1 GCF_938041645.1 uncultured Campylobacter sp. | reverse complement strand
AAAATTTACTTGCACCCGGGCTAAATTTAAAAAGCGCGAATCAGTAAATTTTAAAATTTTACGCCAAGCGCAGCGGGCTGCTAAGCTTTGAAATTTTATAGCTAAATTTCGCAATTATCTTTCACATTCGCTTTTATGTCCAGACGGACAAACATTTAAATTTGACATCGCCCTACTCTCGATACGTGCTATTTTAGCACGTATCGATCAAACAAGCCGCTGACGCACGATCTTGGCATCTTCACCGTATGTCGTCTTAGCGCTCCGCCTATAAACGCGCCGCCCCGAACTGCCGTTTGCTACAGGATAAAATTTTAGCCTAAAGAGCATTAAATGAAAATTAGTATAAATAAAATGTGAATTTTTTGAAGTTAAAAGGGAATTTCAGATTAGATTAAAATGGCCGGGAGATAGGGATTCGAACCCCAGGAGGCTTTCACCTCAACGGTTTTCAAGACCGCCGCTTTCGACCGCTCAGCCATCTCCCGATTAAGGGCGGGTAGACCCCGCCGTAGATTCGCGCAGATCAAGACCTGCGCGTAAAATTTATTCGGTTTTTTCTCCGACCCACTCGGCGCCGTTGTGAACCTTTTCTTTGGTCCATTGAGCCGCATTGTGTGAGTCTTCTTTTACGCCGTGCCAAGTATTAGAGCACCCGCTAAAAACCATCAATGCCAAAAGAGCCGCTAGTATGTATCTCATAATAACTCCTTTTTAGGATCTGGAGGCGACACCCGGATTCGAACCGGGGATCAAAGCTTTGCAGGCTCATGCCTTACCACTTGGCTATGTCGCCGCGCCGGCTTATTAGGTGGTGCCCGGAGCCGGACTTGAACCGGCACGGAAAAAATTCCGAGGGATTTTAAGTCCCTTGCGTCTACCGATTCCGCCATCCGGGCACGTTTAATACAAAAACATAATGTAAAATGGAGCGGGAAACGAGAGTCGAACTCGCGACATCAACCATGGCAAGGTTGCGCTCTACCACTGAGCTATTCCCGCGCAAAGAAATGAAATATTACCTAATGCAAGCTTAAAATTTCATTTTATAGCGGCTTTTGCGGAGAAAATTTTGGCGTAGCGCCGGAATTTAAAAATTTTGTAAGTAAAATAATGTAAAATTACAAAATCTTTTGGGGTTATAGCTCAGCTGGGAGAGCGCTTGAATGGCATTCAAGAGGTCGGCGGTTCGATCCCGCTTAACTCCACCATTTAAGCTATTTTTGGGTTTTAATCACTTCTTTTAAATCTCTTTTACTTCCTTTAAATACCGATATCTAGGGCTTTTAGTAATTTTGATTATTTTGTTTCTTTTTATGTTATAATTATTTTAAAATAATTCAGTTAGTTATTAGGTTGGTTAAAACCTATTATGTCAGTTTTACAGAAAGAGCATAAATATCGACCAAAAGCCCTTTGGCGCATATATCGCACAAAAACGAAAAATGGTATAAGCGAGAGCTATATCGCAAAAATCATTAAGATGAACGAAAAATATATATTTCCATCTTTTGACGAGCGCGATGCAAATACGATAAAGTATAGTGATATTTTAGAATTTTAAACCAAAATAATCCGAGTTCTAGTCGTCTAGAAACGCTTCATCGCCTAATAAACGATATAGAAAAGTCTTTGCAATAAATTAAATTTTAATGGAAGGAGAGATTATGTCAGTTGAAGAAGATATTGTGTTTATAGATGAAGATTACGTAAATATCGTGCCGCAGGATCTTTTAGAGCGCGGTATACGCTTAAGGGAAGAGTACGGAATTTATGATATAGCTTGGAGATTTGACGATGTAATGGAGGTGCTAAAAATCACAAGAGATAAAGGTATGATTATCCTAGGAGGAGACGTATATCGCCTAAGCGGCGATGAGCCCATCATCACATACGACTACTACTGGAGCACTAAAGCGGAAGATGACAATGCATTTGAGGTGGCGATCCAATATATCACTAATTATCGCGCTAGAAACGGAGATGACTTTGCATATTGCCCGGTCATTTGCCCCGGGCGGGTGTCCAAATGAAAATTTTGGCTTTCAATACAGAATATGTTGGTTTTGCTCATATTCTGATAAATATAAAAATGTGTGCCGAACTAAATGCCGAAGTGTGCGTAGATGGGATATAAAAGACTTTAGGGGCGGTTTTGAAAGACAACGAAGTAGTTTTGATACTATCGATCGAAAGCGATAGAGATCTATCCGAGGCAATAAGCAGCAACGGCATATCTGTAACAAAAACCTGGCGCAAGGGAGATTTGAAGCTAAAAGGCTCTATTTTAAAATACAGAAATTTTGGCTTTAGCATAGAGGAAAAATTTTATGACATGCCTTCTGCGGGAGATCTAATTAAAAAATTCTTGGCAGATATAAATGTCGCGAGGAGTATAAAATTACAAAGCGTAAAAAAGCTGCTAAGAGTCGTAATTTACAGCCACGGTAGCTTGCCGGGTCTATACTACGATACGGATTTGCTAAGGCTATTAGCGGATAACGATATAAATTTAGATAATGACATATACTTCTTGGATGAATGAGTTTGAATCGTTAGCGAGGCGTATTTATCGATGAAATTCTTTGACTCTGATTGGGCAAAAGACGGCAATCTATCCTTAGAATTTTATATAAGGATATTTTGAAACCATGAAGCCCGTAAGAATTGTAATGACGATATTTTTTATTATCCTATCGTCTTTAAATTTTCATAAGCTATTGACGGAGGGCGGTTATCGCGGAGGGAAAGTCTATGTCGTAGCTACAACTCAATCCGTAATTATGCAAATATTACTTATCATAGGATTAATCCTGTATTTGATATATCTGATAAGAGTAAAAGAGTATTATAAGCCAAGCTCAAATTTTACGCTTTCTAAAAAGGAGGACAAAATGAACTTATCGAATAGAATAAAAGCGCTAAAGGCGCGGCTTAAACTGCAAAAGCCGGAAATTATAACAAATCCTGTACAAAAGGATGAGCTTGTCGAACAAGATCTGTGCGGTAAAGATCTGTGCGATTTAGACCATGGCACAATCAAACTTTTATCGGGAGATTTGAGTGTCTTTAATGACTATGCTTTTAGGTATTATATCCTGGATTTTATTGATTTTTACGAGCACTTCGGCGATGAGGAGGTTATAGAGGATATGTTCATTCAAGCATTTACACCGCCTATGCGGCGGGCGAGAGCGAAACAATTTAGCAGAGATGAGGTAAAAATAATCATAGATTTTTTGCAAAAAAATTATGAAGATATTGCGAGAATTACGCATTCCAAGAAATATAAAAAGTTAAAACCCTACGAACAAGAAGAAATTTATATACCATTCAAACATTTTGAAAAAGAGATAAAAAGCGCTATAAAATTTTGGGGGAAGTATTATAATGGAATTTTATAAGGATTGGCAAATGCGCTTAATAGAGACTGATTTAGGCAAATATGAGGAATATATCTATTTCTTTATAAAGAAAAACAGGGCGTATTTTAGCGCCTATCAAGAGCAGATATTTCCTTTCGATATGGAGTACATACCTAGCTTATTGTGGCTGCTTGCATCTTTTGCAGAAACTACGATTAAAATTTTTAATGATTTGGACGAAAAGACAAGAAATGAAATTTTTGATTTTGTGGAAAAGGGAGCGGCAAGCGAAGACGAATACATCGGCACGGCGTTCTACACCGGCTTTATTGAAACAATTGTAAATATTGCGAAAGAGGACGAATATAAGATAATTAGCAAATATTTTAGGAATGAAACGCTAGAATACGCCGCCGCTTGGATGAAATTTGGCGAATAGCTAGATCGAGTTTTATTAAAGTCATATTTTAAAACAATAAGGAGCTGTATGCCTAAACATGAATTTTTACTCAAAAAGACAAAAGAAAATATCTTCTCTAAAGAGTATTGCGTAGTAATTAGCGATGATCTGATACTTCGCATTTCGTACTCTCTTGAGTGGGTACAAACCACATGGAACGATGAGGCAAATTTGAAAAAAGGTCTAAATTACTATGGCTATAGCTGGATAGAAGATAAAGCTAAATTTAGAGATATAATATGCTGTTGGAGGTCGCTTTTCTTGGGCGCAGATGAGCAGATTGTTTTTGATAAAAACTGCGCGCTAAATAAATCCTCGGTTATCGAGCAATTAGACAGTCTATTGGAACTAATCGATTCGGCAATTAAAAATGATTTATATATTTTGCATTTAGGGATTTAGCGAGTGCGCGGCGATTTAATAATAAAACAGAAGAAAGACCATGAAAAGAAATTATAAAAAGATAATACCCATAAGAGGTAGAAGAAAATTTTCAATTAATAATTTTAGAAAAATTTTCGCGGAGGGCGATATACTGCAGATCGGTCAAAGGCGGTTTTTATTTTGTAGCTGGAATAACCTGCTGCGTATAAACAGCGATAACTCGGGGGAGTTTATAGTATTGCCACCCGAAGCTAATGCGAAAAATAATAATAGTTTGATTTCTAAAAAGTGGGTATTGGAGAATTTAGATTTTGTATGTGATACCGAGTCGCCCAGAAATATAAGCATATTTTCTTATTACGATAGTTTTTTAGCCGAATACAAAAGGATAAATGATAAAATTCCTGCAAAATTTACTTATAAATTTTTAGAATTCAAAGACGATCTAAAAAATGGAGATATTATAGAGTGTCACAAGGCTTTTCGTCCATATGATCGAAAGATAAAATTTATAGTCGCAACCGATACGGAAGGATGCCCGAGACTACCCTATCTGGAGGGGTTTTATTCCGGTATGTTTGCGCCTATTGGCTATAGCGATAAAATGCGCTCGAATAAAGGACGGGAATATGCGATAAGCTCGAGTTGGCTAATTAAGAACTGGGAAGCCGCCTTTGTCGGTAATTGCGATATAAGGCACACTTATGTAAATTTACAAAATCGAAAAGAGGTTTTAAATTTTACCGATAAAGAGTTGGAAAATTTTATAAAAATTAAGCGAAAGAGATTAAAATTTAAATGGAAAAAGTAGATAAAGATTTTAAAGCGGGCTTGTATAGTATCACGCAGCAAAAGGTTTTTGAAAGGCGATGACAATGATAAAAAGCATTATAGACTCAACTAATTTCGATATAGAATTTAGAAAAATAAGTAGAAATAAAAGAGGCGTAGCCAGATCGAGAATAGATTTTGAAAATATCGATGTAGAGGCTAAAATAAGGCTAGTTATGTTTTTAATTTCAAAAGCAAGCCACTTAGATAGCGTAGTTTATAAAATTCTTTTTTGGGAAAGAGATGAGAAAATAGAGGAGTATCTTCTTAAAAATATGAAGGGGCGATACACAAAAGCTAAGCCTTATAAAAACGGCGCCAGAGCAGGCGTTATTTTTATAAAAGAAAAGGCGCTTGAGCCAAATTTTTTGAGATCCATACTGCTGCGCCATTTTAATTTTGAGCTGGCAAAAGAACCCTCTTTGAACATTAGAGTTCAGTTAGCCGTAAACAATAAAGAGAAATTTTCGATTTTATTCGATATATACGATGATCGAGGCTGCTATGTGTATTACTTTTAAAATTTTATAATGAAAATATTTGAGGAAGGAAGATATGGAAATTTGGCAATGTAAGTTTTTTATTCTGCCTAAAAGCGATACATATGATCTGCAATACGACCAGCAATATAGCAATATAAAGCTCTTTGAAGACGATAAGTATTGGAAAAAGGCAAAGATCAAAAAAGAGATATTTTCTGAAATTTCGCACCTATTAAAGCCCGAAAAATCTTGGTCTAACGAAATAGATCTATATGGAAGCGAAAACGGCAACCGCCTAGAGGTATTTTTTGATGCTAATAATATAATAGAGTCCGTTACGTTTCGTATCGATTTTAGATCCGAGTATAAAGCCGTATTAAGGGGCATAATATCATTGTGTGAGAAAAACGGCTTTTGCATTATAGACGGCAATTTAAATAATTTAAAATTATCCTTTAATGCTATAAAAGAGGCAATCAACAAATCCAAAAACAAAGAATTTTTTACAGAACTTGTTAGAAATAGTATAATAGGCGATAAAGACGAGTAGCCCATCATAGAAGCCGTAGATGATTTCAAATTTAAGGACGATTAAAAATGATTGTAAAATGTATAAAAGAAGACGAGCATGAGTATCTGGGATCAAACAGAACCTATTTTGTTCATGGCATCCAATATGAAGAGGGACGGATTTATTATTGCATATTACCGTTTGAAGACGATATAGATTACAATCGATTTAATAGCAAATATTTTCAAGTAATCGATGAGACGGTGCCTACAAATTGGAAATTTGGGATGCATAGGGGATTTTTTGAATGTTTTACCGCATCTTACGAAGAGCTCGTAGCAGACGCGGATCATTATGGAAAGCTTATTGACGGAGACCCAATAGAAGAGGAAATTTTTAGGAAGAGAAGAGCCGAGATGATAGATGACGTATATAATACCCATATCATCAAGGATCTTAACCACTTCATATATGATCTAAGCCCTAATCTATCGGTACAGATGAATATTGCAAATAAAGTACTGGATATAGAGATATCTGACGCAAACACTGAGGCCAAACATCGCAAAATGAATATTTTAAAGGATGATGGATATAGCTGGTATTTGATAGAATCAGACGCAAGCACCTTTAAAGCCAATGCTACTAATGATTATTTAAGACCCGTATTAAAATATCTTAAATTGTGGCTAGGCAGAAAGAATTTTAGATAACCGGGCAGAAAGGTTTAATATGGCGAACGCGACCGATAAAGAAATTTTTATAAAAATTTTGAATGAAGATATCGATGTATGGCGCCCGGTAAAGGCTGTTCAAATCGCGCAATATATTTTTAAAATTACCGATACGACGAAATTTGAATCCGAACTGGATGAAATTTTAGAATTCAAACAGGGCGATATTGTAAAATGTAGAGAAAAAGACGGCGATTTATATGCTTTTGAGCTATTATAAAAACCCGCCTTATAAATAGCAACGCGCTTATCATATAGCTTGATTTAATCCCATTTTTCGCTATAATGAGCGTCAAATTTCACTCACGGGGATAGTGATGAGCCTTGTTTCTTACGAATTAAAAAAGCAAAAACTAGATGGAATGCGCAATGTGGCGCTTTGGAAGGCGCGTGGCGGTGTAGCAGTGGTAGTACTGGCGCTGTTTATCGTTATGCGCAAGGATTTCGGAGATTTCTCATTTGTATTTTTATTAGTGCTGCTGGCTCTTGCTTATCCGACTTACAAATACCTAGCCGTGCGCATTTCGCGTAAATTTGAAGCGCTCAGCGAAGAGGCTTTTAAAAACGAATTTCTGCTCTGGATCGCAAAGGAGCTACGCCTTACTTTTCAGCCCTTCGGCGCGTTTTTGCTCGATGAAATTTACAAAAATCCGCTCCGCAAAGAGGCAAATCTATGCACTTGCAAGCATGCGATAGTGGGCAAAACGCCCGAATTTGGCATAAAAATAGGCGATATCTGTCTGAGCCGCGACTTCGATAAAAACAGAGAGGATCGGGTCTTTGAGCTGGATAAAATTTTGCATCTCAAAAAAAAGGACGATACCGCGATATTCGACGGGTTATTTGCAAAATTTGATTTTAGCGAGACCTTCGATAGCCAAATTTTGGTCGTACCGCGCGGGGAGTTTATCTTCGGCGCATCGAATCTCAAGCTGCTAAAAGATAGCCCCCATTTAAGCGCATCGTTTGACGTCTATCTTAATAATCTCGCCGCCGCCGCCTTTTTGCAGAACAAAAAAATTTTAGAAAATATGCAAACGATCACCGTAAATTTATTCGGCAAAACCGAGCTTTATCTGGGCGAAAACAGCCTCGTAATCGGCGTTGAAAATAGCGAAATTTTCAAATCCGCGCCGAGCTCGCAAAGCGCGAAGCTACTCGAAAGCCTAAATAAAATGATCGAGATCGCTAAAATTTTTGCTTATCTTAAAAAGCTCGGGCAGGTGGAATAAAAACACTCGGTTTTGTAAATTTAAAACAGGGTTGCAGCGCGCGAAATAGAATTTACGATAAGGGATAAATTTAAAAAGGAGGGGCTGCATTATGGATATAGCTGAAATACAGGCTCAAACTCGCAGTATGCGCGCCCTATATGTCGAGGATGATAATGAGGTAAGGCGGCAGACCGCAAAAATTTTAAAACTATTCTTTCATCAGGTTACCGACTGCGGCGACGCGCAGGAGGGCATCGATAAATTTAAAGCGGGCAAAGCGGACATTGTTTTTACCGATATTAATATGCCGGGCATAAACGGGCTTGAGATGTTAGAGCGGATCAAACAGATCGATCCTTCGGTAAAAACGGTCATCTTCTCAGCCTACGATGAGTCTAAATTTTTTACCAAAGCCATATCCATCGGCGTGGACGGCTACATACTAAAGCCATTTACGACCGAGGATCTACTAAGCGTGCTTGAAAAAATCACGCAAAGTATCGAAACCAAACCCGCAAAGTTTATTTATCTAAGCGGCGATTTCGTGTGGGATAAGCAGAGTTTAACCCTATCCAAGGCGGGCGAAATTATCAAACTAACCAAAAACGAAACCTCTTTGTTGCAGCTGCTTTTAAGCTCTAGCGGGCGGATCGCAAGCGGCCTTGAGATAGAAAATGAGCTGTTTGAGGACTATGGCGGATATGACGACAAACGGGTAAGAAATATCATATCCAGATTTCACCGAAAAATCGGCTATAAGCTGATAGAAAACATCTACTCGCAAGGATACAGAATAAAATGGCGATAGTGGACATTAAGAAAAACCATCAGAGATTTGAGACGATATTTTCAAATTCCGGCGTCGGCATCTTCATCGTGGACAAGAAAAGAAACATTATGGAGTGCAACGAAACCTTTTGTAAAATTTTCGGTTACGAATACGACGAGATCATCGGTAAATCCGCGCAAACCATACATCTAAGCGAGGAGAAATACCTGCATTTCGCAGATATCGCCTTTAATAAAGTAAGGAAAAATGAGGCTCTGCAGCTAAACTACGAGCTAAGGCACAAAAGCGGCAAAGGGCTGTGGATTAGAATTTCGGGCGATTCCATATCGGGAAACGACGAGGTGCTTTGGATAGTGGTGGATATCACCAAAAGAATGATGGCGGAGAAGAAATTAAAGCAAAGCAGGCTGAAGGTCAAGCGGCTAAATTTAACTCTCAACCACGAGATCGAGGAGCAACTAAAGCTCATAAGGCGCCAAGACGAGCAGCTGCAGTATCAATCGAGACTCGCTCAGATGGGCGAAATTTTAAATATGATAGCGCATCAATGGAGGCAGCCGCTATCCGCTATCTCGGCTACGGCTTCATATCTGAGCGCCAGTTGCTTGATGGCGGATAAATTTGACAAAACGGCTCTTTTGGAGGAGCTCGGCAAGATCGAGCAGTACTCCAAGCACCTGTCCGAAACGATCGATGAATTTAGAAATTTCTTTAAGCCCGCCAAGATCAAGGAGGTTACGAGCCTGGAGGAGCTTTGCAATATGGCGATAAATATCGTAAAAGCGATACTGCAAAATCAAAAGATTAAAATTTACACGAAATACGGCTGCAACCAAACCCTGCTCACATATAAAAACGAGGTTTCGCAGGTTATTTTAAACATCATAAAAAATGCGCAGGACGCCTTTTTGGAAAGAAATATCGACGACGGCGTTATCGAAATTTCAACCTATATCGAAAAATCTTATCTTTGCTTAAGCGTAAAAGACAATGCAGGCGGCATCAAAAAGGAGATCGCGGATAAAATTTTCGATCTGTATTTTTCTACCAAAGCCAGCAAAAACGGCACCGGCATCGGGCTATATATGTCAAAGATCATCATCGAAGATCACTGCAAGGGCTCGCTCGTCGTAGAGAGCCTAAAAGGCGGCTCAAATTTCATAATCAAACTTCCGAAATGAAGCTTTTCTGAGACAATTTAAAATTTAATCCAAATTTACGCTACAAATGAGCTGCACTCTTTTTATATAATTTAATAAAGATTAAATTTTATGTAAGGAGGAAGCGATGAGCGAACCTGAAGACAAAATTTATCTGGAGGAGCGGAAGCTTGTTAGAAGGTATTCTCCGCTCACATCGGTGCTTGTAAACACTCTGTTTTTGTTTGTAGTGTTTTACGCATCGTGGTGGATCTTTCAAGATCCTAGGGGACTGATGAGGATGTATACCCCTTACGTGGGATATATGTGGTGCAGGTGGCTACTTGTAGTTATCATCTGGATAGCGTATATTTTTGATTTTTGGCCTTTTAAAAGAGAGTGGCTCTATACGGCGGGGCCAGCGAAAAAGGGCATTATCTTTACGGTGATGGTATTTTTTACCTTCTTCGTATTCTTAAAGATATTCTTCGAATTTATTCTAGGCGAGCTTGCCATATCGTATTTTAGTCCGCGAAGGCTTGCAGAGCTTGGCATAACCGATTTTTACGCGCTTGAGTATTCGGCACAGGCTATTTTGATGTTTGCCGCTATCGCGTCGTGGCTAAGTCCTTCTTGGGTGGTGGCTGTGGATAATTCGCCGTGGCAGAAGCTAAAGCAGCCCGTTAAAGGCTTTACAGTTTTTATCTGGACCTTTTTGCTAAGTATGATCGTATATTTCGTATTTTTTCACTCGCAAATGGGAATTTTATTCGATCCATGGCAAAAATACACATCCATCACTCCGCCTTGGTGGCATAATTTCGCCGATACCGTGCACGGAAATTTCAATATCGCATGGATTATGTGCTGTACCGTTATGGTTTGGGTGTATGAGACCATCTGGGAGAGGTATCCTTTTAGCCTTATTAAGACGAACTGGCTTAGAAGGACGGCGTCGTTTTTTGGCATTATAGCGATGGCGTTTTGCTTTTCGTTTTTCTTTTACTATTTGCAAGAGCTCATCTGGGGCGTGCATATTAGAGGCGATAGAAGGCTTTTTGCGCCAGATTGGCGCTGGCTGCACGTAGGCGAGATAGCTATATTTTGGCTGGTGCCGGTGCTATTTATTAAATTTTACTGCAACAACGCGGTCAATAAATTTTCAAAGCCCGTCAATATCCTTCTTAGAACGATCATAAGCATGACGGCGGCTATCGTCCTATACTACGTCTATTATCAGGTCTCGCACTTTTTGCTGGGCACTCAAAAAGGCTTTTCGCATCCGCAACAATTCCCGATGATTCCGATGATCTGGTTTATCAACGTCATGCTGATAAATTACTGGTTTATGGATGGCTGGCCCGGCTGGAAGCTTGCCGGCAAGAAGGAAGAGGCGGAGGAAGCGGGCGAGGAAGACGATTTTAGAAATAAAAATTCCATCAAAGGCTTGGTGGTAGGCTTTATCATAGGCGTGGTCATCTATCTCGCCGTAGTTTATCTAGCGCCCGCCGTGGGCAATATGCTTACAATTTTTAAATAAAGGATCTGAGATGAATGAAGCTAGAAGAGATTTTATAAAAGGCGGCGCAGCGGGCATAGGACTCGGCGCAC
The DNA here is from genome assembly GCF_938041645.1 of uncultured Campylobacter sp. GTDB lineage: Bacteria > Campylobacterota > Campylobacteria > Campylobacterales > Campylobacteraceae > Campylobacter_B. Next base: position 3,332 of record NZ_CALIST010000047.1, on the reverse strand, counting down.
TTGCATCGATGGGGGTGTTTTCATACTCTCCTGCGAGAGAATTTTTTCTTCCCGATGAAGTGCGAAAGATGACCGATTTTGGCACGATCAAAAGCGTCGAGGTTACTAATATCTCCGAAACGAGCTGGTTTGACAACTCGATGCTGATGGGAGATATTAAAGGCGCAGGCGGACTGCTAGTCAATCAATATCTATTTAACTGGCCACCGTTTGGTAACGGCAAAGGGCTTGCCAAAGGCAGCTACGAAGAGGGAATTTCACAAATCAAGCATCTTCTACCCGATAAAATCGATGAGGCGTGGGAGGTAACCAAAAAACTTTCCGTAAATCCCGATAACGCGGGCGGCTACTCCGCTCTCATAGAGATAGAGCGTCTAAACGGAGAAAAGAAAAAATATCTGCTTGATTGCGGCTGGTCCTACAAATGGATGCACGAGTGTTTTAAGCGGGAGGGGATCGATAAGATGCTGCAAAGCGGCGAAATAGATACCCTCATAATGTCGCACGAGCACTACGATCACTTTTGGGCTTTACCCGTCGTTTTAAAGTATAAGCCAGACATCAGGATCATCATCCACGAGGGCTTTTACCCAGAAGGCAGACAATATATCAAAGATTCGGGTCATAAAGGCGAGCTTGTAGTGTTTAAAAAGGGTAGAAACGAGATCGAGCCCGGAATGTGTACGTTTTGCTACGATTGCCCTATCATTACGAGGGTTTTTGGCGAGCAGTCGATCTTCGTAAACGTTAAAGACAAAGGTCTTGTGAGTATCACGGGCTGCTGCCATCAGGGTATCATTACCTTCTCGGATTCCGCGCATAAGGAGCTTAAGTACGACAACGATCAACTCTACGGGCTTTACGGCGGACTTCATATCTCGCCGTTTGACGACTGGGATCCAAAATACGACGATCTAGTTATCGGACTGAAAAGATGGAACTACCAGGTCATGGCGTGCAACCACTGCACGGGCCTTCTGACCGTGCAAAAATTCGTCCGCGAGGGCTATCCGATCGTAAAGGGCACGGCTAGATTTAGAACCAAAACGTCCGATTATCTCGGCAACGGCGATAAGGTTAAATTTGGATAGAAGCATGGAATTTCAAGATATTTTCCCTTTGAAATTTAAATACTCGTTTGAGGATTACAGGTCGCTTATGAGATGTATATTGATGAAGTCTCTTTACGATAGCGACGTAAAATCCTCAAGCAGGTATCAGGGGATGTATAAGGGGAACTATTTTAATGAATGCTGGAGCATCAAATTTGGCTTTTACGGCGGAATTTACGGCATCGTTTTGCGGGAGGTGAAAGAGGGCGCGGGCGTATTTGAGCTTTATTATTTTCCCTCCGCAAATGACGAGCTGCTCGGTAGCGTATCGCTTTTTGAAGCCGTTTTGGCTGGGGAGCCGGACTTTTTGGCAAAGGTGCGAAATTTCTCCGCGCACGGGGAGCTTTTAAATAACTTCTGCGTCGCTACGATCTATTTAAAGCCGCAAGAGCGGGGCATAGCGCTATCTTTTGAAACGAAGCTCAGAGATAGATCGTACGCAAAGGACGGCGTCTGCGTAGAGGGCAAGCAGATCATCGCAAAAGAGGGGCTCGATAAAAATTTCCCCTGCTTTAGGGTATCGCTTGCGTTTATGAACTTTTTGCATATAGCGCTTTGTAAAATTTACGAGCCACGCTACGAGAGCTTTGAAATTTACAAAAAAGCGGCTCGCGCCGTGATCTACGACAAAGATCGAAATTTAAAAAGCAAAGCAGATCCGCTCTGCGGCGAAATTTTTGTAAATTTAATCTACGGCGAGGACACGAGCGACGGGCGCATTAAATTTGACGACAGATCTTTTAAAAAGCTATCCGGCTCGGCGCCTTTGTTTAAATTTTTGCTGCGCTTAGCTAAAGAGGATAAAAAGCAAATTTTTATGCAAGGCGGCGAGCGGCCAAATTTTTTCATCATCACCGGCTATCTGGGCTCTGGCAAGACGAAATTTATTCAAAATTTCATCGAGCACGAAACGGCGCAAAATAGATTTACCGGCATCATCCAAAACGAGATCGGCAAAATCGGCCTCGACGGCGCGCTGCTGGATGCTAAATACGCGCTCGTAGAGATTGACGAGGGGTGCGTTTGCTGCTCAATGGCGGGGCAGATCAAGCTCGCGATTTCGCAGCTCAAGCCCAAAAAGCCCGACAGCATCGTGCTTGAAACCACCGGCGTCGCCAATCCTTTCAATATCTTAAGCGAGCTAAACGAGATCAAAGACGAGGTCAATCTATGTGCCATCGTCACAGTCGTCGATGGGACGAATTTTTTAAAAGAGCGCGGCAGATCAAAAATAATGCTCGAGCAGATCAAGGCTGCCGACGTCATAGTGCTCAATAAAATCGATCTGATCTCAAGCGAGCAAAAGGAGCGGATACGACAAGCTTTGATCCAAAACAACCGCTGCGCCGAGATATTCGAGACGGTGGACGCCGAGCTCAATCCAAACTACCTGCTCTACCGCCAGAGCGACACTTCGTATATGGCGTCCGTCCTACTCGAGGGCAAGATGCACGCAACGCACGAAGACGAGGGGATAGTCTCGTTTAAAAAAGACCTTCCTGAGGACATCGATAGGCAAAATTTCATCAAATTTATGAGCGACATACCGGAAAATTTTTACCGCATAAAGGGGCTTGCAAGCTTCAAAAACGACGAGGCTCAATACGTCGTGCAGTTCGTAAACGGCAAATTTGAGATAACGCCTTTTAGCGACCGCAAATGCTGCGATAATTTTTTGGTCTTCATCGGACGAGAGATAGATGAAAGCGCTTTAGTTATGGATAAATTTATAAATAATTAATCAAAAATAGACAAGTAAACGCCTTTTAGAGTTTTGATCAAAACTATTGCATAAGCAACCGACAATTCAAAACAAGAGCAAAATAAGCTGTGACTTTGGATTTATTATTCCCTACAGATTTGTTAAGATCTTTTTTATAATATCCATAAATATAGTATATTTATCCTTTTTCATATCATTTTTGGAAATATTATTTATGAGCCTATTTTTAAATTCTTTAATTTTGTTTTTATCCTTTATAATTTTATCTAATTTTTCTGATACAGCAACATAAGGCTTACCTAAATCATCATTTAATATTTCTAAATCTGTTAAAGAAAATTCCCTAACGCCTGTTCCAATAGCCTTTGAAATAGCTTCCTTTGCAGAGAATATTCCAGCATAAGTTTCTACTCTATCTCCTCTTTTTTCAATATTCTCCAACTCTTTTTGAGTATAGACTTTATTTTTAAAACCTTCCTTAGAAATAGCTTTTTCTA
>NZ_CALIST010000046.1 GCF_938041645.1 uncultured Campylobacter sp. | reverse complement strand
GCTAAAATTTCATCTTTTAAGCGGGCATGAGCAGAAATTTTTAAATTTTCTCCGGAGCTTTTTTGTAAAGCTCTATTTTCACACGCTGCAAAATTTGCGGGATTTATAGAATTCTGCTTGCAGTCCGGAATATCTGTAAAATCTTGCGTAGAATTTAACGCGAAATCATACGTAAAATTTTGACTTGCATCGCAAGCGAGATCGGAATCTCCGCCTAAGCTTACTTCGGAAATTCCGTCCAAGCAAGCGGCGAGTTTTTTGTAAAGCTCCGCCGGCTCGCCCGAAATTATCGCGCTTGCGTACGCTACGCCGAAGCTTAGTTTATTTTGCAATATAGCCTCTTAGCGTGACGCCGTTCATTATCGAGCCTACGCCGCATTCAAACTCTTTGTCGCTTACGAAAACGTTTTTGTAATAGTAGCTCGTGATGTTTACGACCTTGTTGCCGCCCTCTTTTTTGGCTCGGTCTTGAAAGCTAAGCAGCGCCGATAAAAACGCGCGGTTGCATGCGGCTTGATCGCTCTTGTTGACGCTGTTTGTTTTTTTGTTCGAGCTTAGCTGCTGCGTGATCTTTCTGCCTGCGGATTTGTTGCCGAAGTAGAATTTTATGTTCGGATCAAGCTTGGCTTTAGCGTCGGGCTCTGCGAGTGCCGCGGCGATCGGGAAGCGCACGATATCGTTTTTGGCATAAGCCGAATTAGCGACAAAAAGCGTCGCAACTACGAAAAATAGAAATTTTTTCATTTTCTCTCCTTTAGTTGATAAATTTTTTAAAAATCAAAGAGGTGTTTACGCCGCCGAAAGCGAAGTTATTATTCATAACGTAATTCGTATTTATCTCCTGCGGCTGCGTGAGGTACCTAAGCGGCGCACATTCCGGATCGATATCACGTAAATTTAGATTCGGATAGAATAGCCCCTCGTTCATCATCATCACCGAGATGAAGCTTTCCAGCGCTCCGCACGCGCCCAAAGTATGACCTAAATAGCCCTTGTAGGAGCTCACGGGCGTCTGCGAGCCGAAAATTTCATGCGTTGCCGTAGATTCTGCGACGTCGCCCTGTCTGGTCGCCGTGGCGTGGGCGTTTACGTGCCCGATGAGATCCGGCGAAATCGCGGCGTCTTTGAGCGCCAGCTGCATCGCCGCGCGCATAGTCTCACTCTGCGGGCGGGTGATATGCGTGCCGTCGCAGGTCGTGCCGAAGCCTACTATCTCGGCGTAAATTTTAGCGCCGCGCGCAAGTGCGCTTCTTAGGCTTTCTAGCACGAATATAGCGCCGCCTTCACCCAAAACCAGCCCGTCGCGCGCTATATCAAAGGGCGCGGGGCTGAGAGTAGGGGTGTCGTTTTTACAGCTTGTCGCGTAGAGCTTGTCAAACACGAATGCCTGGCTCGGGTGCAGCTCGTCCGCGCCGCCTGCTAGCATCATATCCGCAAGGCCAAATTTTATCGCTTCATAGGAGTATCCGATCGCTTGAGACGCGCTCGTGCACGCAGAGCCTGTGGGGATGAGCCTGCCTTTTAGTCCGTAGTAGATCGCGATATTTGCAGCGACGGTGTGGGGCATCATCTTTACGTATGAGTTGGCGTTGAAGGTGCTATCCTTGCCATGCAAAATATCTATGACCTCGCCCGTAGCCTTTGCGTCGCCGCTGCAGCTACCCGCTGCGACGCCCATACGACCGTCCTTTATGCACCCCTCTTCTAAAAGTCCCGCATCCGCCAGAGCTTTGCCCGCAGCATCGACGCCAAACATCGCTACCTTGCCCATCGAGCGGGTATCTTTGCGGCTCCAGTGCGCAGGCGGCGCGTAGTTTCGTATCGGCGCGCCAAGCCTAGTGTTTAGCTCCTCGCCGAAGATATCCCATTCGCTCATATAAACTACGGCGCTTTTTTGCTGCGCCAAATTCTGCTTGATGCTCGCCCAGTCCCGTCCGAATGCACAGACGTTGCCAAAACCCGTAATAACTACTCTATTTAACATAATCCACCGTCTATTTTAATAACCTCTTTTGTGATATATGCGGAATTTTCGCTTAGCAAAAACTCCACCAAATGCGCTACCTCACTCGGCTCGCCGATGCGGCCTAGCGGGATCGCGCTTAAAATCTGCTCGCTTGCGACTTCGTTTATACCTTCGCTCATCGCCGTTTTGATAAGCCCCGGGGCTACGACGTTTACCGTGATCTTGCGGCTTGCAAGTTCTATCGCTAGCGATTTTGCCGCGGCGATTAGGCCCCCTTTGCTAGCGGCGTAGTTGCTTTGACCGCGGTTGCCGGCAATTCCGCTAACCGAGCTCATCACTACGATACGTCCGCCCTTTTTGGCACGGATCATCGGCATCAGTGCGGGCTTTAGGACGTTATAAAACCCGCCTAAATTCGTATCTATCACGCTTTGCCAATCCTCGCGCTCGAACCACACGAAGGAGTTATCCCGCGTAATGCCAGCGTTTAGCACGATGCCCCAGTATGCGCCGTTTGCCTCTATGTCTGCTTCGATATGTTCCTGCGCCGCAGCGGTATCTGCGACGTCAAATTTTAAAATTTGAACTTCCGCCGCGCCCGCGTCCAAACAGCGCTTCGCTACGTCTTTTAGCTTTGCTTCATTGCGCCCATTTAGCGCCAAGCCGTAACCCTTTTGCGCTAAATTTAACGCGCACGCCTCGCCGATACCGCCGCTTGCTCCGGTAATTAAAATTCTCTTAGCCATTTATACTCTTTATCATTTCGTCGCTCGCGCGCATTACGCTTAGCGTGGCGCTTGCGATATGTTCGCCGCCGCAGCGGATCTCGCAGTCGAAGATATATAGTTCCTCGCCGTCGCTCACGCTCTGCCTCGCCGTCGTAATCACGCGCTCGCCCAATTTTAAGCTTGCGCGCGAAATATCCAGGTTTCGCACGCCCAGCAAAAATCCAAGCCTCGCTTCGCCGTCATTTCGGTAGCCCGAATACACGCCGATACACTGCGCCATTATCTCCATATACGCGTAGCTGCCGAGCTCTCCGTCTTCGGTAAACGGCGAGTCCTCTTTAACGCTAAACGCGCAGCTCGCGTAACCGTCGCTAACCTCTAAAATTTCATCCGCGAAGACCATATATCCGCTCTGCGGTAGGATACTAGATGCTCTCATATGCGTCCTATTATGGTTACGGCGTTGTCGCCGCCGAAAGCAAAGTTTAGATTCATCGCGGTATCTACGCGTGCTTTTTTGGCTTCGCACGCGAGATTAAATTTAGACAGCGCAGCCTGAATTTCGCTCGTTTGTGAAGTTTGATCAGCGTCGTTATTTAAAATTTTATCGCCTGCGTTTTGCAAAGCTTTAGACGCGACCAAAATTTTATCCGCGCTGCTTTTTGAAATTTCACCCTCCGCGCCTTGCAGAATTTCACCGCCCGAGCTGCATAAAATTTGATCATTCGCGGCGTTTAAAATTTCATCGCTCGAGCCGTGCCGTGCCTGTACGCCACGAAAAATTTCAGCCTCTGAGCCGCGCCAAATTTTATCGTTCATAAAATTCGGCGGGATCACGCCCTGTCTGATCGCCTCGTAGCACACGGCAAGCTCGATCGCACCTGCAGCGCCCAGGGTGTGTCCGGTCGCCCATTTGGACGAGCTTGCGGGCGCTGAGGGCAGGGCGGCGCTCATAGCCAAGGCCTCCATCGCGTCGTTAGCTGCAGTGCCAGTGCCATGCAGATTTACGTAATCCACGCTTTGTAGCTGCGCCGATTTTAGCGCGGTTTTGATCGCCGTGATCTGCATGCGCGCACCTGGATCGGGCTTGGTGATGTGGTAGGCGTCGGAGTTTGCGGCGTGAGCCAAAACCGCGATGTCGCTTATGCGCTCGCGCGAAAGCACAAATGCGCAGGCTCCTTCGCCTAGATTTGTACCTGTCCGCGCCTCTGAAAACGGCTTGAGCGGCTGCTCGCTTAAAATCTCAAGCGCACTAAAGCCCTGCAGCGTGAGCTCGTCTAATGCGTCGGCGCCGCCGAATACGACCGCGTCGCAAAGTCCGCAAGAAATGAGGCGCGAGGCTTCGATCAGAGCTTTATTTCCGCTGGTACACGCACTCGAAACTCCGATCGCGACGGATTTTAGCCCGAAGCGTTCGCGGATAAAATTTGCAGGATTTGCGTGAGAGTTGCGCTCGAAGCAGAAGTTTTTAAATTTATCGTTTGCGTCTTTTGAAATTTTGGCGAAATTTTCGCCGTTTGGAGTGGAAATTCCGCTGCACGGCGCGGAGTTTTCGCCGTCTTGAGAGATAAAATTTTCCGCGTCTTTACCGCAGGCGAAAAATTCCGCATAGTTTTCCTGCACGCCGGTATTGGTGGTCGCAAACACCACTCCTACGCGGTACGCGCCGAATTTTTGCACGGCTTGCTCTATTTGCTCTTGCACGTCGAGGCAAGCGTAAAGCGCCAGAGCGTTCGTGCGCGTGGCGTAGGCGCGATCTTTGATCCTCGGTAGCGGCGTATTCACGCGCCCAAAGATGAAATTTTTGCCACAGACGCTAAGTTTTCGCAGAGCGGATCTCTTTTCGCACAGCGCGCTAAAAAACTCTGCGGCGCTGTTTGCGCCCGCACAGATGAGCCCCGGGCTACTTAGATACTGCGTCATATCGGCGCCCCTTTGCGTTTATGGTGAAATTCGCTTTATCCGCATTTTCAAGCAGGGCTAAAAATACGCGCTCGCTTTGCGAATCGGGCGGCAGGAAGCCGTCGTTGCGAAATTTAGCCTCGCCGCCTGCGATCGATAAAATTTTACGTGCGATCGGCGCGCCTAACATATCGAGCCAGACGAGTTTGTAGCGACTCTCCTCGCTGCTTGCGGGTGAAATTTTTGAGATCAGGGCTCTGCTTTTTACGCCGTTAGTATCCGTCAAGATGAACTGTTTTTGGCTAAATTCCGTTATTTGCTCGGGCGCTTTGCGCGCGCATCCGCCTATAAAAAACGCGGCGCAAAGTAGAATGAAAGCCGTTTTAGAAATAGCGTAAAAACGATAAACAGGTCTCAAAAATTCTCCCTAAAAACTAGCGAAATCAAAATCTCGCCCTCCAAAATATAGCTCTTGTGTGACCACGCCCTGCCGCGCTCATCAAGCGCCAGAACCTCTCCGTCCGCGCCGCGCGCCAGCCCCACGCGAGCAAGCGCGTAAAAACCCAGGCTTCGCGCCTTAATCAGCGCCTCTTTGATCGTGTAAATTTTATAAAAAACGAGCGCCTTTTCGCTTTCGTCCGCCGCCGCTAAAAGCTCGCGCTCAAAGACGTTGAAACAAAACTCGCTAGCTGCGGCAAAATCCCGCGGTTTTAAAATTTCAAGATCGAGCCCGAACTTTTGCCTCGCAAAACCCACTGCGACGATCGTTTTGCCATCCGCGCTTTTGTGCGAGATGCAAAATTTGCCGCGTTTTTTAAAGCGCGCCTTAAGCGCCCGTGAAACGCGAAACTCGCGCAGATGGGCTCGTGCGCGCGCTAGCTTCTTATCGCGCCTGCTCAAAAGCCGCCTCGGGGCGCACAGATCCTCGTCGGTGATTAAAATTTTTATCTCGCTCATAAAGCTCTGATTTTACTAAAATAGTCTTTATAAAAATATAAAATAGCGCGGCGGCGTTAGAATTTCGTTTAAAATCTATTTGATACGCTTGGGTCCAAAGGCGCACTAAAACATAAAATTTGTTGCGTTTGCACCAAGGCCTCGGGCGCGGTAAAATTTTAAAATTTAGCTCGTTTGCGATCTGCGCCGCGCGCTTTTTTGGTTCGTCGCGTGTCGCTATGCGGCGTCGGTTGTGTTCGTTGCGCTCGTCTT
>NZ_CALIST010000045.1 GCF_938041645.1 uncultured Campylobacter sp. | reverse complement strand
AACAAAAATATATTAAAGCTGATATTAGTATAAAAGATAGTGTATGTAATAGATTAAATTCTGCCTTAAAATCACTTGAAACAAATATCCTAAATTTGCTATTAAATAGATACAAATAGATACAGAATATAATAAAAAAGCCGCTCGCAAAATATTCGATAGGGATCGTTGTTTTAAAAGAATATTTTTCTAACATTTCATTTTTTACGCAAAAAGATAGCGGAAATAACAAAAAGAATATAGTTAAAAAAAGCTTAATAATACTTCCAATAAGAAAATTTGGGACGGCTATATCCAGATTTACAAAAAGTATAAGACATAATAAATATATAAAAAACAATATCTTATTGTATTTAAATATAGAAAAGGGGAAAGTCAAAAACTTATTCCAATCCATTGCAATCAAATATCTCTCTTTAGAATTAATTTCCGTCAATAGCCAATAAAAAATAGCCTTCAATTCTTGCTCCTCAAAATCTATTGGTAATCATACATAATTTACTAAATTCCATTTTATCTTATTTTTATGTTTTAATTTTATACGTATTCGCTTCTATAAAATTTCTTTTTCTCCAAATATTTATCAAAGGCAAGAAGAAAAAATTGCTCCTCCTCAATGATTGTACCATCAAAAACCTTACGACTACTATCATCTCTTTATTAATAAAATCCCTTGCTTGCATGTAAATATTTTAGCGCATTCTATCCATTTTATTATTATGATGTATTTAAAATTAACCGCTTGGCTTACCAAATTTCAAGCCCATTGCTAGGTAAAATTTTAAAATTCCACGCCCGTAAAGGCTTGCTAAATTTTAAAATTTAAAGCAAGCAAAGGACGAGTAGAATTCTAAAATTTTATAATTTTAAAATTCCGCCCTACTTCGTTTTTTTTACGCTGTCTTTGTTAGTCGTTGCGTTGGCGTCTATGTAGCCCATCTGGACGAGTTTTTCGTAGATTTGCATTATTACGGGACCTGCCGCGCTTCCGCCGCCGCCGCCGTGTTCTACGAGCACGGTTACGGCGTATTGCGGCTTGTCGTACGGCCCGAAGCTCGTCATCCAGGCGTGCGAGCGGTGGAAGTAGTCCATATCAGCCTCTTTCATTCGCTTTTTGGCGGTCTGCGAGATGCCTACGACCTGCGCGGTGCCCGTCTTGACCGCTAGAGGCACTACTGCGGTATGGATGAGCTTGTAGGCAGTGCCTCCGTCGGGGTTGTTGCCGACCTCATACATGCCGCGTCGTACGAGCTGTCGCGCTTCAAGCACCGCGACTGCGCCAAAAGCATAGCGGCGCGCTCGTGGTCTCGCTGATATTCCGACGATAAAATTTCATCATACGTCTCGGCGGCGGCAAGTAGCAAGTTCTCGCACTCGCAAGAGGCCGCAGCAGACGCCGAGGCGCTTAAAATTTTAGAGTGCGTTACAGGCACGTGGGCGGTGCGGAGGAGTTTTTCGAAAGCATGATGTCAAAGAACGGCTCGCCCGCTTTTATGAATATTTCGGCTCTCGCTCCAACCTCGACTCGCGAATAAAAGCGATCAAAACCTCAAAATTTTCAAAACGCCAAACCGAGCCGCCAAATAAAATTTTTACCGAAATCAAAGGGTGAAATTTCGCCGTTTTTAAATTTTAAAATTTAGAAAGCGCGGCGAAGCTTGCCCGTTGAAATTTCTCTTTAAATTTAGAGCGCGGCTCCATAGATTTATACAGCCTATGCAGCCGCGCGGAATTTAGATAACGGATAGAAGCCCCAAATTTAGATAATTTACAGAGCCTTTGCGATCAGCTCGTTTACGTTTTTGATAAACTCGCTCGGATTTTCCAGCTCCTGCCCCTCGCTAAGGCGCGCCAGATCGTAGATTATCTCGGCTACTTGCGGTAGCATCAGTTTATCGGCCTGCAGCTTTTTGATGATCTCGTGATCTGCGTTGATCTCCAAAATCGGCTTTATTGGCGGCAGATTGCGGCCTCCCATCTGCTTAAGTAGCTGCTGCGTCGCAAAATCGGGATCGTTCTCGTCAAAAACAAGGCAGGAAAGCGAGCCGCTTAGACGCGATGAAATTTTAACGTCCTTGACGCGTTCGCCTAAAATTTCTTTGATCTTCGCGGCGATCTCTTTGGCTTGCGGCGTCGCGGCATCGTCGCTCGCAGCTTCTTGCTTGATCGAAGTTGCGTTTTTAACCGGCGTCTTATCAAACTCAAAAACGCCCGGCATCACTATCGTATCGATCTCATCGTCGCAGAGTAGCACCTCCGTGCCCTCGGTGTTAAATTTCTCGATCAGAGGCGAGCTTTTAAGCATCGCGGCGCTATTTCCCGCGATATAATAGATCTCTTTTTGCTCCGCGCCCATTTTTTCCTTATACTCGCTAAGCGTGATGAGCCCGTCTCGCAGGTTCGATTTAAAAAGGCAAAGCTTTAAAATTTCCTCTTTGTTTGCGCCGAAGCCGTAAAGCCCCTCTTTCAAAACCTTGCCGAATAATTCGTAAAATTTTATGTATTTTTCGCGATCGCTCTGCAAAAGCTTTTCTAGCTCGGATAGAATTTTTTTCACGCTCTGTTCGCGGACGTAGGCTAGAATTCGATTTTCTTGCAAAATTTCGCGGCTTACGTTTAGCGGCAGATCCTCGACGTCCATTATGCCGCGTACGAAGCGCAGGTAGCTAGGCAGCAGCTCTTTGGCGTCGTCGGTGATGAAAACGCGCTTGACGTAGAGCTTCACGCCGCTTTGATAATCGACGCGGTATAGATCAAAGGGCTCGCTGCTCGGCACGTAAAAAAGCGTTGTGTATTCGTGCGTGCCCTCGGCCTTTGTGTGGATGTAAAACAGCGGATCGCCGCTGTCGTGGCTGATCTGCTTATAAAATTCATTGTAATCGCCAGACTTTAGGCTGCTTTTTGGAAGCTGCCAAAGCGCGCTCGCGCGGTTGATCTGGACGTTTTTGATTTCGCTATGCCCCTGCTCGCCCTCTTTTTGCGCAGGCACGTATTCTTCTTTATCCATAAAGATCGGATAGGGGATGTGGTTGGAGTATTTTTTGATGATGCCTTCGAGCCTGTAGCCGTCCAAAAACTCCTCATCTTTCATATGCAGGATTATCGTCGTGCCGAAGTCCTCTTTTTCCGCCTTTTCAACCATGTAGTTGCTGGCGTCGCTGCTCCATTTATAACCGTCTTGCGAGAGCGGCTTTCGGCTGATCACCTCGATACGGTCCGCTACCATAAACGCCGAATAAAACCCGACGCCGAACTGTCCGATGAGGTTGCTGTCCTTCGCCGCATCGCCGCTAAGGCTCGCCATAAAGCCCTTCGTGCCGCTGCGCGCAATAGTGCCTAGATTGCTCTCGAGCTCGGCCTCGTCCATGCCGATGCCGTTGTCGCCGATGCTTAGCGTTTTGGCCTCTTTGTCGATCTTTATATCGATACGAGGCACATACGAAAGCGCCTTATATTCGTCGTTCGTAAGGCTTAAGTAGTTTAATTTATCCAGCGCGTCGCTTGCGTTTGAGATCAGCTCGCGCAGGAAAATCTCCTTGTTCGAATAAAGCGAATGGATCATCAAATTTAGCAGATCATTCACTTCGGTCTTAAATTTTTTCTTTGCCATTATACGGTCCTTTTTGAAAATTTTGGCAGATTATATCATGGAGTGCTAATCTTGTCAAGAGTAGAATAAATAAACTTGATATGAATCCTATCAAGTTTTGGAAATTTACGCGCGTCCGAAGTATATGAAATTTAAACCTAGCTGCAGATGATCTTGGCAAGAACTCATCTGAATTTTGCGGCGTATTTGCACTAAATTTGCAGATTTTTCTTAGTCGTCGTTTTTTGAAAATTTCAAAACAAGATGATATAATCCCCCCGATATTAATGCGATTTTGATGATAAAACCGGGCGTTTAACTAAAACAAAATTTATCGAGCAAAAAAGGATCTCATTTGAATAACGAAGAAATCATACAACGCATAAATGAACTGAGAGAAAAACGTGGCAAAAATTTAAAAAGCTCAAACGAAAATGTCTGCGAGACAAGTGCCAATACAGATATGGATACGGGCGCTGCCGCAAATTTGACCGAAAAATCAGTCACAGGTTCGGCAGTAAATTTAAGCCAAAAACCGAGCACCAAGCCATCCGCCGCCACTTTAAGGGGTGGGCAATCGATCAAAGACGCAGATCTTCGCACTCCGCGCAATAATCGATCTACGCCAAAAATACTCCCTCTCGTCATCGTATGTATAATCGCGGTTTTTATAGCGATAAAGGCATCTTCTCGCACAGAAATTTTGAACGAAACCCGAATTCCGACCAATCAAGCAAACGAAGACGCGAATAAAAATCCTAAAGAAATTTCTATTCGCACCAAAGACGGCACTTTAAAAATGAAAAACCCCGTAAGATTTCGCGAAGATTGCGACGGCGGAGACGGCGATGCCTGCGCCGTACTTTCGAGCCTGATGCTATTAAATGGCGAAATTTCGCAAGATGGCGCCAAAGATCTGCTTAAAAAAGGCTGCTACGAGCTTAACGGCGGCGAAAGCTGCACGAGACTCGCAGGCTACGAGGATAGAGATTCGCAAGAGGGCAGAAAACTGTATAAAAAAGCATGCAAGCTCGGTAACGGCGAGGGCTGCTTTATGTTCGGTTACGTCGCGTATTTTGACGACAATGACAAGGAGGCGGGCGCGCAATACTTTGAGCGATCGTGCGAGTTGCGATTTGCGGAGGCGTGCTATTTTCTAGTGGGAATTTATTCAAATGATCCGGCAAAATCGCAAAGATATCAGGCTCTATTTGAAAAATATCAACAAGAAAACGACGATGCGATAATCAGCTTTAGGCGCAGATAATTTTACGGCTCAATGCACTTTTGCGCGCTTTGTTTGCGGATTTAAATTTGCGCAAATCAAAAAAACGTCCGTCGCCTGCAAGCATGCAAATTTAAAATTTTTACTCAAACCGAAGCGCCGCGTAAAATTTACGCAAACGCAAAAAGTCAAATTTAATCGGTTTATAAATTTAAAGCCTCGTGCAGAGGTCGTCTCAAATTTACGCACAAAGCGCGAGTATGAAAACGGAGTCGCCTTAAATTTTACTCATCACATCGTCGATTATCGCTTGCGCGCCGTTTTTATCAGCTAGCTCAAGCAGCCCTTTGCTCGCGCGCGCCACGTCGAAGCTCTCAATCAAGCCCAAGATCCGCTCGCCGCTTGCGTCCTCTTGACGTAAAATTTCGCAAAGCCCGCGCTCTTTAAGAAATTTCGCGTTGTAAAACTGATGATCCGCCGCCGCGAACGGAAACGGCACAAATATCGCGGGCAGGCCGTTTGCGCAGAGCTCCCACAGCGTGCTAGCGCCGCTGCGTCCGACGCAAAGATCGGCGCTTGCGATGAGCTCGTGCATATTTTTGCAAAAGCCCACGAGCTGCACGTCAAGGCCCTGCTGCGCGTAGATCTGCGAGATACGCTCAAACTCGCGCTCGCCGCACTGATGGATCACGCCGTAGCCGAGGCCCAAAAGCTTGGGTGCAAGCTCCACGGCAAGCGAGTTGATAAAGCTCGCCCCCTGCGAGCCGCCCAAAAAGATGATCCTCTTAAGCGCCGTGCGCGGCCGCGCCGTCTCGAAAAAAATATCCGCGATCGGATAAGCGAACGCAGGTTTTTCATAGGAGCTGTAAAACGCGCGCGCAAAGGGCCTTAGCAAGCGGTTAAGCCGCCCGCAAACGGCGTTTTGCTCGTGGATAAAAAACGGCACGCGAGAAAGGATCGCCGCGATGGATGCGGGCGCCGAGCTGTATCCGCCCACGCTGATGAGCGCGTGCACGCCGTTTTGCTTTAAAATTTTACGCGCCGCAAGCGAGAGGCGCAGGATATTTAGCAGCGAGGCTAGCTTGGCAAAGCCCTTTTTATCTACGACGCCCGAGCTTTGCAAAAAATAGGTGCGCGCAAAAAGCTCGCTTTTTTCAAACCACGCACGATCCTGCCCGCGGTTTGAGCCGATAAAGATCGCCCTGATGCCCTGCTTCGCAAGATGAGCGGCTAAATTTTTAGCGATTATCAGATGCCCGCCGGTGCCGCCGCCGCTGATTGCTATGACCATACTTTTCCTTTAAATTTATAAAATTTCGCGCTTAAATTTGAGCCTCGGCGCGCTTCGGCGCAGAATTTCAAACGCATTCGGCTCTAAATTTTACGCCAAATTTAAAACAGCGTCCGCCAAAAGCCCGCAAAAGCTTTAAAATTTCGCCCTTTTCGACGCCATCAAAACGAGCCCCACCGCAAACGACGCCGCAAGCAGGTGGCTGCCGCCGTAGCTTAGAAACGGCACGGCGATACCCTTAACCGGCGAGATCGACGTGATGCCGTAGGAATTGATAATGAACGAAAAGAAAAACATAAAGCCGATACCCAGGCAAAAGAGGAAATTTACATTATTTGGCGACTTGCTCGCGGTCTGAAAGATGCGAAAGAGCATCGCATAAAATAGCGCCACGATGAGCAAAATCCCGACGAACCCCCACTCCTCGGCGATGCCTGCGAGCACGAAGTCGGTATGCACCTCGCTCAGATAGCCTAGCTTAAAGCTCCCGAGCCCAAGTCCCTGCCCGAAAAACTCGCCGTTGTTTATCGCATTTAGCGAGTGTCCGACCTGATACGGCGCGCTAGCGTCCTCTATACGCAGCCCTGCGGCAGTTTCGGGCGACATAAACGACAGCACGAAATCCTGCACGCCGCCCCACCACGAGCGCACGCGATCGACCCTGTGCGCGCTCGTGACGATAAAAACGTAAGCGAGCCCCAAAATCCCCATAAAGCTAAAGCCGATGAGCTTGAAGCTCGTGCCCGCAAAAAGCGACATAAAAATCATCGTAAGCCCCAGTACCGCGACCTGCCCCAGATCGTTTTGCACGATAGCGACCAGGATTACGACGAAGCCGAAAAGCGCTACGTAAGGAAGCAGCGTCGCGATCTCGCGCCCGATGCTTTTTTTGGAGTGATCGAGCTTGCGCGAGAAGCTCCACGCCAAAAAGTAGATGAAGCCCACCTTGAAAAATTCCACCGGCGCGAGATTAAAAAACGGCAGCCTGATCCAGCGCGCCGCGCCGTTTACGTCGGCGACCAAGGACTTGGGCAAAAAGCCCATCGCGAGCATCAAAATCCCCATTATCGCAAAAAGCGACATGCACACCGGCGTTAGGCATTTATCGGGATCGGCGCGCGAGACGATCCACATCACTGCGATGCAGGCAATCCCTACCGCGCACTGACGATAAAAAAAATGCAGTGGCGTAGCGCCCAGCAGAAGCACCGTATATGAGCTCAGCGACAGCGAAAATATCATGCCGATCGTAATGAGCGCGCAGGTGAAGTAATATAGCCATTTATCGGTTCTCAATCGTCTCTCCGTTTTAAAATTTTATCCGCATTTACGTGCGCCGTGCACGCTTCGTCTGCTGCGCGATGTTTCAAACCCCGCATAACGCGGATACCGCAAAGCAAGGTCGCGCGCTGATTAAGAGCGCGCCCTGTCGCGAAGTACTATCACGCGCTAGCTTATGGCATGCAGCGCAAAGTGCGATCGCGCATAGTTTCTCGCGCAGCACAACGATTCGCGTGCATTAAGCACGCCCTGCCGCGAAGCAAGATCGCACGCTAACTTTAGTGTGCAACGCCGCAAAACAAGGGCCACGCATCGTATTTCGGTGCGCAATTAGGCGCAAAACGCGCGATTGTGCATCGTTTTTCGGCTCCTGGCTTTTACAAGGACTAACGTGCGCATTCTTTTCTCTCATATCTACCTTTCGGCGCACGATATCCGTGCAGTAGTAACGCTTAGTGCCCACGCAGCGAACCCGCTAGCCGCGCGCTTAGATATTAATAGCGCGGCGGCGTGCGCAAAACACAGCGCGTCTTGCAATTCGGGCTACGCTTAGAATATACCATAAATACGCTCGCACTGCAAAATGCCGCGAAATTTTATTTTAAATTTACTCGCCGCTACGGCGCAAATTTTATTAAATTTATACGCGTACGCACGGCAATGTAAATTTTTAAAATTTTACGCCGCAGCGATATTGCAAGGTGCGTTCACATCGCAAAACATACCGCAAAGCGCTGCTTCCGCAAAATACGCCTGCACGAAATACCGCACGCAAAAAGTTTGTCTCGCACGCTGCGCCCGCGATACGTTAGCTTTTGGCGCGCAACACGGCTGCTTGTTAGGCAAATTAGCCGTCACGCGGCCCAAGTCTGAACGCCTTTGCAGTCGCGGCACTTAAGATCGCGTACTTTCCGGAGCGGTTTTTGGTGCGCAGCAAAACTTTCTGCTCGCACACGGCTAGAGCCTAAACTTCCGCAGCACAAGCTAGGCCTCCGCGGCAAACCAAACTTTAGTGGCAAGGCTAAGCCCCCCCTAGCAGCCTCGCTTACATAGCCGCAAGGTGCCTCGTATCGAACGCACGGCGTGATTTAAAATTTCGATACGCTGCGGCAAATTTTAAAATTCCAAAGCCCTAAAAAGCAAAATTTTAAAATTTCAAATTTTGCATCCCTTTGCAAATTTATAAAATCGCAAACCGCAAATTTCGCGCTCAATCTTTAAATTTTAAACCACACCTTAAAATTTCAATGTATCTTAAAACGGCGTACAGCAAACGCAAGCTGCGAAACGCGCTGTTTGTACCGCGCTACATCCACCTTTAAAGCGCCACCCACTGCAAAGAACTTTAATCGCATCCTCGCATCCGTATAAACCGTCCGCCTTTCCGCAGCCGCAGAGATACAAGTGCGAGCTGCAGAACGCGCAAATTTTAAAATTTAAAATCCGCCATGTAAATCAAAAAATTTTAAAACTCCACCGCTTCATATCCGATAAATTTTAAAATTTCACCGACGCAGACCCATCAAATTTTAAAAATTCCGACGCCGCAAATCCGATAAATTTCAAAATTTCGCTGCTTAAATTTTATCGAAATTTTAAAGCTTACTTGATTATGTCGCGCTGACCTTTGGCGTTGATCTCGCTTAAAACGCCCATCTGTTCTAGCTGCTCGATGATCGTCGCGGCGCGGTTGTACCCGATACGTAAGCGGCGCTGCAGGTAGCTGATCGAGGTCTTTTCCTCCTCCAAAACGATCGCTTTCGCCTCATCGTAAAGCTCGTCAAGCACAATATTTTGCGGATTGATTATACCGCCTTCTTGCTTGGCGCCCTCGTTCTCGATCAAAAATCGCTCGTCATAAACGACGCTTTCTTGCGCCTTTAAAAATTCCGCGATCTTGTTGATCTCATTTTCGGTCGTAAACGGCGCGTGCAGGCGGATGAGCCCCGGCGCGGTAGGCGGTGTAAAGAGCATATCGCCCCGTCCGAGCAGGCTGTCCGCGCCCATCTGATCCAAAATCACCTTGCTATCGACCTTCGAGCCCACGCGGAAGCTGATGCGGCTAGGCAGATTCGCCTTTATCAGCCCCGTGACGACGTCCACGCTAGGGCGCTGCGTCGCTACGATGAGATGGATGCCGCTGGCGCGCGCCATCTGCGCCAGACGCGCGATGTAGTGCTCTACGTCCTTGCCGCTCGTCATCATCAGATCCGCGAGCTCGTCGATGATAACGACGATGTAAGGCAAAATTTCACCCCCCTCGCGCAGCATCTTTTCGTTATAGTTGTCGATGTTTTTCGTCCTGTTTTGCGCCATGAGCGAGTAGCGCTGCTCCATCTCTGAAACAAGATTACTTAGCGCGATGATCGCCTGCTTAGGCTGCGTGATGACGGGCGTTAGCAGGTGCGGGATGTCGTTGTAGATGCTAAACTCGAGCATCTTTGGATCGATCATTATAAGGCGCAGACTCTTGGGCGAATTGCGATACAAAAGGCTAAGCAGCATGGCGTTGATGCCCACGCTCTTGCCGCTTCCGGTGGTGCCTGCGATGAGAAGGTGCGGCAGCTTCTTAAGATCGGTAACGAAAGGCTGCCCCACGATGTCCTTGCCAAGCACGATGGTAAGCGGGCTGGAGGCGCTTTTAAACACGTCGCTTTCTAAAATTTCGCGCAGATAGATCGTATCGATATTTTGATTCGGTATCTCGATGCCCACGACGTCTTTGCCCGGAACCGGCGCTTGGATACGGATGGTCTGCGCCCGAAGAGCCATCGCCAGATCGTCTTGCAGCGTTAGAATTTTACTTACCTTGATGTGCGCAGCGGGGCGAAACTCAAAGGTCGTAACGACCGGGCCCGAGTAAGTCCGCACCACGTCGCCGTCGATCTTAAATTTACGCAGCTTATCGAGCAGGTCGTAAATTTTACGATCGATCTCGCTCTCGTCGATATTGCTTTTCTTTTTCGGCGGCAAATTTAAAAAGTCAAGCGGCGGCAGTTTAAAATCCTTGGGCTTAGCCACCCTGCCCTTGTCGAGCTGATCCAAAAGTCTTTTGTTTTCGGCGACCTCGCTTAGGCGCTCGACCCTTTTTAGTCTGCTCGGCTTTCCCTTCTGCGGCATTTTAAGCTCGCGTTCAGCGGAAGCCTGCGGACCATGTGCATCACTGAAATTATGCTCATTTTCAGGCTCGCGAGCATCGTTTAAATTTTGAAAATTTTGCCCGCTTTCAAAACCGCGTTCGCTTGCGCCCTGCTCCGCAAAATTACCCTGTTTCGCCGAATTGTCCTCTGTGCTCAAAGCGTCATTCGAAGCGTTAAAATTTTCCGCACCTCTCAAGCCCTGCGCAGACGAATGCTTTGCAAGCCCGCCTCTTTGCGCCGCATCCGCATCGCTAGCAAAATCATCCCCAATTTCATCCTGCGAGCTTTCATCTCTTGAGCCAATAAAGCAATTTTTGATGATGTCGGTAAAACGATCTTCAAATATAAGCACTAGCGAAAGCACAAAAATCGTAATATTAAAAATCCACACGCCGACGCTTCCGATCATTCGCCTAAGCCCGTCCACCGCGAAGCTACCGACTGCTCCGCCGCTAGCGCCAAAGAGACTCGACTGCACCATCAAAATGGTAAAAAACAGCAAAATAGCTCCGATGCTAAACTCAAAAAATCTAAAGTCAAAACCACGAAAATGCTTATAGGCTACGTATGCTAAGGCGAGCAAAAATAGCGGATAGATGTATGCAAAATAGCCAAATAGCTGGGTATTAAATGAGCGGATGGCGTTGCCTGCGCTGCCCACAAGCGCGGAATCGGGCGCAATAGTAGCAAGCCCAAAAAATATTATGATAGCCGATATGACGATAAAATATACTTCTTTGATTATGATAGATCCTTAAATTTAAAGCGGTATTTTAGCCAAACGAAGGTTAAAATTTTATTTGAAGGACGAAATTTTAATGCTTTGATAAAATTCCGCGCCCTTGAAGGCGCGGAATTAAAGGAGTTAGTTTTTGACGGCTTTGCCCAAATCCCACATAGGCATAAAGATACCCAGAGCCAAAAGAAGAACCATGCCCGCCATAAAAAATAGCATGATTGGCTCGACGTAGCTTGAGATATTATCTATGATATCATCAAATTTCTCTTTATAATAATCCGTGACGTTACCGAGCATCTTATCGAGGTTACCGGCCTGCTCGCCCGCGCTGATCATCTGAATAAGCATACTCTCATAAAGCCCTGTATTGTTAAACGCCTCTGTTAGGCTCACGCCTTGCTGCACGGCAATTTTAACGGTAGAGAGTTTCTCTTTTAAAGTATGATTATCCACCATTAAAACAGATGTATCCAGCGCATCAGCAATAGGAATACCCGCTCGCACAAGCTCTGTAAAAATAAGCATAAATCGCGACATCGTAGAGAAAAATATGATCTTACCAAATAGATAGACCTTTAAAATCGTCTTGTCAAAGCCTTTTTTAAATTCAGGGTTATTGCGATATGCCCATCTAAGAGCTATGATAGTGCCTATGATGCCCGCTAAAACAAAAATTCCATAATTATTAAGCGTGCTTTCGATACCAAGTAGAATTCTAGTAGGTAGTGGCAAATCCGCGCCCAAATCCTCAAAAATCTCACGGAATTTCGGCACGACATACATCATCAAGACCGAAAATGCAATCGCCATAACGATCATAAGGATCATCGGATAACGCATCGCCTTTTTAAATTTACGCTGGTTCTCCCAAAGCTCTTGAAGCATAGCGGCAAGCTTGGCTAGAGATTCTGCCATATTACCGGTTGCTTCGCCCAGACTTACCATCGCAACGACGACATCACCGAGCTGTCCTCTAAATTTCTCCGTAGATTCGGTAAGACTAAGACCCGCGTTAAGATCGTCGTTCATAGCACTAAAAATCTCTTTTAGCGTCTTATCCTCTGCCGCCCTTGCGACCTCTTTGATCGAGTCGTGGATTGAAATTCCCGCATTTGTCATAACCGAAAGCTGACGGATCGACGCTACTAACGGCAGCGTTCTAACTCTTCCGCTACCACCTAGCATACGCGAAACCTGCGCCTTAAAATCGCCGCCCGTATTCGCTACGACTTGGGTTTCACCTCTTTTCACGATCGTCCCGCCTACGCGCTGCTTCATTAGGTTGTTTGCTTGCACCTTATCGCTAGCTTGCAAAAACATCTTCTTTCTTGCGCCCTTGGCGTTGTATTCAACTTCTAATTGCTTTTTCATTGTTTAGCCACCCTATAAATTTCTTCTATACTAGTTACTCCGCGCGCAGCACGTATAACACCGTCTTCAAACATATCTATAAATCCCTCCTCCTTCGCCAAGGCGCGCATATCGTCCTTTGAGCCGCCGTTGGCGATCAAGCTCTGCATTTTATCGGTAATAGGTAAAATTTCACTAATCATCTCACGCCCCATGTAGCCCGTTTGACCGCATTGATCACAACCTACGGCCTTAAAAAATGTGTATTTTTCAGGCAAGAATTCCTTCAGCTGATCAAGCATCGATTTAGGCAGATTCGTAGGCTGCTTGCAGTGCGGGCAAAGCTTTCGCACGAGACGCTGTGCCTCTACTGCAATGAGCGCACCACTTATGAGGTAGGCCTCTATACCCATATCCACTATTCGCGGGATCGCACTAACGGCGTCGTTGGTGTGTAGGGTCGAGAAAACCAAGTGTCCCGTAAGAGCAGCCTGGATCGCGATCCTAAGGGTCTCTTGATCACGGATCTCACCGATCATTATGATGTCGGGGTCTTGTCTTAAGATCGAGCGCAATGCTGAAGCAAAGGTAAGACCCGCTTTTTCGTTAACTTGGACTTGTTGGATTAAATTTACTTGATACTCGACTGGATCTTCTACGGTAATAACCTTAGTATCGATATTTTTAATATCGTTTAGCGCTGCATATAGTGTCGTAGATTTACCGCTTCCTGTAGGTCCGGTAACCAAGATAATACCATATGGAGCCTTCATAGCGTTATTAAATTTCTTAAAGCTATCAGGGTGCATACCGAGCTTTTCCAGACTTATGATAACCTTGGATTTATCTAGGATACGCATAACGGTAGATTCGCCATTGATAATAGGCAGTGTCGAAATACGAAAGTCGTATTCGCGACCTGAAATTTTCATACTAAACCTGCCGTCTTGCGGCTTGCGACGCTCGGCGATATCCATATTCGAAAGTAGCTTCAAGCGGCTTACTAGCGGTGGATAGATATCCTTATCAAAGATAAAAATTTCAGCGAGCATTCCGTCGATTCTGGTACGCACGACGCAGTTATTCTCGGTAGGCTCGATGTGAATATCACTACCGCGCATCTTAATAGACTGGCTGATTATCATCTCAATGAGCTTCAAAATCGCCGAGGTATCATCGCTGCTTCCGCTACCGCCAGTGTTTGCGAGCTCTTTGCGGATCTCTGCTACGAGCCCCTTAATACTCTCTGAAAGCTCAAGCTTAGATAGATATTTATTTACCTGATTTGGATCGGCTACTACGATTTTAAGCAGCTGTTTACTAAACATAGCCTGCGCTTTATCTTGCGACTCAAGATTAAACGGATCAGAAAAAGCAACGTAAATATTCAGATCATCCGCTTTAACCGGTATCACGCCGTATCTTTTAAGCTGTGCGGTAGGAGTGCGTTCCGATAGCCTGAAGTCTATGTCGATATCGTCCAAATTCATATACGACAGGTTCATTTTCTTGGCTAGAATTTGCAAAAATTCCTTCGGATCCATCGAAAATTTTTCGCTTATATCGTCAAATGCTATCTGACGACGCTTGTACAGCTCAACTAAAATCGAGCAAAAATCATCCTGGCTTAGATAGTTATCTCCGACTAAAACCTCGCCTAGCGTCAAGCCGATATCCATCTTGTCCTTGATTTCCGGAACAACGGTGCTAGTAAGGATATTGTTTCGTATTAAAATCGCAACGATCTGCTCTTCAATCTTCGTCATCGCGATCACCAATAAATTTTAATCGAGCTAAGCTTATCGCCAGTATAAATTGCAATTACCATCTTTTTTACCTCTTCCTCTTCTTTGATAAAAAGCTCGGCGCGCTCGCCGTTTTCTAGGGTAAAGACATACGTATCACTCTTTTTTACGTATGCTCTCTCCGTAAATTTATCAAAAATTTCAGACAAAATATAATTAATTTTAGGCGTTCTTATATAGCTTATGTCTACGCCGTCGCAAAGCGCCAAATAAAGCATCTTTTTTTGAAAAATTATGGTCGAATAAAGAGAAGCATTCTCGCGAGCCTCTTTCGTCTTATAAAGCATCACCGTAGGCACGACGAGCTCATTTACTTTATCCATCTTGAGGCATGCCTTGGCATACATATTCGCAAGCGCCTCGCTCTGTTCCTCGATGAATAAATTTCGCACGCTTTCTTGGCAGATACGGTTATACTGACCGATCTGATCCCAGTTGCGCACGTCATCGGCGCTAACTGCAAATAACGACGCGATCGCAAAAGCTAAAATATATAAAATTTTCATAGTTTATCGCTTCTTATCTTTGAAATAAGGTTAGAAATTTCGCTATTTTTCGCCTTTGCGTTAAAGGTCTCAAGAGCGTAAAGCGCGTCTTCCTTACGACCTTTTTTATAATTGGCTTTAGCAAAAATTATCCAGCTGGTGACGTTGTCCTTATCAAGCTCATTTGATGTAAGAGCCCATTTGATCGCATTATCGTAGTCTTTCTTATTATACGCTTCTTCGGCTAGCGATAGCGAATACTCAATCTTATTCGTCGCGTAAAATTTGCTCTCCAAGCTCTGTTTATCTTCGCTTAAATTTGAAGTTTTTATCTCAATTCTAGAACTTAGCGGAGCGCTACTTGCGGTATTTGTAGAACCTCCCGAGAAATTTGATTTAGGCGGCAATGGAGCACGCCCAAAATCTATAACCTCGTTTTTAGGCGGCTGATTTGCGAAAGCTGCGTTATTGGTATTAGGTACGTTAAACGTAGGAACATTTTGATTGCCAAAATTCTGATTGCCAAAATTTTGACCGCCGAAATTTTGCGCCTGAGCCTGCCCGCCATAGTTTCCGCCATTTTCGTAATTATTGGTTATCTTAAACCCACCTGAATCCTCGCTGGATAGCACACCCACATCGTTTAAATTTAAGCTTGGGCGTTCCTTTTCGTGTTTAGAGGTGTGGGCAACTTTCGGCGCACTGATATTATAATCCTCTTTGGAGATATTATTTTGCACTGCAAGATCTGCCGCCTGCTGCTCGGCATCATTAGTAGAATTTACAGCACCACCTTTGTCTTCAATATTTTGATTGATACTTGCCATACTGACGCTATCACTATCTTTAAGCAGCCAGAATATCGCTCCAATCGCAACCGAGATCAATATCAAAAGCCCCAAAATCGTCTTGTCGAATCTCAACACGAAATTCGGCTTAGATTTTAGGAAAGAAAACTGCTTTCTGTTTTTGTTATACTCTTCCCATTTTTTTTCAAGTTCGTTTACTTCGTAAAATTCAAGCATTTATTATCCCCGAGCCTATCGCTGCCATCTCTATAATTTTATTATTAATCTGCGAAAAACTAATTTCCGTAGGTTTATTTACTTCGTAATACTCAAAAAGCTCATACATCTTATACATAAGCTTGTTGATATTCCTCATATTGCCGTCCGTTAAATTTAAAATCAAATCGAAATTATCGTCGCTAAACATAAAATAGTATTGTTGAAAGCCATGAAGCACAAGCTTTTTTTCAATATACAGCTTGACTTCGCCTAAATTTGAATTAGGAAGCTCAATGCTCTCCCAAATTCTAGTTTTAAAATAATCCTTCGCGAGGCGATCTTCCTCATCCGTCTTATGTACCGTAAATAAAAATTTAAACAATCTAGTATCTGCCATAAGACGAATTTTTTCTATTAAATTCCCAGGATACAGCTGAGCCTCATCAAGCAAAATAACGACCTGCTCTACCGCTCCGACATTGGTAGAGATGCCAAATCTTTCTCTATAAATCCGCATAAAATTTTCATAATTATCAATTGGCTCGCTAGGAGTAGAATGAAAAATCTGCGAATAAAGCTCTAAGAAAAATTCTTTCTCATCAAAAAACGGCTGCGGCACAAATACGACTCTTACCTTTTTTTCAAGATCGACCTTGATTTTATTAAGCAAAAATGTCTTGCCACAGCCCGGTTTGCCGTAGAAAAGTATAAGTTTTAACGGCTTTTGCAAAGCATTTAAAATTTTATGATAAGCAAGGGTCGATTTATCGAGATTAACGAAGTCTGAGACTTCGTTATCCTCGATAAAAATCTCCTTGATCGCCGTATAGTTATTACTCATTTTCGTAGATGGATTTTGAGTAACCTAGCTCTTTAAGAGAGGTAGCAAGCGGCGCGCCGGTATTGTCGATGATATGTGGAGTTACTACGAAGATTAACTCCGACGTTCGCAAAACATCGGCAGTACTTTTGAAAAGATTTCCGATTAATGGAATTTCAGCTAGCACAGGCACCCTAGTGTTATCTTTCGACTTAGTTGCACCAATCAAACCGCCTAAAATTACAGTATCGCCATCATCTACCCAAACTACGCTTGAGAGTTTCTTTTGTAAGGTATCAGGCGCAATCTCTCTTCTATTATTTGTTCTTACATTGTCCTCTGCGTATTTAAGAGAGCTTAAAGATGGATTAATTCGTAGCATAATCCTATTATCATCTGAAATTTCAGGCAAGATATTCAAAAGAATACCTACAAATATCGAATACTGATCATCTGACTGAGTATCTCCGCCTTGATAATCACCTGTAGTAGTGGATTTTAATACATAGTTAATAGTATCACCTACAGAGATAATAGCAGGCTGATTATTCATCGTAGTTACCTTAGGGCTTGAAATAACTTTAGTTTTACCTTTAGTCTCTAGGAAGTTAATCAAACCGTCGATATTGAAATTTAGATTAGCCCCTATCGTCCAAGTTCCGTGAGTATCGCTAGCCTTTCCTCTATTTCCGTTATCTATGTGATATCCTGAAAGCTTAGTCGGATCTCCACCTACATAGGTATTAAATCCTAGTTGAAATTTACTCCAATCTATACCGGTGGTGTATTCGTTATTTAGCTCGACAGATATGATATTTACATCTAGCAAGACTTGACGACTAAGGCGTTTTTGCATACCACTTAGATATCTATCGACGCGAGCTATCTGAGACTTCATAGCAGTAACAGTTACTAAACCGGCATTTTGATTTATAATAGGAGCGACTGCGACGTATTTTTCGGTACCGTTATTTAGAACGGAGGTAATTTCCTCACTAATCTTCTCCCAAAAATCAAATTTTTCTTTGGTAGTGATCTTATTATCGTCATTTTCTGTTTTATCACTATCGCCATTATCTACTTTAGTAGGTGCGGAATCGACAGAAGATTTAGTAACAGCAGTGCCTTCTCTAATAGAGGTGATGTAATCCACTTTAAAAGTCCTAGTCTCTAGCGCTGAAATTTTTAATATGCCATGAGAATACTCATAGCTTAGATTATTCTCTTTTATGAGTAGATCTAAAACTTCGCGTAAAGAAAGGTCTTTGATGCTTACACCTTGCAGTGGCTTACTCATCTCCTCTTGAGCAATAGCGTCTTTTGCTACCACTGAGAAGTGGCACATATCGGATAGCTGAGTTAGCATCTCGTTTAGCGTAACGGTATCGTTAATCTTAATATTTAGCGCCTTTCTATCGCAGTTACCTGCAGTTGCGGGAGCGGCATATAGACTAGTAGCCGTAACAGACAAAGCAAGCATAGCAGCTATGCTAAGCTTTTTACTTATATGTAATAATGACATTTTGACTTCCTTGTTTTAGTGTTAGTTCGACTTTATTTTCATCGTCGTTGGTAATAATAACGCTATTACCCGTTATTTGCACGATCTTATATGAGCCTACATACTCGCCCAAACCATACCACTTATCGTTTAGCTTAACCTTATCACCCATAATACCTACTAGCTGATAACCTAGATCCACCTGCTGATTAGCTTCTCTAGGCGCATTAGCTTCTTTAGGATAAAACGGATCTTGCAAAGAAGCTATCTGCTCATCGCTAAGACCCACTCTAGGCTTACTAAGATCATCGAATATCGCATCGTATTTAGCTTTATAGGCTCCATTACTAGGCGCCACCGTCTGATTATTATCTACAGCAAATAGAGCAGTAGAAAGTAGCAAAGAGCATAAAATTAACTTTTTCATTAGTAATTTACTCCCCAGATAGATATACCGATGCTTCCACCGATTTTGCCATTTTTAGTGGCATTGATATCCATCTTATTTACATCTACGATCATCTCCGATTGTTCGATAAGGTTGATATACCTAAGGACGTTCGAAAATGCTCCTTCAAATTTCACATCTATATCCAGCAAAGCCTCAGGCTGAAAAATTTGTTTGATGCTAGGCTCTCTTCTATCGCTGTGAATAGCGTAAATTTTAATATTGTTATTCTCTGCGATCGTTGAGAGGCTATCCATAAATTTAGCCCAGTTCTTTTCATTATAGGTAAGCTTTGAAATTTCTTTTAGCTTACCGTCTAGATACTTACGCTCTTCAATAATATTGTTAAGGTTGGTCCTAGCACCATTGAGGATATTACGCTTATTATCAACGAAAGCTTTAGGATCACCGCCAAAAAACTCGTTATACTCTCTTTGTGCGCCTTCAAGCTTCGTCGTGGCAGTACTTAGATTTGTTTCGCTCTCCTCTAAATACGGATCCGCATAGCCACTCAAAATAAAGTAAGCTACCACACCTACAAACAATAAAGCTATGTAAAAATAGTTATTTGCACTATTTCCCTTGGAGGCAAACCATTGATCAAGTTGATCTAATGAACTTTTCTTTTTCATTATTTAACCTCCACACTGATATTACTATCGTAAAAGACGGTTTTATTACCCTCTTGCAGCGCGATTGTTTTAGTATCCACGCCATATACCTCTTTTTTACTGATATCCTCTAAAAGCTCGGTCATCTGCTTATCGTTTTTGGTGCGCACCTGAACAGTTAGAGTCCTATTCTCATCACCGATCCTAACCATATTGCCCTTATTTTTAACGACCATATTGGTTAGCTCAAAAATAGAAACACCCTTCATAGCGTAATTGTTTTTCTTGTCTAAGATGGCATTAATTAGATCGCGCCTGTCGTTAAGCTCCTTACCACTCTTAGCAGCCTGGGCATTTACCTCTTTAGTCTCTTTATCCAAACGCGCACTTTCGTCTCTAGCGGGACTCATTTGTTTTTCTAATCCATCATACTCGTTGATTTTATCATTAGCTACCATATTATTATAATATCCATAGCCGAAGTTATACGCAGGATACGCAGCACCAAGTAAGCAGCCTAGCAGCATATAGCCTATCAGCTTGCCGGTTGATCTTTGGGTCAAAGGCGGAGGTCTCATAAACGGTGAGTAGTTGTGATCGTCATCTTTGGTAACCAAATAATCTTGACCTACCAAGAACATCAAAATATCTAGCTGAGTGAGCGGATAATCTTTTGCGTTGATTGCAACGTTAAAATTAAAATCCTTGTATCTTAGCTTTAGATTGTTTTCTACAAAAACCTCTATCGCAGGAATTTTACCGATATCCGTTCCGATATAGACGTTTTGGATATTGACGTTGTAAATTTTACTAATACCGTTCAATACGTCGTTGATGTAGTAAAACATATCGTCAAAAATTTGGATCATATAATCGCGTTCGGTCGGATTTTCTAAATTTACTCCCTGTTTGGAGAGCAATCTATAAAAGCTCTCTTCATCGACTCTACTGCCGACTAGCTCAACATATTTTTCATGCAAGAATTTTAGGTTGTATCTTACTTGACGAGATTGAAAATATTCGCCGTTTTGATACACTACCAAAAACGCATCGTCGCGCTGCAAGTAGATAAAGCAGTCGATCCCGTCGCGAGTTAGGACGCCTCTATTATACAAGCTCTCGTATAAAAACGGAGCCATAGCCACATAGTCGATGTAGTTCGTCCTAGCGGCGATCGCATCGAATTCTGAAGTGAGTTTGGCATTATCTACGACAAAGACATTGAAAATTCTATCATCGCCGCCAGCGCCTATTACCTCACTATAGGTGATTTTGTAATCCAAAGCGGTGTCAAGCCCCAGCTCCTCATACACCTTAACGACGATCGCATCTAAAAGATCCGCGTCCTCTACCGATCTGCTTATCTCGACCGTCGCAGTCATTATATCCTTATACGGAATATATGAGACGTAAGTTTCCTTCGCACGATTCGCTTTTGAGAAGTCGTGCTCGAAAACTTCATTCTCACTTAGACCGAATATGGTTTGCGTGACTTTGTTAATCGCAACAATCGAACTAGCATTTTTACTATTCTTTGCCATAACACTCCACTTCCAAATGAAATTTTCTACGCTGCTAATACTAATAGAAATAAAATAAAATGTCAATAGATAAAATCAGTTTTTACCCTAAATTCGTCATTTTTCCAGCTTTTTTTTACAAAAACTGTTAATTTTAAGTAAATTTTGACCTTAGAAAAATTTGAAATTAACTTTTTGGCTCGAATTCCGATCCGCTTGATCGCCTCGCCGTTTTTGCCGATCAACATCTCTTTGTGTGAATTGGTGTCCGTTATGATCCTCGCATATACCGAGGTTAGACCGGGTTTTTCGACCACTTTTTCCATCACGACATCGCTGCAATACGGGATCTCGTCGCTCATACTCTCAAAAATCGCCTCAAGTATGAAGTCGCGGTAAATTTCACGCTCGTTGGTCGCGCTTAAAATTTCGGGATCGTAAAAGTACTCATGCTCGGGCAAAATTTTACAAATTTCGTCCAAAACCTGCTTTTTATAGACCTTTTTTTTGATGCTAACGGGGATTATCGCTTCGAATTTGTCGGTAAATTTTTGATACTGCAGCAGTTTTTGCACAATCTTTTCGTCATTTGCTTCGTCAATTTTAGTTAAAATCACGATGTGTTTGGTGCTAGGATTTAAATTTAAAAATTTTTCATATTCCGCGGTATCGTCGTGCACGGGCGCCAAAAATAGCACCAAATCGCAGCCCTCAATCGCCCCGAGCGCCACTTCGACCATCAGCTTATTCATCAGCTTGGCGCTTTCGTGCAGCCCCGGCGTGTCCGTGAAAATCACCTGATCTGCGCCGTTCATCGCGATGCCGTTAATCTTGCGACGCGTGGCATTGATCTTGTGCGAGACGAGCGAAATTTTCTCGCCGCAGAGATAGTTTAACAGCGAGCTTTTGCCTGCATTGGTCCGCCCGATGAGCGTTACAAATCCGCTTTTCATATTTTCCTTAAATTTATAAAATTTTATCCTGCTTGCGACTGGGGCATTAAACCATAGCAAGCAAATTTAAAATCTCGTTTTGCGCAGGCTGGCTCTTGCACGAGCGGCTAAATTTTGAAATTCTGCCATCACATAAGTGGGTAAAATTTAAAATTTCAAGCCGCGCGATAGCGATAAATTTTACCCGCCTCGGCGCAGAATTCTATCCACTTTAAATCTCGCGAGCCGCGAATCCTGCAACTTCGTAAATTATCTACGAAATTTTAAATTTTATCCCACGCCGACATTATATATAATCAGCACTGCATAAAATTTAGATCATTCCTGAAATTTTACAGACTTAAAATTTCAAAGTATCGCCAAATTTAAAAGGATTAAATTCTGCGCATTTTTAAAATTTCGCCAAATCTCAAACCTAAAATTCTAGCGCTTTGCAAATTTAAAAACCGCAAAATTCCGCGGCTCCGCAGAATTCTAAGAGTAGCTGTCGCGCCGCCTTATAAAATATATTTCGCCAGATCCTCGTCACTTGCGATGCCTGCGAGCTTTTCGCTTACGAGCTTTTCATCCACGACGATCTTTTGCCCTTTAAACTTATCCGCTTCGAAGCTGATATCCTCGAGCACCTTTTCCATTATCGTATGCAGCCTTCTAGCGCCGATGTCTTCGACTTTTTCGTTCGTGCTCGCCGCAAATTTCGCGATCGCTTTAACCCCGTCCTCACTAAACTCTAGCTCCACGCCCTCGGTCTTTAAAAGCGCCGAGTACTGCTTAAGAAGCGAATTTTTTGGCTTGGTTAAAATTTCGCACAGCGCCGCCTCGTCTAGGCTGTCAAGCTCGACGCGAAGCGGGAAGCGCCCCTGAAGCTCGGGTATGAGATCGCTAGGCTTGCTGATATGAAAGGCGCCCGCGGCGATAAAAAGGATGTGATCGGTGTCAATATTGCCGAATTTCGTGCTTACGCTGCTGCCCTCCACGATCGGAAGCAGATCGCGCTGCACCCCCTCTTTGCTCGGATCCTGCCTGCCGCTATTACCGCTTGAGACAGCCACCTTATCGATCTCGTCGATAAAGATAATGCCCTCGTTTTGCGCGCGCCTAACGGCTTCGGCTTTGATGCTCTCCATATCGAGAACTTTCTCGCTAGCCTCGCTTTTGAGGGCAACCTTGGCGTCTTTTACCTTCATCTCTTTTTTGCTTTTGCGCGTCGAAATTCCTATTACTTTGATGAAGCTTTCCTGCATATTCGCCATCTCGGGCGGCAAATTTGGATTTGACTCAAGCGCGTTTTCGCTCACTTCGATCTCGATACCAAGATCGTCCAGATCGCCGTGCTCGAGCTTGGCAGCCATCTTTTCGTAGCTTTTTTCGTAATCAGCGACCTTCTCCTCGCTCGCACCGCGCGGAAGCGGCGGAAGGACTTTTTCTAAAATTTTACGCTTGATGTAATCATCGATCTTGTCTTTGTTCTTTTCAAATTCCTCGCCGCGTACTAAATTTACCGACGCTGCAGCCAGATCGCGCACCATGCTCTCCACGTCGCGCCCCACGAAGCCTACTTCAGTATATTTGCTCGCCTCGACCTTGATAAAAGGAAGTCCAAACATCTTCGAAAGCCTGCGCGCGATCTCGGTCTTACCCACGCCGGTAGATCCGATCATCAGGATGTTTTTAGGCATCACCTCGTTTTTCATCTTATCTTCGAGCGCCATCCTACGGTAGCGATTTCGCAAAGCCACAGCTATCGTGCGTTTGGCGCTATTTTGTCCGATTATATATTCGTCTAGTTTCTCTACGATCTGCTTTGGCGTCATCATCTCTTTTCGTCCCAAATTGCGTATGTTTTGATGTTTTCGTTCGTGTAAATGCAAATCTCGCCCGCGATTTTAAGGCTTTGCTTTACGAGCTCCTCTTCGTCTAGGCTTGCAAATTTATCCAAAGCTCGCGCCGCGCTAAGAGCGTAATTTCCACCGCTTCCGATCGCCGCGATCTTGCCGTCGTCCGGCTCTACCACGTCGCCCGTGCCGCTAAGAAGAAAGATATTTTTGCGGTCCAGCACCAGCATCATCGCTTCGAGCTTTCGCAGATATTTATCCTTACGCCACTGCTTGCTAAATTCTATCACGGCCCTTAAAAGATCGCCCTTTGCGCCATCTAAGCACTTCTCAAACATATCAAAAAGATTAAACGCATCGGCGGTGCTGCCCGCAAAGCCCGCTAAAACATTGCCCTCTTTGCCGATCTTTCGAATTTTAGTCGCATTGCCCTTCAAGACGGTGTTTCCGAACGTAACCTGCCCGTCGCCGCCGATGACGGAGCCCTTCGCGCCTTTGTAGGCTAAAATGGTAGTCGCTTCAAACACTAGCCACCTCTATCTCAAATTTAGCGCTTATGCCGTGCTTTAGCTTGACATTTACGTCGTAGATCCCGGTCGTTTTAATAGCCTCGGTCTCTAAAATTTTCTTATCGATTTCGATCCCCTTTTGCTCTTTTAGCGCGGTTGCGATCTCATCTTTCGTGACAGAGCCGAAAAGCGCGCCGCTCTCGCCCGTCTGCTTTGCGATCTTTACGCGGATCTTAGCTAGCTCCTCGGCTAGTTTCTGCAAGCTCGCGACCTCGTATTTTTCAAGCTCGGCCTGCTTTTTCTTATCCGCTTCAAATTTACGCAAAACCTCCGTCGTAGCGGCTTTGGCATAACCTTTGCCGATTAAGAAGTTATTGCCGTAGCCGTCCTTGACCTCCTTTACCTCGCCCGCCCTTCCGAGCCCCTTAACGTCTTTTATTAGTAATACTTTCATCCATTATCCTTTTAAATTTAGCTTTAAATTTATAAAATTTTATGGGCGGCGCGGGCGGATCTAAAATTTCGTGAAATTTTATGAAATTTGCCCGCAACCGCTCGCATTTTTCCGATAAAGTTTAAAATTTCGTTTTGTGAAATTTGCCCGTCCGCCGTGCGGCAAAATTTCATCTAAAGCTTGCGTCCGTTCTTGCCCGCGATGATAAATCTTAGCGCGCTTAGCTTGATAAAACCGTCGCCGTCTTTTTGATTGAAGACCTTATCCTCTTCAAACGTCACAAAATCGGTATTAAACAAGCTATCGCTCTTGCTCTCCCTGCCCAGCACGGTCACGTTGCCCTTATAAAGCTCTAGCTTAACCTTGCCGTTTACGTGCTCTTGGGATTTATTTATCAGCTCTTGAAGCAGCAAGCGCTCCGGGCTGAACCAAAAGCCGTTGTAGATGAGCTCGGCGTAGCGCGGCATCAGATCGTCTTTTAGATGCGCCGCGCCGCGATCTAGCGTGATGCTCTCGATCGCGCGGTGAGCCTTTAGCATGATCGTGCCGCCTGGAGTTTCGTAGCAGCCGCGACTCTTCATGCCGACATAGCGATTTTCTACTAGATCGAGCCTGCCGATGCCGTTTTTAGCGCCGAGCTCGTTAAGTGCTGCCAGCATCTCGTGCGGCTTAAGCGCCTTGCCGTTTAGCTTTACGGGATCGCCGTGTTTGTATTCGATCTCGATGATCTCGCTCTTATCGGGCGCATTTTTAGGGCTTACGGTCCATCGCCACATATCCTCCTCAGGAGCATGAGCGGGATCCTCCAGCACCAAGCCCTCGTAGGAGATATGAAGGATATTCGCATCCATCGAATACGGCGATTTGCCGGGCTTTGAGGCGATGTCGATGCCATTTTTCTTAGCGTAAGCAAGCAGTTTCTCGCGAGAGTTCAGATCCCACAGCCTCCACGGCGCAATCACCTTAATATCGGGATTTAGCGCGTATGCGCCAAGCTCGAAGCGGACTTGGTCGTTGCCCTTGCCGGTCGCGCCGTGGCTTATGGCGTCCGCGCCGGTTTTTTTCGCGATCTCGACTAGTTTTTTGGCGATCAGCGGGCGGGCGATTGATGTGCCCAAAAGATACTCGCCCTCATAGACGGCATTTGCACGAAACATCGGGAACACGTAATCGCGCACGAATTCCTCGCGCAGATCCTCTACGAAGATATTTTCCTTTTTGATGCCCAGTTTCACAGCTTTGTTTTTGATAGGTTCCAAATCCTCATTCTGACCGATATCTGCGGTGAAAGTCACCACATCGCAGCCGTAAGTATCGCCGAGCCACTTTAAAATAATACTAGTATCTAGTCCTCCGGAATACGCCAAAACGACCTTTTTTACATCTTTTGCCATCTCAAATCCTTTACGTAAAATTTGGCGAAATTCTACCAAAAATAGTTTAATAGTTGCTTTTAAGGCAAATATCGCTAAACTCACGCTTATGAGAATTGATAAATTTTTAAACGCAGTCAATATCACCAAGCGGCGCGCCATCAGCGAAGATATGTGCAAAAGCGGCGTCGTAGCCGTAAACGGCGTCATGGCAAAGCCCGCCAAAGAGCTTAAAATCGGCGACGTAATCACGATAAGCTTTTTGGATAGAAAACAAAGCTTTAAGGTTCTAGCCTTTCCTAGCGCGAAAAATACGCCCAAAAACGAGCAAGCAAAGTATGTCCAAGAGCTTTGAACTGCTCTGCGGCGAGGATGAAATTTCACGCCTCGTGCAGGCTCTGCCAAAAAGCGGCATAATCTTGCTCATCGGCGATCTTGCCAGCGGCAAAACGACGCTTGCGCGTGCGATCGTGCGGGCGCATGGGTTAGACGAGCACGTGAACTCGCCTACGTTTTCGATCATGCAAAACTACGGCGAAATTTATCATTACGACATCTATAACGGCGGCT
This sequence comes from uncultured Campylobacter sp., assembly GCF_938041645.1. Taxonomy (GTDB): domain Bacteria; phylum Campylobacterota; class Campylobacteria; order Campylobacterales; family Campylobacteraceae; genus Campylobacter_B. Next base: position 19,104 of record NZ_CALIST010000045.1, on the reverse strand, counting down.
GTGAGGGGATTTTAAAAAACGGACTATTTGAAAATTTATTTGAAGAGGGGCTTCATCTGATCGAATGGGCGGATGAAAATTTGATAAATTTACTTAAAAAATATGAGCTTGATTTTTGCGTAGTGAGGATCACGCCACACGCGCAAGGGCGAAAATACGAGGTAAGCTATGCATAAACTGGAAGTCAGGGGTCTTAAAAAAACCATAAAAGGCACGCCGATCATCAAAGGAATCTCGCTAGAACTTTACAATGGCGAGATTGTAGGGCTGCTAGGGCCCAATGGCGCGGGCAAAACCACGACGTTTTATATGATCTGCGGGCTGATAAGCGCTAGCGGCGGCGATATCTTGCTTAATGAAAATAGCATCGCAAAGGTTCCGCTTCACAAACGCGCCAAGCTCGGCATCGGCTACCTGCCACAAGAAAGCAGCATCTTTAAGGAGCTTAGCGTTGAGGAAAATTTAATGCTCGCCGCGGAGATTACCTATAAAAATAAAGCCGAAGCCTCACGTAAGGTCGATGAGATGCTAAATCTGCTCAACATCGAGCCAATCAGATTGCGCAAAGGCGTGAGCCTAAGCGGGGGCGAGCGCAGGCGCTGCGAAATCGCGCGAAGCCTAATGATAACGCCGAAATTTCTACTTTTAGATGAGCCGTTTGCGGGCGTCGATCCGATCGCCGTTAACGATATCCAAAGCATCGTGCGCGATTTAAGCGATCTTGGCATCGGCGTGCTCATCACCGATCATAATGTCCGCGAAACGCTTGCGATCTGCGACCGTGCCTACGTCATCAAAGACGGCGAGCTGTTCGCCGGCGGCACCGCAAAAGAGATAGCTAACGATCCGAATGTGCGCAAATTCTACCTCGGCGAGGATTTTAGCATCTAAGTCAGCCAGAGCGCTTTAGATTTTCACTTCCCGCTTCGGCGCGCGCATTAAATTTCTACGATTTAAATTTTACGATTTAAAATTCAAGCAAACGGCTGCGATTAGTCGTACGCGCGACACTTGATTTAAAATTTTGCATATTAAAATTTAAAGCCACTGCCACGACCGTACGATAGAGCGATTTGATTTTGTGCTTTAAATCTTAAAAGCCAATTTTATTATCCGCGCCCGATTCTAAAGCTGGGGTTTAAATTTTACGCTTTAAATTTTTAAAGTAGTTATGGCGGCGGGATTTGAGTCCAGTGTTTCAAATTTAGCATATTAAATTTTTAAAGGCGCAGTAAGGATAGGATGGCGCGTTCTATTCAAAGTTTAAATTTCACGTATTAAATTTTTAAAGAGCATATAGACTCGTTTTAAAATTTTTAAATTTCAAAAGGCGTTTTGTGCACTGTAAATTTTAAATAATTTTTGCGGCAGGTTCTCTTTTCGCGACCGAAATTTTACACCCGTGGTACATAAAATTTAAATCGCATTTTAATCACACTTTGTTTAAATTAAATCAAATTTTAAAGCGGAGGCGTCTTTAAACGTAACGCTTTCATCTGCGAATCAAAATCACGCCCACAATTTGCAAAAGAATATCCGCTCGTAGAATTAAAATTTTAAAGCAACTGCCTAAATAAATTACGTATGCGAAACTTGCGGTCCGCGCGATGTGGCTAAATTTTACAGCGTAATTCCGCGAGTGATGGCGTAAACTAAAGCGCACACAAAACCTACTCGCTTCGGCTTCGACGCATCAAATTAAAAGCAACGCGCGAAGCAAGACCTTCCGACCCGCTAGAATTTTGCCGATTAAGCCGCCTTGTTTAACTAAAATTGCACTTTTATTTGCTCTGCGGGTCTAAATTTCGCTCATCTTAAAGCTCGCCGCGAATTTTAAAATTTTAACCCGGCGCTCGTCGCTTCCCTTAAAATTTTAAAATTCTTAAAATTTTGGCGAAATCAAGGAGAGATTATGAAAAAAGTTCTACTTTCGTGCGCCTTGGCGGGTGCGCTTTTTGGCCTAGAGATCGACGGATTTAGCGCACCTAGTGGTTCGCTCATTACCGATGACGCTTTTTACATCGCAAATCGCGGCAGTAGTGAAGATCCACAAGAGCGCGACGGCTTCATCAGCCGCATAGTAAAAAACTCGGGTGTCGTTGAGACAAATTTTATAGACGATCTGGTAAATCCTGGCGGAATGGCGCAGATCGGCGACGTGCTCTACGTGTGCGATCTGGATGCAATCAGAGGCTTTAGCAAAGGTCAGGAGGTTTTTAATCTAAAAATCGAGGGAGCGCAGGCCTTAAACGACGTCGTAGCGCTCGGTAGCGAGGTTTTGCTCGCAAGCGATCCCGCGCGTGGGACGATCTGGCGCATCGACTTGCTCTCGCGCACCGCGGATGAGTTTGCGCGCATTGATCCATCGCTAGGCAGCCCAAACGGACTTTTGGCTAAAGGCGACAAGCTTCTGATCACCACCTTCGATCTTAGCGGAAAGGTTCCTGGGCGCGTGCTAAGCATGGATCTGAAATCTCGCGAAATTTCGATCTTTGCGGATATGAAGGGGGTTTTCTACGGCATAGCGCGCGGAAAAAACGGCGAAATTTTAATCAGCGACTGGGGCGAGGATCTTTTAAGCGGTAAAATTTGGCGTATCGATGCGAACGGACAGATACGCAAAATAAACCTCGGCGCGATGCAAAGGCCTGCGGACATCTCAAGCGACGGCAAGGTTTTATTGATCCCAAAAAAGCTGGAAAACAAGGTGGAGCTAATAAATTTGCCGTAACCGGTCGTCTTATTGCGGCTTCGCAGTTTGCTTAAATTTTACAAAATATATGCTGTATCGTGCTTTATAAGCCATCTTTTTGCGCTTCGCCGCTTACGTAGCGGCGTCGGTTGCGACGCTATAGCCGATCGCGATACCGAAATTAGGTCAATGCCGAAGCCGGTCGCAGCGCCAAGGCTAATTGCGGCAGCGTAAGAGTTATATTACGAAACTAATCGTCCTTTTTCGCGCGCACTCAAGAGCCAAATACGATCAAAAGTCGCGCGTGCCGTCTTGCGACACGTAAATGCCGAGCTTGCCGTAAAATTTGCAAATTCATCCGCTCTCCTTTTAAATTTCATCGCCTTAAATTTTATCACTGCGGATATTTTTGCAGGCCGAGCGGTGCTAAATTTCAGCGCAAAATTTAACGCCTGCCGTGACTCAAAAGCCTTGAAGACTCATAACGCGCAAAATTTTAGAGTAAATTTTAACGATGAGAGGCACTTTTACATACCGCGTCGTATCTGCACGGCGGAATAACCTCTACCGCGCGCCGCGTATTTACAGGCCGTAAAGGCAAGCGGAGCCCATTTTTCCGCGCAGCGCGTATGTCTATTTAGGTCGCTCCTGGCGTCCGCGCGTGGAACCTATCTCTGTATGCGCCCCTCCCACACGGCTGGAGCGTCAAGCTCTGTGTATGAGTTTAAAATTTCATACGGCTCGTAGCTAAATTTATACGCTAGGCTCGGACACTGCTTCACCGCGTAGCCCAGATAGATCCAGCGCAGCCCCAGTTCTTGGGCGAACTCGATCTGTTTTAAAAGCGAAAATTTACCCAGACTTAGATGCGGCAGATACGGATCGTAGTAGCAATACACCGAGCTGATGCCGTCATCCACGATATCGATGAGATCGACGCAGATAAGCCGCCCGTCCTCGTCGTAGTAAGAAATTTCTTTGCCGAAGTCGCCGTGGCCTTGGACGTAAATTTCATCATATCGCTCAAAATCGATCTCTTGCACAGGCCAGCCCTTTTTTAGATGCATGTAGTCGTGATAGAGCGCGAAAAGCTCCAAACGAGCATCGTTTAAAAGCGGGCGAGATTGCCATACATAGGCGGTCGTGCGATTATTTTTATAGACGCGACGATGCGATCTGCTAAATTTAAAATTTGAAGCATCGACACGCAGGCTTTTGCACTCCGCACATCCCGCACAAATGGGCTTTTGAAAATACCTGCCGAAGCGGCGGTAGCCGTGCTGCACTAAGCTTGAATTATATTCGAAGTCGCAATCTTTTATGTAGAGATACTCGCTGCGTGCGGCTCTGCCGCCTAGATAGGGGCAGGCAAAATCCAGCGTACAAAATGGAATTTCAGTCATTCAGCTTTTTGATATTTGCCGCGTCCACGTATTTTAAAAACTCGTCTTTGAGGCGCTTTTCGCGTGCGGCGATACTCTCTTTGGCTGCGTCGAATTCCTCCGCGGCACCGTCTAGGACGCCCCCGCTTTGCAAGCTCAAATCATCATCTTTAAAAATATCTTTAAACTCGTCGCGATTTGGATTAGGTTTTTTGGGCTTTTTGGGCGCGGAGCTTGCCGCCTTGTCCTTAAGCATATCCTTTTTTATATCTTTTAGGCTATCTAAAAAATCCATGCTCTTTCCTAAATCCGCGCAGATTTACGCATCGCAGCGATGATAGCGGCGATCGCTTCGTTTTTATTCGGCTGCATATCGTCGATGGTGTTTTCTAAAATTTTATCTAAATTTTTCTCGACGTAGCTCGTGTCGAAAAAGCCGAGTCGAAATTCGCGAGACTTGCTTATGCTAAGCAAAAACGGAATAATCGTGCGCACCCCCTCGATACGAAACTCCTTCAGCGCGCGCTCTAGTTTATTGACGGCTAGATCGTAGTCGGTGGTTTTTATGATGAGCTTGGCTAGAAGCGAGTCGTAAAACGGCGGAATTTTATAACCCTTGTAGATGTGGCTATCGACACGCACCGAAGGACCTAGCGCGGGATAATAATCGCTAACGGTGCCGGGAACCGGGGTGAAATTTTTCCAGACGTTTTCGGAGGTAATACGCGCCTCGATCGCATAGCCGTGCGGCTTAATATCGCTTTGTTCAAGCTCTAAAATTTCGCCGTTTGCGATGCGGATCTGGCGCACGACGAGATCGACGCCCGTGACCTCCTCAGTGATGCCGTGCTCGACCTGGATACGGGTATTCATCTCCATAAAATAGAAGTTGTTGTAATCGTCAAGCAAAAATTCCACCGTGCCGACATTGGTATAATTCACCGCTTTTGCCGCAGCTACCGCGGTCGTACCCATAGTCTTACGTAGATGCTCGCTAATGGAGGGGCACGGCGCGATCTCGATGATCTTTTGATGGCGGCGCTGGATCGAACAATCGCGCTCGCAAAGGTGGATAATGTTTCCGTAATTGTCGCCGATAATCTGAAACTCGATGTGGCGCGGCTTGACGACAAGTTTTTCCATAAAAATTTCATCGTTATTAAAAAAGGTCTTCGCCTCTCTCGTGCACGAGTCATAGGCGCTCTCCATATCTTTTTCGTCCCACACCTCGCGGATACCGCGTCCGCCGCCGCCGCCGCTAGCCTTTAAAATCACGGGGTAGCCGATCTCGCGCGCATATTTTTTGATCGTATCCATGCTCTCGTGATTTAGCTTTTCGGTGCCGGGCACGATCGGGATACCGTTTTTGCGCATCAGATAGCGAGCGATGTTTTTATTGCCCATTTTGCGGATAACGTCGGGTTTTGGACCGATGAAAATAATGCCCGCGTCTTCGACCTCTCTTGCAAAGTCATAATTCTCGCTCAAAAAGCCGTATCCAGGATGTATCGCATCGGCACCGCACTCTTTGGCGACTTCGACGATCTTTTTAGCGTCCAGATAGCCTTTTAGCGCATCGGTGCTGACTTCGTAGGCCTCGTCGGCGATTTTTACGTGTAAGCAATCGACGTCGGGTTTGGTGTAGATCGCGACGCTTCCGATATGCAGATCTCTGCAGGCTCTAATGATGCGAACCGCGATCTCGCCGCGATTGGCGATAAGAATTTTACGTATCATAAATAATTGCCTCTTTTAAAGAAATACCGCAGTAATAATAGTATAAAAAATTTTATAGCAAGTTGAAATTTGCAAAAGGCGGTTGAAATTACAGATAAAATTTAAAGAAGATTTATGGTGCCCGAGGTCGGAATCGAACCGACACGAGGTCGCCCTCGCCAGATTTTGAGTCTGGTGCGTCTACCAATTTCACCACTCGGGCATTTAAAAAGTTATGATTGTATAAATTTAAAAGAGAAAAGCCCCGAAGACGGGGCTTGGAGCAAGAAAATTATTTTTTCTTCTTGCCTTTTGCAGCTGCAACAGCCTCTTTTAGCTGTTTACCAACTTTAAATTTTACTACTTTAGTAGCAGGAGATTTGTAAGTTCTGTTTGTGCCAGGAACTTTACCCTCGCGAGCCGCACGCTCTGCGATGCCGAAAGATCCGAAGCCGATGAAGCTTATGTCATCACCTTTTACCAAAAGCTCTTTGATAGCCTCAAGTGCAGAATCAACTACCTTAACGGTATCTTTTTTAGAAAGACCTGCCTTCTCGGCAACTACTTGGATAAAATCAGCTTTTTTCATGCTAATCCTTTAAAATAAAGTGGTTTCGGCGGTATTCTACAATAGTTTCGCAAAAAATACAATAGTTTTTTAAGAAAAAAACGCAAAAATCGGCAAAATTTAGCCGAATTTAGCCCAAATTCGTCAATTTTTCAGATTTCGCTTTTTTAAATTTCAAAATTCCGCCATATTTTTGGGGCTGATTTTTGAATTTTCGCCCGGTTTCGAAAAATTTCAAAATTTCTCCCCTCCGCGTTTCATTTTTATAAAATTTCGCCCAAATTTGCCGCTTTAAAATATATAAACTATATTTTGTTATAATCCGCGCAAAATTTCAAAGGCTTTTTTATGACTAAAATTTTAATGATAGAGGACGATTTAGAACTCGCCGAAATTTTAAGCGAATATCTGCAACAATACGATATCAATATTACCGTCGCGGACGATCCGTTTTTGGGGCTTTCTAAGTTAAATTTAGAAAATTTCAACCTCGTGATTTTAGATCTCACGCTTCCTGGGATGGACGGGCTTGAGGTCTGCAAAGAGATCCGCAAAAACACCGATATACCGATCATAATATCAAGCGCCCGCCACGATCTGACCGATAAGATCAACGCTTTTGACTTCGGCGCGGACGATTATCTGCCAAAGCCCTATAATCCGCAAGAGCTTTTAGCGCGCATCAAACGCCACATCGAGCGCTACGACATAAACTCCATTCAGCGCGCCGCAAAGCCAAAAAAAGACCTCGAAGTGGATGATTTCCGCCACGTCATCAGCTTCAAAGGACAGCCACTATCGCTCACCATCGCCGAATACGACGTGCTTTCGTATCTCATCAAAAAGGAAGGCGGCGCGATCACCCGCGAGGAGCTCATCTACAACTGCAGCTCCATAAGCGAGGAATCCTCGAGCAAAAGCATCGACGTCATCATCGGTCGCATCCGCTTAAAGCTCGGCGAAACGTCCAAGGCGCCCAGCTACATCCACGCTATCCGCGGCGTAGGTTATAAACTAATACAATGAGCGGACTTGCACTATAGACGAGCTTGCGCGATGAAATTTAAATGCTCGCAGTTTTAAAGCTTTAAATTTAATTGGTCTTGGTGCGGCAAAATTTAAATCGCAAGTCGGTCCGCGCGATTTTGCCCTTTAAATTTAAGACGCCTCAACTGAAGCGTTAAAATTTTACGATAAAATTTTGTAGTTATAAATTTAGCACGCGACTGGATGCGCGTGGAATTTTATCGTCGAATTCGGCAAGCAGTTCGGCTCTACGCGCAAGACGAGTTGTAAAAGACAGAGCCCATGGCAACGAAAGGGTAAATTTTAAAAATTTAAAGCGGCGCGGCTATTAAATTTAAAAGCGCCCTGCTTTGCAATGAAATTTTAAAATTTACGCGCTGTAAATTTAAAGCCGAGCAAGCCGTAAGCCGGTCTGCGCATTAAAGCCAAAGCAAGCCCGCGGCTTCAAAGCTTTGAAATTTTAAAAATTTAAGGATCATATAAATTTAATGAAAGTAAGATCGTCGATTTTTTATACCATCACGTTCATCTTCGCGCTCGCTGCCGTGGGCGTTTCGCTCGCTCTACTCTGGCTCATCGGCTACGATCAGCAAAACTACACCCGCGAGCTAAACTCCAAGTACTCCATCGTCGCGCGCGCGAACCTATATCAGATGAGCAAGCTCATCAGCGATGTCGAATACGAACGGCAGGTCGCAAATTTCGAGTTTTCGACCATCCGCGATGAAGCCAAGCGCGATGAGATCATTAAAGGCGCCGAAATTTTAGATAGCATCTCCGCAGACATCGGCTCTGCGGACATCTTGCTTTTTAAACGCAAACACTACTTAAAAATCACTCACGCTGGAGAGACGCGGCTTTTAAACGACAAGGAGTATCAGCCCTACCGCTACGATATTTTCAAAGCGATCTACGGCGTCATCTTGGTAATCATCCTGCTTGCGTATATTTTCATCATCCGCAAAATTCGCCCTCTTCGCAAGCTCAAGCGCCAGATCGATAAATTTGCTAAAGGCGATCTTCGGATCAAGGACGTAAGCGTAGGAAACGACGAAATTTCCGAGGTTTCGCACGCATTTTACGAGGCGGTCACGCAGATAAACAAGCTTAACGAATCGCGCCATCTGTTTTTGCGAAACATAATGCACGAGCTCAAAACTCCCATCACAAAGGGTCGCATCGCCGTCGAGATGATCGAGCACGGTAAAAATCAGGAGCGTCTCATCTCGGTCTTTGAGCGGCTGGAGAGCCTAATCAACGAATTTGCGGCAGTCGAGCGCGCGACTGCGGGCACGGCGCTAGTCGAACGAGGAATTTTTCCCATGGATGAAATTTTAAAAGAAGCTCTCTGCATCGCGATGATCGAGCCCTGCTGCGTCACGCTGCAAAATCCGCTAGGCCTAAGCTTAAACGTCGATCTGAAGCTCTTTTGCGTCGCGGTGAAAAATTTAATCGACAACGCCGTCAAATACGCCTCAGACGGTAAAATTTTAATCCGCCTAAACGCTGAAACGATGGACTTCATAACGCTCGGAGAGCCACTACAGAAAGACTTTAGCTACTACAAAGAGGCTTTCGTCAAGGGCACGAACGCCAAACAAAGCTTCGGCCTGGGGCTCTACATCGTCGATAACATCGCTAAGGCACACGGACTAAAATTCCTCTACCGCAGGCAGGATGAGCTAAACGTCTTTTATTTCGAGGGAATCGAAAAGATAGCGACGTTATGAAATTTAAGCACATTTTTTATATTATTGCGCCAAAAATTCGAAACGAGAAGATGCGAAATTTCATATTTTTAGCGCTATTTTTAACCGCAACCATATTTTTTCTGCCTCGCGGCGCACAAGCCGAGAGCTTCATCACCGACGAGGAATACGGTGCGATGCTCTATAAAAACCCCCGCGGCATCGGCTGCGACAAGTGCCACGGCGAGAAGGGCGAGGGCTCGCTAATCGCGACGTATAAAGAATTTAACCGCACCTCGGGCGCCTACTACGAGCGCGCCCTAAATGCGCCGCCGATCAACGCTCTCTCGCTTCAGGAGCTCGCCGACGGGATCAGCAGCTCGCGCGACGTGATGCCAAGCTACTTCTTGACGCAAAACGAGATCATCATCATCTACAAATATATAAAGTCGATAAATCAACCAAAAAAGAAGGAGAAAAAATGAATAATCACGACGAATTTTTAGCAGCACAAAAACTTATCCCGGGCGGCGTCGATTCGCCGGTGCGAGCATTCGGCAACGTAGGCAGTGAGCCTTTTATGGTGGATCGCGGCGAGGGCTCGTATATCTACGACGTCGAGGGCAAAAAATATCTCGACTTCGTGCAGAGCTGGGGTCCGCTCATCTTCGGTCACGCCGACGCAGACATCGAGCGCGCCGTCGTGCAAACCGCCAAAAAGGGGCTAAGCTTCGGCGCATCCAGCCCGCTTGAGACGCAGCTTGCCTCGCTCGTGCTAAAAAATTTCGATTTCCTAGATAAGATCCGCTTTACCAGCAGCGGCACGGAAGCCACGATGAGCGCGATCCGTCTTGCGCGCGCCTTTAGCGGACGGGATAAAATTCTAAAATTTGAGGGCTGCTACCACGGCCACAGCGACAGCCTGCTCGTCAAAGCGGGCAGCGGCGCAAGCACCTTCGGTAACGCAAGCAGCGCGGGCGTACCGCAGGACGTCGCAAAAAACACCTACCTAGCCAGATACAACGACATTCAAAGCGTTAAAGACGTCCTAGCGCAAAACGACATCGGCACGATCATCATCGAGCCTATCGCGGGTAATATGGGCCTAGTACCCGCTGATCCTAAATTTTTAACCGAGCTTCGCGCGCTGTGCGACGAGAAAAAGATCGTGCTGATAATCGACGAGGTAATGAGCGGCTTTCGCGCGAGCGAGCTAGGCAGCTACGGCATCTACGGCGTCCGCGGCGATCTGGTAACCTTCGGCAAGGTCATCGGCGGCGGTATGAGCGTGGCGGCGTTTGCGGGCAAGCGCGAAATCATGGATATGATAAGCCCGCTAGGAGCGGTGTATCAAGCAGGCACGCTAAGCGGGAACCCCGTCGCAATGGCTGCGGGCATCGCCAGCCTAAGTAAAATTTACGCTAGCAGCGGCCTTTACGAAAGGCTCGGCGAGCTAGCACGCAGGTTCACAGACGGGCTTTGCGCCATAGCAAATCGCCGTGGCATCGCGCTGCAAACCGCCTGCGTCGGCTCGATGTTCGGTTACTTTTTCGCGGATGAAGAGGTGCGCGACTATGACGGCGCCTTGCGAGCAGACACCGCGCGCTTTGAAAAATTTCACGGCGAGATGATTAAGCGCGGCGTATTTTTGGCACCTAGTCAGTTTGAGACGGGCTTCATCTGCGCCACGATGGACGAATCGCAGATCGACTTTGCGCTAAACGCGGCAGATGAAGCGATGGCGGCGCTTTAAGGGCTGCGTTTTAAAATTTTACGGATTTTAGATGAGAGTAACGAAAAATTTAAACAAAATCGTAAAGGGCGCCTGCGACATCAGCCTAGGCATCTCAATCGTCGTAGCGATCGGCATCGGCGTAGCGATCGGGCTTGGACTACGGCGCCTCACGGGCTCGCTGCTTCTGCTCTGGCTTGGCATCGCTATCGGCATCGCAGCGGCGTTTTTGAACGTTTACCGCGCGTGCAAGGCGCTAAATTCGAGCCTAAAGGAGCTTGAGGACGATCCGAAATACAAGGCGGATCCGAAAAATTTCGACGACGACGAATTGGATGAGCGGGATTGAATAGGCGATTTTTGCTCATATACTGCGCGCTAAACGCGGCGTTTGTCCTGCTTGGGTTAGCGCTTTGCGGCGCAGGGTTTTTCGGCTCGGGCTCTTTCGGCGTGCGGGCGCTTGCGTGGCTTCTTAGCTTGGAGGCCGGATTTTTGGGCGCATTCGGCGCGGTATATTTTTCGTTTCGCGCTTACCGAAACAAGATAGAAGATGAGCTAAGAGCCGGTAAATACGATGAAATTTTGCAGCAAAGCTCTAAAAATTCCGCAGGTTTCATAAGCGGCGAAACTTCCGCAAACGATACGAATTCCGCAAGTCTTGGTGGCAAAAACCGAGGCGGCGCGAGCGGCGGCGATGAAATTTCATACGGCAAAACTTGCGGCGGCGAAATTTTAAAGAGCGAAAATTTTAGCGGCGCAAATTCAGGCGTCGAAATTTTAAACGCGCAAAATTCCGAAGACGCCGTAAATTTCACTAGCGGCGAGACCCGCATCGAAAACGGCGATAGTTGCGTCACGCACGATGAGACCGCCGCTGGGTGTATCGCAAACTCCACCGAGTGTACCGCAAGCTCCGCTGGGTGCGCCGCAAACTCCGCCGTCGACGAAGATACCGAAAATTTCGCCGCCGAGTACGGCAGAGCTTCCGCTGGCGAGCGCGACGTAAATTCTACGAAGAGCGACGACAAAACCTCCGCTTGCGACGCGACCGCCTTGGAACACGCCGCCGATAAATTTAATATGAATGTCAGCGCGACTTGCAGCGACTCATACGGCGGCATAAGCGACGAAGCTAGCGATAGTTCGCAAGGCGACATAGGCGAGCGTTGCGGCGACTTGAAAAATGTAGTGAGCAGAGATCTGGGCGGCGGCCTAGATAGCAGCGAGTGGAGCGGCGGTGCAGGTAACAGCAATCGTGGCGGCGATGTAGATAGCAGCGAGCCGGGCGACGGTACGAGCGATTTTGGAGGCGGGATTGGCGGCGCGCACGATGGATCAAAGGATGATTTCGAAGGCGCGGACGATTTTGAGGGCGAGCTTGAGCGGAGCGAGGTTCGGAGTAATTTTGCGGGGGCGTTTTTCTCTCCGTTTAAAATTCTATCCTACGCGGCGCTCGTAGCGGCGATCTACCTGCTTGCCAAGCTGTCCTTGCTAAACCCGCTAGCGATTATTTTGGGCGTTACGATCATTCCTCTGGGCACGATGATCGCTGCCTTCGGCGGCAAAGACGCGCGCTAAAGCTCAAACGGCGCGAGCAGAACGCTTTAAATTTTAAAATTTAGCTTGGGCGGGATTGAGCGCAGATCTGACGCAGGATAAAATCGCGGCAACGCCCGCCATCGCGAGCTGTATTGCAGACACCGCGCATTTTGATATGTATCGCAGCTCGCTAAATTTATAAAATTTGCGCCGCGCATCTTTGAACTTCTGCGTAAATTTAGATCGACGCGGCAAATCGTAGAAATTTTACCGGCATTTCTCGCATAATTCTAAAACTAAATTTAACCGTCGCAAATTGCAATTCAGCGCGAAATCCTTATCTATATTTAATTAAATTTTAGCTACCATTACGCAAAATTTGAGGAAAAATTATGAATTATGATACCTTGAAAAAGATCTTTTTTCGATTTGATCCAGAAACCGCTCATAAGATCGCAGAATTCGGACTTCGCGCGCTCTATGCGACCCCGGGCGGACTTGAAGCTTTGGCAAAATTTGGCGTTTACAAAGATGAAATTTTAACTCAAAATATATGGAATCTCAGCTTCGATAACCCCGTAGGTATCGCGGGCGGCTTTGACAAAAACGCCACGATGATCGCGCCGCTGGCGGCTCTTGGCTTCGGACACATCGATTTTGGCACCTTTACGCCGCGACCTCAAAGCGGCAACGAAAAGCCGCGACTTTTTCGCCTCGTTAGCGAGCAGAGCATTCAAAACGCGATGGGCTTTAACAACGAGGGCGCCGATGTTATCGAGCGTCGCGTGCGAAAAATTTATCCTTTTAAAATCCCTATCGCCGCAAATATCGGCAAAAATAAGGCTACCCCGAACGAGGATGCGCTGAGCGATTATGAAGCCTTAGGTCGTAAATTTAACGGGCTTTGCGATTTTTTCATCATCAACGTAAGCTCGCCGAACACTCCAAATCTGCGCGCTTTGCAAGAAAACAGCTTCATAAGCGAGCTGATCGGAGCGATGAAAAAAATCACAAACAGACCGCTCGTCTTAAAGCTGGCGCCCGATATGAGCGCGGATCAGGCGATCGCACTGTGCGAGTGCGCGGTGCAAAGCGGCGCAAGCGGCATCATCATAAACAACACCAGCGTCGATTATTCTCTAAGCCCCAACGCTAGGGACTTCGGCGGCATAAGCGGTAGGCTGATCACAGAAAAATCGCGAAAGCTTTTCGCACAGGTCGCTCACGAGCTCTTCGGCCGCACGGTCCTAATCAGCTGCGGCGGCATAGACAGCGCGCAGGAGGCCTATGAGCGCATCAAATCGGGCGCGAGCCTGGTTCAAATTTTTACCGCCTTTATCTTCAAAGGCCCGTTCGTCGCAAAATCGATCAACGAGGGGCTAGCGGAGCTTTTGCGCGCAGACGGCTTCAATAACATAAGCGAGGCGGTTGGGGTAAATTTAAAAGATCGCGCGGGCGAAGGATACGGCATCAGAGGCGATCAGGCCGAAAGTCGCGGCGACGGCGCGGATTTGCGCGCTTACAAAAATAAAGACGCGGAAGCTAAAGCGGATAAAATTTCGAGTGCGACCGAAGGCAAGGAAACGGATGAAATTTCAAACGCGCCCGAAAGCAGGGATGCGGACGAAAATTCTAACGACGGCAAAAGCGAAATATCGAGCGTCCAAGTCAATGAAATTCTCGCCGCTAAAACAGATGAAATTTCGAGCGCTCAAACAAACTCAATCTCCAAAGCGGATGAAAATTCCGGCACTTCGGCAAATTTAAACGCCTTGGTAAGCGCAGATACCGCGACGGATCAAAGATCAATCGAGCAAAGCGGTGCGGAGAGCGAAAATTCCGAGGTTAAAAATACAAAACGAAACAGCGCAAAGAGCAAGAATTTAGAGACTAAAAGCGCAAAGCAAGGCGGCGCCGATGAGAAGCAGGATAAAATTTCAAAAACTACCTCCAAAAGCGGCGCGAATCAAAAACAAAGTCAAATTTCAAAAAGCGGCGCAGGTTCCAAGCGCGGTAAAATTTTAAAAAATACTTCGCAGAATGACGCCGTACAGGATAACGCCTCGCAGCAGAAGGACGCTGAAGCTAAAAATCTCTCGAAAAGCAATGCAAAAAGCGAGAATTTAGAGGTCAAAAACGCAAAACAAAGCAGCGCGGCGAGCAAAACCGCAAAAACAAAAACCGCGCCGAAAAATAAAACCGCGACCAAAGCCGCGTCAAAAAACGACATAGAAAGCAAAAATTCTAAAACTAAAGCCACGCCGAAAAATAGCGCAGAAAGCAAAAGCTCCAAGGTCAAAAATGCAAAGCAAGGCAGCGCCAAAACTAAAAATGCCGAGGCCAAAGAGACCAAAGAGCTTAAAGAGGCCAAAAAAGCGAGCGGCGCCCAAGACGCGGAGCAAAACTCAAGCAAAAAACGAAAGGCGAAAAAAGATTAATGTTTCCGAAATTTAAGAAAATCACGCTGCAAAACGGGCTTCAAATTTATCACATCCCGATGAATAAAGGCAGCGGCGTCATCAGCGTGGATGTCTTTTACAACGTCGGCTCGCGCGACGAGGTGATGGGCAAAAGCGGCATCGCGCACATGCTGGAGCATCTAAATTTTAAATCCACGAAAAATCGCAAGGCAGGCGAGTTTGATGCAATCGTAAAGGGCTTTGGCGGCGTAAATAACGCAAGCACGGGCTTTGATTACACGCACTATTTCATCAAGTGCGCGAACTCAAATTTAGAGCTCTGCTTGGATCTTTACGCCGACATAATGCAAAACTTAAGCCTCAAAGACAAAGAATTTCAGCCCGAGCGTAAGGTCGTGCTCGAGGAGCGGCTGTGGCGCACCGATAACGATCCGTTCGGATACCTATTTTTCAGGCTCTATAACGCCGCGTTTTTGTACCATCCGTACCACTGGACGCCGATCGGCTTTCGCAAGGATATCGAAAACTGGAGCATCAAAGACATCAAGGAATTTCACGCTAAATTTTATCAGCCGCAAAACGCCGTGTTGCTGATCACCGGCGACATCGGCGAAAAGGCGGCGTTTGATGCGGCAAAAAAATACTTCGCGCCCGTAAAAAACAAAAGCGAAATTCCGAGCCTTCACTGCACCGAGCCCGTGCAGGACGGCGAGAAGCTTAGCATTATTTACAAAAACAGCGAAGCGCAGATCGTTGCAGTCGCCTTTAAAATTCCGCCGTTTAACCACCCTGACGCCGCGGCGATCAAAGCGATGGATATATATCTTAGCGGCGGCAAGAGCTCGCTTTTACAGCGCGTGCTGGTCGATGAGAAAAAGCTCGCCAATCAGATCAATATCTACGATATGAGCGGTAAGGACGAGAATTTATTTATAGTCTTTGCCGTTTGCAACCAGGGCGTAAGCGGCGAGGCGCTAAGAGATGAAATTTTAGCGCTGATCGAAAAAGCCAAAAAAGCTAAAATAAGCGACAACGATATGCTAAAGATCAAAAACACCCTAAGTAGCGATCTGATCTACTCCCTCGACAGCGCTAGCAAGGTAGCGCAGATGTACGGCAGCTACATCGTCCGCGGCGATCTGGACGCGCTATTTAGGCTGGAGCGCGAGATCAAAAGCCTTGATAAAAACGCGGTTAAAAAAGCGATGAAGACCTATCTAAGTCTCAAAAATTCCACGAGCATTATCTTACGAAAGGAAAACGATGAATAAAAATGTCATAATCGGCTCTATGACGGCGCTGATCACGCCTTTTAAAGAGGGCAAACTCGACGAGCAGACCTACTCCAAGCTCATCAAAAGACAGATCGCAAACGGCATAAGCGCGGTCGTGCCCGTAGGCACCACGGGCGAGAGCGCGACGCTGACGCACGACGAGCACCGCGTCTGTATCGAGATCGCCGTAGATGCGTGCAAGGGCACGGACGTCAAGGTGCTAGCGGGCGCGGGCAGCAACGCAACTCACGAAGCGATCGGGCTCGCGCAGTTTGCGCAGGCTCACGGCGCGGACGGAATTTTATCCGTAGCACCCTACTACAATAAACCCACCCAAAAGGGGTTGTATCTGCACTACAAGGCGATCGCAAGCTCGGTAGATCTGCCGGTGTTGCTCTACAATGTCCCAGGACGCACCGGCTGCGATATCGCCGCAGATACGATCATCAAGCTTTTTAACGATTGCGAGAACATCTACGGCGTCAAAGAAGCTAGCGGCAGCATCGATAAATGCGTTGATCTACTCGCGCACGAGCCGCGCCTTAGCGTGCTTAGCGGCGAGGATGCGATCAACTATCCGATCCTAAGTAACGGCGGCAAGGGAGTGATCTCCGTTACGGCAAATTTACTGCCCGATTACACGGCGAGACTAACGAAATTTGCGCTGCAAAATGAGTTTTTAAAAGCTAAGCAGATCAACGACGATCTCTACGCGATCAATAAAATTTTATTCTGCGAGAGCAATCCGATCCCGATCAAAGCGGCGATGTATATCGCGGGTCTGACGCCGAGCTTGGAGTACCGCTTGCCGCTTTGCGAGCCGAGCGCGGAAAACCTCAAAAAAATAGAAAACGTAATGAAACAATACACTATCAAAGGATTTTAATTGACGAACGAATTTAAAGGAAAAACGCTAGTTATCAGCGGCGGCACGAGAGGCATAGGCAGGGCGATAGTTTTGGAATTCGCAGCTGCGGGAGCAAATATCGCCTTTACGTATAATTCCAACGAGGAGCTAGCGACTTCGCAAGCAGCCGAGCTTGAGAAGGCTTACGGCATCAAGGCGCGCGCTTATGCGCTCAATATCTTAGAGCCCGAGACCTATAAGGAGCTATTTGCCAAGATCGACGAGGATTTTGCGCGAGTGGATTTTTTTATCTCAAACGCCATCATCTCGGGTCGCGCGGTCGCGGGCGGATACACTAAATTTATGAGGCTAAAGCCGCGCGGTATCAACAATATCTTTACCGCGACCGTAAATGCCTTCGTCGTGGGCGCTCAAGAGGCAGCAAAGCGCATGGAGGCGGTAGGCGGCGGCTCGATCATCTCGCTTAGCTCCACGGGAAATTTAGTCTATATCGAAAACTACGCGGGTCACGGCACGGCAAAAGCCGCCGTTGAAGCGATGGCGCGCTACGCCGCAACCGAACTCGGCGAGAAAAACATCCGCGTAAACGTAGTAAGCGGCGGACCGATCGAGACGGACGCACTGCGAGCCTTTACCAACTACGAAGAGGTACGCGATAAAACCGCCGAGCTTAGCCCACTAGGACGTATGGGGCAGCCGGAGGATCTGGCGGGAGCATGTTTATTTCTATGCTCGAGCAAAGCTAGCTGGGTGACGGGGCACACCTTCATCGTCGACGGCGGAACGACCTTTAAATAATGCTAAATTTACCCAATATTTTAGCGAGCTTTCGCGTTGCACTGGCGCCGCTGTTTTTCTGGCTGATCTTACTAGCAGGCCATGCGAACGGCGGCATGGTGGGCTCTGTGCACGTCAGCTGGATCGATTATTTCGCCGCACTGGTCTTCGTCATCGCCTCCGTTACGGACTTTTTCGACGGATACATCGCGCGCTCTTGGAACCAAAAAACGAGACTTGGCGCCATCATCGATCCACTCGCCGATAAGATGCTAACTCTTGCGGGCTTTTTGGGGCTTATGTTTATCGGGCGCGCCAGTGCTTGGGCGATCTACTTAATCCTAATCCGCGAGTTTTTTATCACGGGCCTTCGCGTGGCGATGGCGGGCGACGGCGTAGAGGTCGCCGCGTCGATGGCGGGCAAGGTAAAGACGGTCTTTCAGATGATCGCTATCGGCTGGCTAACGATGCAATGGCCCTATGCAAACGCCCTACTCTGGATCGCAGTTGTACTGACGCTATATTCGGGCTTTGAATATATTTTGGCCTACGCGCGAGCAAAACATTGAACTAGGTTGTATAATTGTGTTTAAATTTAAACTTTATTGTGCTAGTTAAAATGACTGCTACTTAATCTTTATAATTTTAAACGAGGTATGAAATATGACTGATGATTTAAAAAGACAGTATGAAAAATTGATAAAATTTTTAGGCAAAGTTCTTGGTCAGAACTACGAAATAGTTTTGCACGATATAAATCAAAAAGGCTCAAGCGTAGTAGCCATCGAAAACTCTCATATTAGCGGGCGTAGTATAAACTCTCCACTAACGGGTTTTGCTTTGGAGCTTATCCAATCAAAAAAGTACCTCGAATGCGATTATATAACCAATTATAAGGCAAAAACTAGTTCAAATTTAAAGATCAACGGCTCGACCTTTTTTATAAAAAATGGACAAAATATCGAAGGAATGCTATGTATAAATTATGACGGAAGTAAATTTGAAAAGCTTTCAAACGATCTTTTAAAGCTTGCAAATTTAACTGCACAAGATACCAAAACAAGCGCTCAAGACGCAATAGAGCAACTTAGCGAAAATATAGAAGAGATAATAGAGGATATACTAAAAAGGCATGATCTAAACGCGAGCGATACAAAGCCTAAAAATAGAGCTAAGTGTATTAAAAAGCTTTATGAAAACGGAATTTTCAACGTCAAGGGATCGATACCCAAAGTGGCCAAATATCTAAATATCTCAGAACCGAGCGTTTATCGTTATTTACAAAAAAATCAAAACGACTAACGTTATTGTATAAAATTTTTTGACCAACATGCTTAGTCGTTGCTTTGATTAAATTTTATCTAAATTTAATAATTTTTTATCAAATTCTTTTAAATTTGAGAAAAAGGCGATTATACTTGT
>NZ_CALIST010000044.1 GCF_938041645.1 uncultured Campylobacter sp. | reverse complement strand
AGATATAGGCTTAAATTTAGAACTAAATTTAAGCCTGAAATTTCAAATTCATTCGCTATCTAGGCTAAATTTAAAATAGTCGGTATTTAAAAACGTCATTTTAAATTTACGCTTGCAGGCATTATGGCGTCCGCCAAGCGCGCGAGACTCCATAAACAGCGAAATCAATTACGACGGCAGCTATAAAGCAAAGCCCAATTCGCGCTTATACCCGCATATGCCGCTAATTTCCGCCTACATACGCAGACAGAGTGCTCGGATCCTCAGGAGCGAACCGATCGTCCGAAATAGCATCATCCTCGCCCGAGAGCACGCTCATCGCGCTGATACGCGAGATCAGCAGGCGATTCTCGGCGATGTCCGCGCGATCCGAGCCGATAGTAAGCGACGTAATCGCCGTGCGTCCGATGACTGCGCGCCCCCCATCTATCGTGCGAAGCCCCCAGATATCGTGCAGCACCGCAGGCTTGCCATCCACCTGCCCCACATAGAGCATCACGTGGCCCGGCATATACAGTAGGGTTTTATACGCTACGCCGTTTTTGCCGATGAAGCTAAGCTTTTCATCCACGCTCATCCCCGCCAGCGAAAAACGCTCGCCGCGGCCTGATTGCGCCTTAGAATTTCGCGGCAGCCACAGCCCAAAATTCGCCAAAAAGTCTTTCGTCATAAGCGAGCAATCGCGAAGAAATTTATACCCGCCCCAGCCATATTTCTGCCCGAGCAGGCTAGCGGCTACGATCTTTGAGTTTTGCTCATCAAGCGGCGCAGGCCAAAGCCTCGCATCCTCCGCGCTGACGAAATATCTCTTGCCGCCAAACTGGGTTAAAATTTCGCCGCCGAATACGCTTCGTACGCCGAGCGTGCCGCCAAGATTGCGTTCGCCGCTAAAATCATACGGCAGGATCGTGCCGGTGCGCGCCCTAAAAAGCTCCGCGCCGCTTCCGTCATAAACGGCGGCGCCGTCGCGCAGGATCGTTATAAATTTAGAATTTGCATAAATAACCGCCTGCTGCGGGCTGATGCGCTTTATCGCGTCGCTTTTTATCCAGCCCCACACGCCGTCGTTACGCACGAACGCCCACGCGCCGTCTCTACTGTAATGCGACAGCAGCATCGGATAGCCCACGCTCACGGCGGAATTTGCGGCGTAATCAAACGGCTCGCCCTCCCCCGGCTCGCTCGGATCGCCGAAAATCGGCAAGTCGCTTGGGATATTTCGCAGCAGCGCATTTTTTACCGTTATAGCGGGCGCGGATATCAGCCCGAACGCCTCTTCGTTCGCGTTTGTACGGATGCTTTGGTAGATCGCGTCGTTATATATCCTGCCCGCGGCGTCAAAGTGGCGTCCCTTGGCGTAATTAAGCCCCCAAAACGTATCGATTTCCGCCTTCACGGGCGCATCGTCAAACCAAATTTTAAAATAGCGGCTCTTAAACGCGCTTCCGCTTATGTTTTGCACCGACGCAGGAGCGGGCAGCCGCTCGCTGTTTTGAGCGTATTCGAGATCTAAAACCGCGGGATTTTCCGGGATAAACTTATGGACGGTTTTACCACAACCTGCAAGGATTAAAGCGGAGAATATGAGAGATACTAGTCGTTTCAAACAAAATGCCTTTTAAAAAATTTTGGCTATAATTTTGCCAAAAAATAGGAAAAAACTTGATAAATTTCATCATCCAGAAGCTAAAAGATCGCAATATTTTCATCACGGGCGGCGCAGGCGTGGGCAAAAGCTACGTAATAAAAGAGCTCATAGAAAACTACCGCGCTCGCGGCAAGCTCGTCATCGTGCTCGGCAGCACCGGCATCAGCGCCGTAGAGATCGGCGGCGTGACCGTGCATAGCTTCTTCCGCTTCGGCATTTGTAAAAACCACGAGGAGCTAAAGGGCTTCGATCGCAAACAAAGCGGCAAACTAAGCGAGCTGCGAAAAATTTTAGCCCTCGCAGACCTCATCGTGATCGATGAAATTTCGATGATCGGCGCCGAGCTTTTCGAGATGATCTATCTTAGAATTTCAAATTCTAAATTTAACGGACGGCTGCTCGTTACGGGCGATTTTTATCAGCTTCCGCCGGTGCGCAAAGAGGGCGAGAGTGCGCCGCGCGCGAGCCTATTTAGCGACTCAGATTACGCCTTCGGATCGTACGCGTGGAGGCAGTGCGAGTTTTTTTACGTCGAGATGATAGGCTCTAAGCGCACCGCGGATGCGGCGCTATACCGCCTGCTTTGCGAGCTGCGGCTCGGTATCGCAAGCGAGCAGACGGCGGAGCTAATGCGATCTTTGATCATCGATGCCGCGCGAGCAGAACCAGATGCCACGATAATCTCGGGCCGAAACGCCGAAGTGGATGCGATAAATAGCGCCAGACTAGCCAAGCTTAATGCGCCGCAGAGCAGCTTTGAGGGCGTTTATGAAGCACTGCAAAGCGGAGTGAGCGAGCAAAAAATTCAAAAATGGATCGCCTCGCTAAATACGCCGCAAAGTCTGACGCTAAAAGAGGGCGCAAAGGTGCTGTTTACCGCGAATAAAAGCGGCGAGTTTTTTAACGGCGAGCAAGGCGTCGTCGAAAAGATCGAAAAAAGCTCCAGCGGCGAGATCGAAAGCGTGGTCGTAAAAAAGCCCTCGGGCATGTTAAGCCGCGTGGGGCTGCAAACATACGAACTAAGCGAGATCGCCGCAAGCGGCACGGATGCCGAGCAGGTCGTGCTGGCGCGGTATTATCAGTTCCCGCTCAAGCTCGCATATGCCATCACGATCCACAAATCCCAAGGCATGAGCATCCCGCAGCTCATCTGCGACATCGACAGGATCTTTGCCAAGGGGCAGCTCTACGTGGCGCTTTCGCGAGCGACGAGCCTTGCGGGGCTCGGGGTGATATATACGCGCGCGGAGCCTTTGTTGCGGTATTTGCAGCGCAACGCAAGCGCGGATGAAGCCGTAGTGAAATTTTATCAAGAGAACGAATTTTATAAAATTTCGGATCAAAAAATTTAAGGAAACGCATGCAACTAGACAGGGCGATAGCGCTAAGTAGAGCCAAACAAAAAAAGTGTATTTGCAAGGTAGTGATGATCTATGCCAAGATAGTATTTTTGTATCTGTTCCCATTTATTGTAATGTTTGCGATCGATGCGGTATTTAAAACAGACGATGATACGGATTACAAGATGATCGAAGTTTATCTTATCTACGCGGTGCTTTTGATTATTTATGTTGCTTACATTTACGACGGTATTGCGGACGTCGCTTATGAATATAAACTATTTTACAAAAAAATTTTGGTGCGCACGGCGATCTCACAGGCGTATCCGCAGCTTACTTATTCGCCAGGACGTGGCATAAGCGCGAAGGAATTCAGGAGAGCGGGAATATTTGCAAATTCCGATTTTATCGGCGAAGATGAGATAAAAGGCGAATGGGATGGGGTAAAATTTAGCCTCAGCGAAGCGATTAGAATCAAAAAGAACTACGATCTGGGCATAGACAATACCTATTGTGAAGCTAGCTTCGCTTGCGATGAGCTTATATGATGCGTATATGGATTTTAACGGCAGCGTGCTGATATGCGAATTCGGCAAGAGATTTTACGCCAAAACCATCTTGGCAAGCCGCGAGCTAAATACAAAAATTTTAGGCGAGAAGGAGCTAATGGACAACGTCATTTTTAATAGCGAATTTCGCGTGTTTGCTGACGACAAAGTCGAAGCTCGATATCTATTGACGCCCGCGCTGATGGAGCGACTAAACGAGCTAAAGCGATACTACCATAAATTTAGTATAAGCGCGGCATTTATGGATAATAAATTTTACCTATTTCTAAACGGCGCGCCGAATCGCTTCGAAACAGAGCTATTTAGCATACCTCCAACAACCGGAACGGCGTATGCTCATCAATACGAACTGGCTGAAATTTTAGAATTAGTAAGCGAGCTGGGTCACATAACCGGGGAGCTAGAAAGCAAAATTTAATCAGCCCGCATAGTTTAAATTTAACGGGCTAAATTTGACCGCCCTATTACAGTCCTGCTTCGGCTCTTAACCGCGCAGCATACATCTCGCGTAAGCGCGGTACGTATTTGCCGACTGTGCCGCCGCCGACCTGCCTGCCGTCTGCCTTTACGATCGGCAGCACCATCAGCGTTGCCGCGCTGATGAAGGCTTCATCGGCTTCATAAACCTCGCTCATCCCAAACGCTCGCTGCTGCACGCTAAGCCCCGCCTGCTCGGCAAGGCCTAGGATCACCTTGCGGCGGATGCCGGGCAGTATGTCGTTTGAAAGCGGTCGCGTGATCAGAACGTCATCTTTGATGATAAACGCGCTGGAGCTCGAACACTCGGTAACCAGCCCATCCTCAATCAAAAAGCACTCATAAGCGCCCGCCTTGTGAGCCTCGTGCTTTAAGATACACTGAGCTAAAAGCGAAATAGATTTTATATCGCGCCTATGCCAGCGGATCTCTGGCAGGCTTACGATCTCGATCCCATCTTTTGCGAGCGGATTATCAAAAATTTGCGTATGATATACAAAAGCAAAGACGCTAGGCTCTATGCCGCGGACGTAATCAAAATCGCGCATCGCGGCACCTCTTGTGATCTGAGTGTAGAAAGCGCCCTCTTTTACGCCGCCCTGCGCGATGAGCTCATATAAAATTCCCTCATATTTTTCGCGAGAATACGGGATCTTTAGCTCGATCTGCGCGGCGCTGCGCTCAAAGCGCTCCCAAAAATCCGCTCTATCGCAAATTTTAGAATTTACCACGGGCGCTACTTCATAGATGCCGTCTCCGAGCACGAAACCGCGATCAAAAGGGCTTATCGCCGCATCCCTCGCCGCGCAAAATTTGCCGTTAATATAGACTATCTCGTCGCCGCTCATTCCGCTGATTTCAAACATAATCTCTCCTTGAAATTTCGCACCATTTTATCTTATAACAATTTAATTTAAGATATAATGCCGCAAAAATCGAAGGAGCTCCGATGGATAAATCAAATTTTAAAGATAGGCTTTTAGAAATTATGTTTCATGTATCGCATAAACCCGTGCTCTTCCGCGATCTGCTCGAAGCCAACGCCGAGTTTAACGACGGAATGCTCGTCGATCCTTCGAAGCTAAATTTTAGATTCAACTACGGCAAATCCTACGTGATCTTCGCCTGCTTCGCATTCGTCTGCGTAATGTTTTTGATAACGCTGACGCACGCGATGTTTGAAAAGATCGACTTTCACTTCTCCATTTTATTTACGATCATAGCGACGTCGGCGGTTTTTATCGGCTTTGATTGCTTTAAAGCGTGGGCTAGAAAAAAGCTAACCCACGAGCTCATCAAACGCGCTTGGGCGAACCATTTCCTCTACTTTCCTTACGAAAAATACAGCCGCATAGTCGAAAATATCTACAACGAAGCGCTCAAAAATGACGTGCCTAGACGCGAGCTAGAACAATACGTGCTAAGCAAAATCGTAGAAGTTGGCGAAAAATAGTTTTAAAATACCGCAAAATTCTATAACACAAAAAAGCATTACGATCCAAGCAAATTTTAAAATTTTATTGCGAAATATGCGGCACGTAGGCAAGACGTAAAATTCCAGCTCGAAAAGCAAGCGGGTATGATGGATGAATTCCAAATTAAAATTCTATGCCGATACAGCAAAAACTGCACCGTAAATTACGATAGATAAATTTTAATCAAAGCTTATACTTTCCTGCGCCACATTTCGCTACGGCTAAATTTCACTTCATAAAATTTATCTATCGTTTCTTAAATTCTAATCTCATTCACTTGCTGCCGATTTAGCAATCCGTATTATGTAATTGAAGTTATGTTTAACTATTTTAGGGTAAAATCACGCAATATCTAAGGGATAATATTAAATTTAAGAAAAGGATAGTTTATGAAGCTACTTTTTTGCATTATTTTTGCACTTTGCAGCAGTGTTTTTGCGGGCAGTTTAGAGCAGATCAGATCTGCCGGAGTCGTTAAAATCGGTGTTCGTGATGGTAGGCCACCTTTTAGTGATGAAAAAAGTGGTAATTTCGAAGGCTTTGAAATCAACCTTGCAGATGCTATAGCTAAGAGCATATTCGGTGATAAGCGTGGTAGAGTCGAGTTTGTCCCTTTAAATGCCAGCGATAGGATCTCTGCATTACAAAACGATAAGGTAGATCTTGCAGTCGCGACCATCACGATAACGCAAGATAGAAAAAGGCAAATCGACTTTTCTTATCCATATTTTTCGATGAGTTTGGGAGTTTTGACACGTAAAAGCGACGGCATCAAAAGTATAGACGATCTTTCAAACAAAAAGGTCCTAGTAGAGGGTAGCGGGACTACGGCAGAAAATTTTTTGTATAAAAATAAAATCCACAATCTAATCCATTGCTCCATTACTACCGAATGCTACGATATGCTTAAGCAAGGCAAAGCCGATGCTTACGTTAACGATAATCTCATCGTGCTAGCTTATTCCATTATCGACGACAACTTAGAAGTAGCAATCCAAAATCTAGGTAATCCGGAATTCTTAGGCATCGGGGTGCGCAAAGGCAATACCGAATTGCTTGATCTGATAAATAAAGAGCTTGTTACACTTAGCAAGCAGGGCTTTTTCGAACGTTCTTACGATGAAACTTTCAAGCCATTTTATCAAGGCGCTGCAGATAAAAAATATTTCTTACTAGATGGGCTCTATGCTATATTTTAGGACGGAATTTAGCAGTGTTTTATCTAACGCCTTCGACTAAAACATCATTTATAATAAGCGGATAATATGCGAAATCCCATTTTAAGGACATAAAATGAAACTACTTTTTATAGCGGCTCTATTTTGTGCGGCGCTTTTTGCCGATAGCCTAGATCAAATCAGACAAAACGGCGTCATTCGCATCGGAGTGCGCGACGCTCATCCGCCGCTTTGCGAGTCTAACGGCGGCAAATTTGAAGGATTTGAGATCGATCTTGCAAACGCTATTGCTAAAGAAATTTTCGGCAAAAAAGAGGGCAAAATCGAGTTCATCCCACTAAGCGTAAATGATAGAATTCCATTTTTAGAGGCAAATAAGCTTGATTTGGTGATCGGTCTATTTAGCATCACCAACGAACGAAAAAGAAAGATCGATTTCTCCCTCCCCTACCTCTCCGCAAATTTAGGCGTATTAACGCGCAAAGCCGACGCTTTTACCGATATCGCGCAGCTTCATGATAAAAAGATCGTATTCGAAGGCGACGCGACGGTAGCCGAGAAATTTTTCAAAACCAAGGGATTTAAAAATTTAGGCCATTGCGCTTCGGCTAAGGAATGCTACGAAATGATTCGAAATGGCGATGCGGACGGCTATATAAATGATAATCTCATCGTGCTTGCATATTCCGTCATCGATGATACTTTGGAAGTGCCGTTTAAAAACCTAGGCCCTAGCGATTTCATCGGCATCGGCGTGCAGAAAGACAACAAGGAACTACTTGATTTCGTCAATGCAGAGCTCATCAAGCTAAGCAAAGAGGGCTTTTTCAAAAAGGCCTACGAGCAGAGCTTTGATCCATTCTATCGCGGTACGGCAGATAAGAAGTATTTTCTGCTAGACGGAATTTATAATATGCTCTAAGAGCTTGCTTTAAATTTTGAGTCCGGCTTTTAGAATTTTAATAAATAAAATTTCCTGCTTCGTTTGAAGGCGGAAAAGAGATTAAATTTAAGGATTTGCCATGAAATTGCTTCTTGCAATGTTGCTACCATTTATCGTTGCTTTCGCCGATAGTTTGGAACAAATCAGATCAAAAGGCGTCGTTCGCATCGGCGTTTACGACGGACAGCCTCCTTTTAGCGAGCTGAACGATGGAATTTTTGAGGGTTTTGAAGTTACGATGGCACAGGCCATAGCAAATGATCTTTTCGGCGAAAAAGGCGGCAGAATCGAGCTTGTGCCGATGAAGGTCGAGGATAGAATTCCAGCATTAGTAAACAACCGCGTAGATATCGTCATCGCTACGATTACCATTACGCCTGAACGCGCGCAGCAGATCGATTTTTCAACACCGTATTTTTCGGTAAATCTTGGAGTTTTAACCCGCAAGGCCGATAGAATAAAATCCTTAGCCGATCTGCAAAATAAGAGAATTTTACTCGAAAGCGGCGGTACGGGCGAGGCATTTTTTAAACAAGAAGGCTTTGGAAATTTTACATTTTGCAAGATCGCCAGGGAATGCTACCGCATGCTAAAAGACGGCGACGTGGATGCCTACGCGACCGATAATCTAATCGCAATGGCATATCCGGTAGTCGATAGCGAGGTAGAAGTGCCGCTTAAAACTCTAGGCAAGCCCGATTTCATGGGTATTGGCGTGCAGAAGGGCAATAAAGAGCTACTGGATTTCGTCAATGCAGAGCTTATAAAGCTAAGCAAAGAAGGCTTTTTTGAAAAGGCATACGAAGGGACTTTTAATCCATTTTATCACGGCGCTGCGGATAAAAGATATTTCTTGCTAGATGGAATTTACAGCTTCTTGTAGGATTCGCGGCTTATTTTAAAATTTATTACGCAAGATTTATCGCGTAAATTTATCTCCTGCTCACTATACTTTAGCTCTTGCAGTGGGGATCACATAAAATTTATCGCGCAATCTTGCTCGTTTAAATTTTTCAAAAAAAGCTTTTTCGCGGGCAAAACGGCATTTATATAAAATTCCGCTCGTTTAAAAATTTACCCTGCATAAATTCCATGGCAGCTTGAAATTGCCAGAATTAATTTAGCTCGGATTTTTCTTGTTTCAAATTTTACTCAAAATCTCTTTGTTAGGTTTTTTTCACCACTTGCAATCCACTCAAAATGCCCCCTCTAAAAAGGGGTAAATTTTACAGTCAAGAATTTATTCTGCGCAAAGAGTAAATTTTTACTACTTGAAATTACAAACGCAGCTCCCTCTGCCAAAGACCAACCAGTGCTTCTTTAAATTTCATATTGCAAACTGATCTATTTTTATGTATAATCGCAAACTTTATGAATTTTAAAGGATCAATATATGAAAAAATCCATCTGCTCCTCTATGCTTAGCCTCGCAGCGGTGCTCGCACTAGCACCCGCACAAGCGCTTTGCAATGCAGATTCTAATCCGCCGCTTATCCATACCCATAATAACCTCTATTCGGCTGGATTTAGCGGCAATACTAGCGGCAGCGGAAGCACTAGCCCAAATGGCAATATTACGACAATTACGGGCGTTGCAAGTGGTGGAACGGATTACTCCAGCAGTGTAATTTACGGCGGAGGAAGCGGCGACGGAATTGCGGGCTTTACCGAGTTAAGCTCTGCCTCTAACAATAGACTTACGATTAGAGGCACAAACGCTTACGTGGGTATCGCAATAGGCGCCGAGGCCAAGGGCGTATCAGATAATTACGTGAGCTTAGAAAACGGCTCTAAGGTAAATTTGGTTGTAGGCGGGCAAGGCATAGCGGCGTCTAAAACGGGCAACGAAGGCGAAGCGACGCGAAATCAGGTTTTTGTAAAATACGGCGCCGAAATTACCGGTAATGCCGATAACTTCGGCGGTAGCTCAAATAGACATTATAATATCATCGGCGGCAGAAGTGGAGCGGATAAAAAAGCCTCCTCCAACGCCGTAACGATCGACGGAGGCACTATTGGCAACAGCTCCGTTACAAACGTAATCGTAGGCGGCATAGTAAGCGGTAGCGGTGATGCCGTATCGAATAGAATAACTATCAAAAGCGGCATGTTTAGAGGGAGCTTCGATATATTCGGCGCTCAATCCTCCGCGGGAAAAAGCAGCTACAATAGCGTCAATATAACGGTCAGCACAAACACTATTACTTTAAGCGGTAGTGGTAGAATTTGGGGCGCAGCGGGCGGAAGCGGAAACTCTAGCGCAAACTCCGTATCCATAAGCGCAAAGCTAAAAGCGCAAAATTACCAAGTAATCGGCGGCCAAGCAAATAGCGCTAGCGCAATGAGCGCAAATCGCGTAGAAATCAACAACGACGATACAATCGTAGGCAGCGTCACAGGCTCTTTGGGTGGCGCCTCGAGCTCGCGAAGCGTAGTCGATCTCTACAAAGGCACCGTAAAAGGCGATGTCGCTGCAGCAAGCGGCATTGCAGGCGAATCGGACGGCGATAGAGTTACTCTAGGAGCGTCAGACTCCAACAAAGGCGTACACATCGGAGGCAATGTCTATGGCGCACGTGCAGGAAGCGTCAAAAACGCAGTCGTTTATATCAATAAAGAAAGAACGACGATAGCAGGAGACGTCTTTGCGGGCTACGCTACAAGCGGCAGCGTCGAGAATAGCAACGTAAATTTTAGAGGCGGCACGATAAGCGGTACAATCTACGGCAGCAATAAGCCTACGGATAAAACTAATACCTTACATATAGAAAATTGGGTCGGCGGCGGCATTAAAAAAGCCAAGGATATTAAGAATTTCGGCTCTATAAATTTTAACGATCTATATTCCACTACCGAAGCTGATGCGCCGCTTACTCTAACCACTGGCGGCAATACGAATTTAAACGGTACAAAGATAGAGGGTATAAAATCAGATCTTGGCGAAGGAAAGTACTATCTGATCCACAACTCTGGCGGTGGCACGATCACCAGAGCCGCACAGACCGTGCAAGATAATCAAATTTATACGATTACAGACAAAGACCACTATCAAATCACCGGAACCACGATCGAGGTCGAAAACAGTAAGAATTTAATCATGCAAAAGGGCACACTAACTCGTTCTTGGTCTGATTTTAACTTTGATCAAAGCGAGCTAATGCAAAATCAAAATTCCAACAAGGCTGCGGGTGCTACTGAGTTATTCGGCAATAAAGGCAACACCGTAATAGTAAAGGAAAATGCAGGCAATCTAGGCGGTAAAAACATAAGCTCGGGCAGAGACGACGCTACCGATGGAAGCAACAGCGTCCACGACAACCACACCAAGATCAATGGCGGAAGCAACATAGGCGAGATCGATGGCGGATATTCAAATTCCGCTACCTCGCAAGAAATTTATAATAACCACGTAACTTTCGAAGCAAGCGGAATAGACGTGGGGTATGTAAATGCGGGCATCACCCACAGCAGTAGCGGTGGCGGAAATGTCCACGACAATAGCGTAACTACGAATGCTACGATAATCCGCAATAGCATTTACGGCGGCAATACTAGCAACGGAGAAGCCAAATCCAATATCGTAACTATAAACAACGGCAGCGTAGGAGCAATGGCGGTAGGCGGCAAGGGAAACAGCGCGATTTCCAACACCATAACTCTCAACTCGGTAAACGTAGGCGGAAGCGTATACGGCGGAAAGGCTAGCGGCACCGCCTCCTCCAACACTGTAAATTTAAACGGCAACACGCAAGTTGCTGGCAACGTCTACGCGGCGGAAGCCGCTAGCGGCAGCAACAACGTAGTAAATTTCAGAAGCGGCAGCGTAGCGGGCACGTTATACGGAGTATCTAGCGCAAACGCTAGCAATTTGGGCAATAGCTTAAATATCCTATCTTCAAACTCAGGCAATGGCCTAAATGCAGGGAATTTTGCAAATTTCAATAAATTGGAATTCAATTTAGCTTCTCTTAGCGAGATTGAAAACGACGTTTCATCAAATGCTAAAAGAGCTTTAAGCTTGACGGGCTCCGGCAATACCGACCTAAGCGGTACAGATATATTTGTAAACTCGGCAAGCGAATTTAATGCTTTAAACAATGCAAGCTATCCAGATGGCGATAATAAGAAATACACACTTGCCTATAAAAGCGGAGGCGGTAAATTTACCGGATATGATCCGCGCTTTAAAGACAAGGGCTACGTAACTCAGCTAAATAAAAACTATGTCATAAAAGATGCCAATACCTTTAGCAGAAACATAGGCGGTATGCATATAAGCGAGAATGAGCGGGAGCTTTATATTCAAAAGCTTATTAAGACTAACGAGAGCATAAATGGAGACTTTGATGCGGATGAACTGCAAAAGTATCTAGGTGCCGGCGGTCTTAACGGAAATAACATAGATATAGGCAAAGCGGGGGAGGATAAGAATTTTAACGCTAGAAATATCCACGCAGCAGGCACAAATAATACGTTAAATTTTATCAGCGGTCATAATGTAGGCGTAATAAGCGCAAGCGGTAGCGGCAACACCCTTAACATAGGAGCTAGCAATAGCTCTCCTGCGGCAGTAAATTCCTTAAGCGCTAAAAATATTAGCGGCTTCGACAGGCTAAACTTCTTTCTTCCTAACTCTATTAGAGCAGGCGATAGCGTACTTACCCTAAGCGATCCTACCGCCAATACCGATCTAAGCAATGTCGGCAATATCACGGCTTATATCAGCGGAGTAAGCGGCCCGATTAATCCAAGCAGCGAGATTCATCTAATAAATAAGCAAGGAAGCGGAAGCCTTATAGCTCCTAACGCAGCCAATATGCATGCAACGCTAAATGTAGGGGTAAGTCTAAACTATAGCCCTAAAATTTATCAAAGCGGCAATTATCTAAATTTAGGATTCGATGCTTCCTCGGCTCCTAGCGCGCGCGTAAGCTCTAATACCAAATCCTTCGCCGAAACTCGTGCTGCAAGCTTAGCTAGCTTAAAGAGCGG
>NZ_CALIST010000043.1 GCF_938041645.1 uncultured Campylobacter sp. | reverse complement strand
AAATTAGTTTATAATAAGACGAAATTTACTTATATATAATTTTTTTGATAAAAATTTTGATTACGGAGTCTCCGCATTTATTGCCTTCTATCTAGGAATATGTGCAAGTTTTTTGTATGATAATATTATCAAACATAAGGAGCTTACAGGCTTGTTCTGAGAAGCATTTAGAGTGGATATTTCTTTTTGGTGCTTAGAGATGCTTGCCGATAAGCCGAATATAAAGCACCTTAATAATATATCACTATGTCGAATGTATACTTCGCTTTATAGTAAATGCTTCTATTTGAGTCAGTGCTATAATTGCGATTATAGGTTTAGTAATGTCGAAATTTTAGATTAGAGGTGTAAATATGATATAATTCATTTCAAAAATATTGATGCAAGATTAAAATTTCGATTTAAATTCTATTTTAATGAAAGGAGATTTCGAATGAAACTCATCAAACTAAGTTTAGCTGCGGCGTTTTGCGCATGTGCGGTGTCCTCGCTAAGCGCGGCGGATAGCGTAGCCGAAGCGATCACTAATGGTAAGCTTGGCGGAACGGTAAAGACAACTTACGCCAGTAAAACCGTAGATAATAGAGGCGAAGCTGCTACGGGCGATAACGACTACGAGGCATTCGGCGTGGGTCTTGAGCTCGGATACGTCACCGATCCTCTTACGGCTTTAGAATAGGACTTACCGGGCAAGGCTGGTTGATGCCGTATCACGTAGGCTCAAGCAATAAGATCGCCTACGATAAGGAGTGGTATACTAAAGGTGCGGTATTATCGGAATTATACCTAGGATACGGCATAGGAAATACCGATATAAAGGCAGGTAGACAATATGTCGTAACTCCGCTCGTTGCTGGCAACTATACCAGGGCGTTTAAAGAGGCTTTCGAGGGCGTAGCGATATCTAATAAAGATATCCCCGATACTACATTGTGGGGTGGATGGTTTTATAAATTCCAAGGAAGGAGCAAAACCGCTATGGGCGCTCCGGCAGGCGAAGGAAAGGCTCCTTTGTTTAAAGATAGGGTGATTCTGGGTAATATGACCGGTCCGGTCGCCGTAAAATTTGAAAATATCTTCTCCGCATATGTTCAAAATAAATCCTTGCCTTATACTACTTTAACCGGCGCTTACGCAGCGGTAACGGACGTAAAACCCGCTAACGCATTAAAAGACGGCGACGTTAGTTTGTATCTTGCCGAGGCGAATGTAAAAGTGCCCGTAGGCGAAATTTTAAAGCTAGGATTTGACCTTAACTACAAAGGCTCGCGCGTAGACGGAGGGCTGGAGCCAAGAAGGCTTGACGGCGATATGTTCGGCGCAAGAGTCTCGGTTAGCGAGTTTTTCGGATTCGGTCTATCGTATGCCTATACGACCGTTAGCGATGATGATGCCGTTATTTTGGGCGTCGGCCACGGCCCGGGATCATACACCGCGCTACCTATCCGAGGCCCGTTCGTATTCACAGGATATGCGGGTATGGATACACACAAGATCGTGCTTGATTACAACTTCGGCGCTATCGGTCTGGACGGCTTCAAAACCGCGCTGCACTACGTAAAGGGCGATCAAGACAGAGTAGGCGGCACGAATAATATCAATGCTAGCGGAGCTGCGGGCCAAAAGGTCGGTACCAGCATGGACGTAGAGGGTTGGGCGGTAACGGCAAACTACGCTCCTAAGGCAGTTAAGGGGCTGAGCTTGGGCGTAACCTACACTGCGCTTGAAAGAAGCGACCACTACGCTAGCGGCGTAAATAGAAAGTTCGACGAGAACGAGATATGGTTGCAGGCTGCGTATAAATTTGATCTAAGCGGCAACTAAAGCTTTAAAGAGCGGAGTATTTCCCGCTCTTTCTCATCCGTATTATTCTGCCTCATATATGACGCAAAAAATGGCGTTAAACCTGAAAAATTTACTCTTTCTCATCCGTATCATCAAGCGAACTCGCGCTTGCTAAATACTTCAATCTAAACTCTCTAAATTTACACGGACTCTTAAATTTAATGAAACAAGGACGAAATTTAGACGATAAATTTAAATGATAGATTCGGCAAAATTTCAGGGAGACGGAATTTTAAATTTGCCGATCCGCTCCATGAAATTTTAAAATTATAAAGCCTTACTATTAAATTTAACGTAGCTATTTAATCTAGTAAAATTTCAGCAGCATTTCGTAGAATAAGCGCACTGTATATCTGACATCGGCAAACTGATGTTTGTCTTTAAGCCCTTAATATAGCAGGCATTGACTGCGCCCTAGTATACGGCGCTAATATCAAAAAAAGCGATGATTTTTGCACGGCTTCTTTCGATGAAATTTTAAATTTGGATAAATTTTAAAGCTCGTCCGTAAAGCGTAAAAGAGATGAAAAAGGATAAAATTTTACTTGCTGGATCAAGCGAATAAAAGCGAGATAAAATTTAACTTCGCTGAATTTAACTCGCCGCGGATCAAATTAAGCCCTAAATTTGAGCTTTAAATTTAACCCACGGCGGAGCATGAATTGAATCGCGAATTGAAACGCTTATAATCCCAAGGCGTTATTTCTTCGCGCTAGAAGCGTCTATAAAGGCCTGCTCTTCGGCGCTCGGTTTATACTCGTCGCCGAAAAATCCCTTCTTTGCCTTGATCTTCTCCTGCATCATCTTCTTTTCGTAAATTTTATACGTCGGTCGCCAGTACTCTAGGTAGTTGCGAAGCCCGATGCCGTGGCCCGCGCTTACGTGGCAGCTCGCACATTTTAGCTCACGCTCGGTGCCTAAGAGCTTTTTGTAGTGCGCGTGCATGCGCTGTGCTTGCTCGGAGGTGATCTTGCTGTCGATCACGGTAGCGTGACAGCTCGTGCAGCCGTTGTCAAACACATAGTGCTCGCGGTTTTCGCGCCTTTTGTTCCAGTCATATTTTTCGGGCTCGTCAAAGAAGTGCGAGTAGCCCTCCAACACGCCGTTTTTGGCCTTTTGATAGACGTATTTTACGATATTGTCGTGCGGTAGGTGACAATCGACGCATTTAGCTTTGACGCCCGTTTTGCCTTTGCCCGAGTGTACGTCGTCTTGATAGGCGATCACCATCGGATCCATCTCGTGGCAGACGTCGCAAAATTTATCGGTGCTTGTTTTCTCAAGCGCGTAATGCACCGGCACGACGACGAAAAACCCTATAATACCGCTTATTAAGATGATAAGCGCTAGTAATTTTTTAGAAATTCTCATGGTGTCACCC
The DNA here is from genome assembly GCF_938041645.1 of uncultured Campylobacter sp. GTDB lineage: Bacteria > Campylobacterota > Campylobacteria > Campylobacterales > Campylobacteraceae > Campylobacter_B. The sequence goes on along the minus strand of NZ_CALIST010000043.1, from coordinate 12,147 downwards.
CCATCCATTGCGGCACTTCGTGCTCGTGGCATTCGGTACACATATTCGTAGATGCCTTGTGCTCGTTGTGGCATTCGTCGCAGTATAGCGTAGGACCGTCGTGGACGGAGTTGTGCGGATTAGCCTTAAGCGTATCCATAAATTTAAGCCTCAAAGCGAGCTGTTTTTTGTCGCCGTGGCAGCTGATACAGCCCTTGTCGCCGATACTTTTAAATTTAGACGGATCGCTTCCTTGATTTACATGGCAATCGACGCAGTCAAACGCCAAATGCTCGTGATGAGGTTTGATTTTGTATTTTGCCCGAAGCTCATCTGAAACGACTATGTTCGTGGCGTTGGCGTCGTTAGCGGACGGCGCGCCGAACAAAGTCGCGATGATACAGCACAGAAATAATGCCGTAAAACTGAAATTTTTCATTTACAACCTTTTGTAGAAGTGCCTTGCGGGCCAGCTTTCGCTAACCTGGCAAGGCTTAAGAGAGCCTACGCTCCGACTATATTAGGCGATCTGCTCGCCTGCGATCATTCCGAAAACTATGCAGTCGGTGATAGCGACGGTGCCTAAGCGGCTCGCGCCGTGAGTTCCGCCGGTGATCTCGCCTGCAGCCCAAAGGCCTGGGATCGGCTTATTGGTTTTAGATGATAAGACCTCGGCTTTGGTATTGATCTTTAGGCCGCCCATTGTATGGTGAGGCTTCGGCGAGAGGCGGATGACGTAGAAAGGTCCCGCTTCGTTGATCTCGCTAAGCGCGCTTTCTTGCTTGCCAAACTCGTCTTTTTTAGCCTTTACGCCTTCGTTATATTTCTTGACGGTCTCTTTTAGCGCGTCGGCAGGTACGCCATATTTTTTAGCGATATCGTCTAGCGTAGCGCACTCGCCGACTAGTTTGCCGCTTGCCATACCCTTGGAAATTACCTCTTCGCTTAGGTCTTTAAACGCCATTTTGGTATCGGCGAAGGTTATCGGATAGGCTTTCGGATCCTCGCGTAAAATTTTAAACTCCGCGTCCGCGCGGGTCTTGCGATCTGCAAGCTCGTTCATAAAGCGCTTGCCGTTGCGAACGTCCACGGCGATGCCGTATTTAAAGGTACCTTGCTGAGTTAGGATCGGAGCGGTGCCGAAGCCCTTCTCATCGGGGCTCGCCCACGGACCGAACTGGATCCAATCGACCTGCACCGGATACGCACCGATCTCAAAGGCTTTTAGTAGCACGCCCGCGGTAGCTCCCGCGTGATTTGTACTATCGACGTCATCAGGGATGCGCGGATCTTGAAGCTTACGGAAAATTTTATCGCGGCAAAATCCGCCCGCTGCGAGCACTACGCCCTTGTTTGCCTTTAGCGTTTTTTTCGTGCCGCTCGTGTTTTCAAGATCGTCGCTATAAAGATTCGGATCAAATTTATACTCCTCGCGGATTACGACACCCGCTACGCGATCACCGTCCATTACGAAATCGTCAAATTTCGCGCGGCGGCGAAGCTCGCAGCCCTTATCTTTTAGCGCTTCAAATTTTTCAAGCATCGGCTGGATGTAGCCAGAGCCGCTATCATTTGTAGTTAGCATCGAGCGCGCGACGCTGTGTCCGCCGAAGTGCGCGCAGTGATCCATCTTAAATTGCACGCCGCTATCGACGAGGAATTTAAACGCGTCCAAGCCGCGATCGGCTAGGGTACTTAAAAGCTCAGGATGGTTGATGCCAAGACCCGCCTTTAGGCAGTCGTTCATAAATAGCTCTTTGCTGTCTTTGATGCCCGTTTTTTCCTGCACTGGGTTCATCGGCACGCTCATACCGCCGCCGTTGATGACGGAGTTTCCACCGATACGGCCCATCTTTTCAAGGATCAAGACTTTGTTGCCTTTCTCGGCTGCTTTTAAGCCTGCCGCAAGTCCTGCAAACCCGCTACCGATGATGATTACATCCCACTCCTCGTCAAATTTGACGTCCTTTGCGTCCACTGCGCTTGCTTGTGCATTTACCGCGCTAAGTGCGAGTGCACCGGCTCCTACCATACCCATTTTCAGTATGTCGCGTCTCTGCATATTTGCCCCTTTACTTAGAGATTTTTTAATCTTAAAGATTAATGTCGTAATTTTATATTAAATCTTTATGTAAGTCAAATGTTATTTGGTATATAATTTAATAGCTAAAGGCTATAAAATTTCAACCAAAGGGGCAAAAAATGAGCCTGCGACATATGGAATTTGCGGTAAAAATTTCGGAGCTTAAAAGCTTTACAAGGGCGGCGAGCGAGCTTGGTATCGCCCAGCCGTCGCTTTCTAAGAGCATTATGCTTTTAGAAAAGGAGCTCGGGGTCGAAATTTTTGATAGAAAAAACGGCCTTGAGCTTACCTACGCCGGCGAAATTTACATCGCCAAGGCTAAGAATTTATTGCGGCTTAATAGCGAGTTAAACAACGAAATCCACGGGCTTTCGTCGATTAAGACGGGCAAACTCGTTATCGGCGCGACCTCGACCAGCTTTAAATTTATCGAAAAGATCATCGCGATGTTTTACAGTAGGTTTTCCAAAGCCGACATCAGGGTCGTGCACGCTCACTCCGAGCCTGCACTCATCGAGATGCTAAAAAGCGGCGAGCTTGACGTCGTCTATGCCGCGCACTTCGGCGAGCTTTCTGCGGAGGGGCTTGAGTGCGAGTTTATAAAAAAGCGCAGGCTGCTTCTAAGCGTCTGCTCCTCTCATCCTGCCGTTTCGCGAGCTAGTATAAATTCTACCGAGAAATACCCCAAGATCGCACTTAGCGAGTTTAAATCCGATAAATTTGCAATCAGCAGTAAAATTTTAAAAAGCGAATCGAACTTTAAAAAGATATTTGAAAACGCCGGCTTTACGCCTCAAATTTTCTGCGACACCTCCTATCTGTACGTGGCTAACGCGATGGTCGCGGCGGGGCTTTGCGTGAGTTTCAGCTTCGCGCGGTACATTTTTGAGACGCAAAAGGACTACATCACGCTCTTTGACGTCGCTGATGAGCCGCTTTTGGACGTGTCGTTTTCGGTCGTGTATAAAAAGCCCTCCAAGCTCGCAAAGGAATTTATAAAGATGATAAAAGCGGGCAAAAGCAGCGAGTAGGGCGGTCTGCGGCGTGCAAATTTAAATTTAATAACGCGCCGCAAGGGTTTAAATTTAAAAATGCACTGCATAGGTTCAAATTTAATAGCAAGCTCCGAGACGCTGCGCCAAAGATCAACTTTTAAAATTTATCCTGCAACCTTGTTTTTTAAATTCCGGTTCGCAGCTTGCTTGGTCGAAATTTCATCTCAAATTTTATCTCGCGCTAGTCGGTTAAATTTTATCTTGCGTCACGACAAGCTAAATTTTATCTCGCGGCGAGTTAGATTAAATTTCATCCGCCGCGGCTGCGTAAATTTACGGCGCGCTCTTTTATAAAATTTTATCTGCAAGCGAGTAAAGAGCGTCTATTTAGTGCTTTCGGCTCTTTGACTTCCGCTTGATTAGCTTTTCTTGCTCGCCGCCAAAACTTGCGCTAAGATCGCCGCTAGCGCGATGTTAAGGCTGACGCATAGCCCAAACAGCGCCACGGCCTTGGTGGAGCTGAAAGCGAGCGTAAAAAAAGAGATTATGCTGGTTAAAGACGCGAGCGTGATGCCGAAAATTTTATCGCCAAGCGCCATTTTATCGTTGTTTGCAAAGATCATATAATCGATCCCCACGGCGCCTGATAGGATCAGCGCAAAGATCGCAAATATATTTACGCTCACGCCGAATGCGCTAAGCAGAGCGAGTACGGCTAAATTTGACGCAAAGACGGAGATGACGATCAGCCACGCCGTTCGCGCGCCGAAAAACGCCCACAGCAATGCGAGCGCAAGGGCGTATGCGGCGCATTTTAGATACAAGGCGTTGATTTTGATCTGCGAAAATGCCTCGCTTATGGCGCTTCGCATGTTTAGATGCAGCGCGCCCATCTGCGCGGCAAGCTCGCTTACGGCCGCTTTATCGCGCACGCCGCGCAAAAAAGCGATATGCGGATCGATGCTCGGCATCGCGGCAAAAAGAACGGAGCTTCTAGCTTGCTCGTAGCTTAAAATGGGTGCATCTGCAATCTTGGCAAAGTTTGCGTCCACGAGCTCGCGGCTGAGTCCAAGACGTAAAAATGCGCTTCTATCGTAGTTTGCAAAGGCCTGCTTGATAAAGCTCTGCGTAGCTGGATCCAAAATCGGCGCGCCGGTGTATGAGTCCGCAAGACCGCGCGCTACGACCTCTTTGGCTACCGCGCCCGCATCGTTGCCCACGATCAGATCGAAGCTGGAGCCTCCGATGCTTGCGAGCTTGGCGCTCATTGCGATCAGTTTTTTATCCAGGCTCGCGTATTCGCTGACGTCGTCCTTAAGCTCCATTTTAAAATGCAAAAACGCAAGCAGCGCCGCGCAAACGAGAATGAGCGCTTTGAGGCTTAGGTTTATCTTGTAAAGCGTCTTTGCGTAGAGTTCAAGAGCTTTTGCAAAGAGCGGGGCGGGGCGAAATTCCGCTCCTTCAAGAAGTAGCGGCAGGGCGAAGTAGCTAAAGCAAAATGCCCCCGCAAGTGCGGCTATAGCAAAGATCGCGATCTCTTTGAGCAGAAAAAACGGGCTAAATAAAAATACGAAGTAGCCTCCTGCGGTGATGAAAAACCCTAGAAGTAGGATGTTTCGCATGCTTTTTATCGAGCGAGCCTCGATGCGGCGCGAGATGTTTGCGCCGAGCCAGTGCACCGCGTAATCCAGCATCAGCCCGATTAGGCTCGTCGAAACTACGGCGCTTAGGATGTGGATCGAGCCGCGGATCGCCATCGTAGCCACTACGCCGCAGGCAAGCCCGAAAAGCGCGGGCAGTAGCAGACAGAAGATCCGTACGCGCGAAAATGCCGCCAGCAGCAGCGCCGCGCACAGGCTAAGCGATACGGCGCCCGCGACGGAGCTTTCGCGCACGCCCGCGCTCTTGCCCAATGCGCTAAAAAGGGCGGTGCCGGAGATTAAAATTTCGCTCTTTTGCGCCTCGCGCACAAGCGCGCTAAGCGCGTCGTCGTTTGCTTTCGGAGCGAGTTTGGCCGTAGCGAGGTAGTGCGGCGCGCCATCAATGATCGCGATGAAGCGGTTTTGTGCAGGATCGAGCTTGATCGCGCCGCGAGAGCTGAGGCGCGAGTGAAGGCTAAGCGAGAAAAAGTCCTGCGAGAGGCTAAGCGGACGAAATTTTGAATAAATCTCACGCGCGCTACGCTCAAAAAAGGCCTGCGGATCGCTTTTTAAAAGCTCCACGCTCGCATCATCGAGCATCGCGGGCGCAAAGCGCGCAAGCTCGCTCTGATACACGCTCGCGTCCTTGACCTCGTAGATTATGCTCTCAAAAAGCCCGCTTTTTTGCATATCTGCAATGAACGCGTCAAAGCTCGCTCTCTCTGCGCTTGCGACGATGATTTGCCTTGCGATCTCGCGGTTGAAATCCTCGACGCTCTGTTTCTGCTCGCCCGAAATTTCAATGCCGCTTAGCTCGTAAAAATCGGAATTTACGCGGTTTAAATTTAACGCTATAAAGGCGCAAAGCGCGATGAATGCCGCGCCGAATACCGCTAGGATCGCGCTCTTACTCATCTAAGCTCACGACGTCCGAAAATACGTTTTCGCTCACGTCGCCGTTAGCGCTGCTAATTCGCAGCACTCTGACGTAGGCGCCGCCCTCGATCACGATATTTTTAAAGATATTTTGCAGCATCCCCTTGGGGCTTAGCTCGGCGCGCCACGCATCTTTGCTGCCGCTTAGCGCGATCGAGAAATTTTTGCTAAGCCGCGCTACGTCCAGGCGCGAGATCGCCAAAAAAGTGTCCTTATCAAAAAGCGAATCGGCGCTTTTGATCCATGCCGCGCCGCTACGCTCAAAAACGCCGTCTGCGCCGATTTTTAGCTCGCTTCGCACCGGCTCTAGCGTCGTCCAAAACAGCTCGCCGCCTTTGATTTTAAACTCGCCGCTGCTTCGCACGGGCTCGGCAAAGCCCTCGATGCTGAGCGTTTCGCTAAATTTGCCGCCGATATTGTCGGTCTTAAGCGCCAGATCGCTTACTTCAAGCGCGCCCGCAAGCCCCAAAATCGCCAAAAATAAAGCTAAAATTTTCATCGTAGTCCTTTAAATTTTATGCTCGCTAAATTTCACTGCTCGTTATCGCTAGGCAAAATTTCATTTGCCGCGGCATTTTGAGAGCGCTCTTGCTCGGGCACAGCTTTGCTTGCCGATGAAATTTTATCTGCCGCCGAAATTTTACCCGCGGAATTTTTCTTTGCTAAAATTTTATCCGCGCACTCCCTTAGCTGCGGCGGTATCTCATACAGCGTCCTTTTGGAATCAAGCTCCACCGCGGCTTGCGACGTGGTTGCCTTGGCTAGGAGCGCGCCGGATGGGCTTTTGATGCGGTAGGAGAATTTTATTATCGTGTCGCACTCAAGCAGCTCGATGCTTACCGCAACCTCGTCGTCAAAAAGTATCGGCGCGATAAATTTAAACTCCATTTTGATAATGGGATATATAAATCCATCATCTCTCATCTGCATATATGTGTAACCTGCGTCGCGCCAAAACTCGCATCTAGCGTCCTCGCAGAGCTTTACGTAGTTGCCGTGCCACATCACGCCCATCGGATCGGCGTCGTAAAATCTGGCGCGAAATTTATACTCTTTCATTCCTCTCTCCGCTATGAAATTTTTCGTCTTGCGCGGCGGATTTTGCGGCGGTTAAATTCGAATTATCTAAATTTAGCGCAGTATCCGAACTCGCCGTATTTTTCAAATTTGACGCCGTATTTGAACTCGTCGTGTCATTTAAATCCGCTGCGCCATTTAAATTTGACACAGCGTTTGAACTCGTCTCGTCGAAATTTACGGTGCCGTCGCGCTCCACATCGCTCGCGTTTTTCCCTTGCGCCCAAAAATCAAAGAAATTATACCATTGAGAAGGAAATTCTTTGGCATAAAGCTCGAGCTGCCGCACGTAGCTTTTAAGCGGCGCCGCTACAGATCGCGCCTTATCGCGGCTTTTTAGCGGCGCAGGCAGCGGCTGCAGCCGAAGCTCGTGGCCGCTGCGCCCCTCGTAGCACCATAGGCTAAATAGCGGCGCGTCCAAAATTTTAGCGAGCAGGTAGCCGCCGATCGGGAAGTTCGCGCTGCGTCCTAAAAAATCCTCGCTTTGAAATTTATCCGAGCCCACCGGCATGCGATCGCCCATTACCGCGATGTGCTCGCCGTTTTGTAGTAGCTCTTTGATTTGCAGCATCTCGCCGATACCGAGCTCGCCGACGTAAAGAATTTTCACGCCGCCGCCCATTTTTTCAATAAATTTCATAAAATTTTCGCTGTGTTTGCGAAAGATCAGCACGTTGATTTTTATCCCCGCCGTGCTTGCTGAAAGGGCGCGCGCGATCTCGGTGTTGCCGAAGTGCGAAGTGATTAAAATTTTGCCCGTTCCGTCGCTTAAAAGCTCCTTCATGCCGCTTTGCACCCGTATTTGATCTAGCGCGATCTTGCCGTTCCAAACTGCGATTTTTTCGCACAGACTGAGGGAAAATTTATAAAAATTCGCGTAAATTTCGCGAATCTTGGGCTCGCGATCAAGCGCGTGCCGCAAAAACTCCCTGATCGCGCGCCGTTCGTTTTTAAGCAGCGCAAAATAGATCGCCGAGATGCAAAGTGCGGTGCCTCGCATGCAAAAATCAGGCGTGTGAAGCGTGATGAAGCGGGCTAAATTTAAAAGCGCCGCGCCCGCCTTTTCGTTGTTTTCACTCCAGTGCTTAGCCATCGCACCCGTCCTTTGCGCTGGTACTCTGTGGCGAGGCTTTTACGAACGAACTTTGCGCTGAATTTTCCGCCTGTGAGCTTTGTACTGCGGCGTTGTCGCCGCATTTTTCGATACCAGCTTTTTCGTTTGCGCCGCCGTCCATCTCCTCTTTTGCACCTTTGCAACTATCGCGCCGCGCTCCGCCGCAAAAGTTTTGCCCCGCTAGCCCTTGCAAAGTTTCGTCTGCGCGCCGCTGCGAAACATCCTGCAAGCTGCGCTTTTTAAATTTATCGCAGGCGCGCTCTAGCGCTCTTTTTGCAAGCCAGAGCGGAAGCCCGCAAAATAGCCTAGCGTGCATCAGCGAAATTCCGAAATTATCCCGAAACGGCGCAAAGTGGCTCACTCCGCCCGCTTCATAGCGCACCGCCAGATCGAGCCATTTTATCTCTAGCCCCGCGCGCACGGCTAGGATTAAAATTTCGGCATCAAAGCCCATCCTACGGTTTTTGGTGCGAGGCAGAAGCAGCACGATCCCCTCTAGCGGGTAGATTCTAAAGCCGCACATCGCGTCTTTTATGCGGTGCGAGAGTGTGTTTACCACGCACCAAAAATTCATTATCTTGCGTCCGTGTAGGCGGGATTTGGGCGCGCTTTCGTCATACGCGGGCGCAGCGCAGATCAGCGCGGAGGGCTGCTGCGCCGCAAGTGCCAAAAACTCCTCGCATCTGCTTACGTCGTGCTGAAAGTCCGCGTCGATCTGAAAAGCATGCGTAAATCCAAGTTTCTTCGCCCACACTAGGCCGTCGCACACGGCAGCGCCTTTGCCGCCGTTTTGCGCGCGGGTGTAAATTTGAGCCGCAAGCCCCTTTAGCGCGCTTTTGCTCGCTTCGTCGCTACCGTCGTCCACGATCAGCACGGGCGCGATGGGCGCCAGGGCGTGCACGAGCTCGGCGATGCGCGCGGGGTGGTTGAAGTAGGGCAGTAAAAATGCGGGCTTAAAGGCAAATTCTTCCACTGGCGCAGACCTTGTCGTTTGAAATTTCAAAGCGGAGTTTGCCGCTTGCTTCGGTGATTTTGATTAAAATTTCATCGCCGGGGCGGATGAAATTCGTAAATTTTAAATTTTCTATCTTTTGCGTGCCGTCCAGCTCGTAGTCGAGGGCTTTTGCGCAGATCAATACGAAGCGAAGCTGCATAAACGCGGGCACCAGCGCAAATCGCGCAAAGTGTCCGTCAAAATAAAAGTCGCTGGCTCGCACCTTCGCGCGAAACTCACTCTCCGCGCTCCGCTCGAAAATTGGCACCTCGTAGCGCTGCAGGGCGCTTAAAAAGTCCTTTTTGCTTAGCTTGCCCTGCTCATTAAAAGGCAGCTTGCTTGCGATCTTAAAGTAGCGCAAAATCGCGCCGAATTCGGGCTTTAAAAAGGCCTTTAACTCGTCCGTGACGCCCTTTTTGCCGCCTGCGCGAAACGCCTGCTCGCCGCGTTCGCTGAGCTTGATAAGAGCTACGGCGCGGTCTCGCTGTGGGTGCAGATCAATCCTGCACTCGCCGATAAATTCGTGCGAGCGGAGTTTGGCTTCGAGAAGATCGAGGCTCACGCGGTTTTCGTTGATCTTTACGGTGCGATCGCCGCGCCCCAAAAGCGTGATCTCATCTGCGCACACATAGCCGAAATCGCGGCTTTCAAAGCGCTCGCACCAAGGCGAGCTGATCGTAAACTCGCCCGTTTGCGAAAATTGGTCGGCGGGCCGCTTTGTCGTAAATTTATCGCAAAGCTCGCTCTCTTGCGTAAATTTATCGTCGTGTTTTGTTGCGATGATCGGTGCGGGGCTGTTTTTCTGGCTGGCTGCGGTTTTATCGCTAACGTCTGCATTAAATTTAGACGCCTGCTCGCCCGAGCGGTTTGCGTCTTGTCCGTCTGTATTTTGCCCGTCCGCACGGCTCGTTTTAGGCTCTGCCGCAGAATTTTCGCCGCAAGAGCTTGCCACAGGATCAAAGAGCTCGCCCTCGCGTTTCTCCGCGCCGTTGCTATCAATATCCGTGCGGATCTGCACGCTAACGGGGGCAAAATTCTTAAGTCCCGCGCCTTCGTTGCAGGCGATCACGCCCGTCTCGCTGGAGCCGTAAATATCGACGATGCGGGCGCTGCTAAGCGCGCGTAACCTATCTCGGATCGCAGGACTTAGCGGCGCGCCCGCGCTAAAAATGGTGCTCAAAGGCGCTATGTTTGCGGCGTCTGCGTGCTCGCACAGCGCGCCGAGCACCGTGGGCGAGCTGATCAGCACGGCGCCCGCAAGATCGGCTGCGAGGATGATTTCAGGGTAGTTTAGGCCGCCTTTTTGCGTGCGCGAGCCGCAAAGCAGCGGCACGAAGATGCTAAATGTGAGCCCAAACATATTTTGGTGCGAGACGCCAGATAAAAATTGATCGCTTGCGCAAAGGCCGAATCTTTCTACTAAAAATTCCGCCTCCAAAACCATATCGCGCAGACTTTTTTCGATATTTTTTGCCTCGCCCGTGGAGCCCGAAGTTTTGATATAAAATTTTTGATCGGCGCGCAGTAGGTGCAAAGAGACAGCCTCTTGCTCGCACGGCGCGTGATTTTGCGGCGCGTTTTTAGATGAAATTTTAAGCGCGGATTTTCCCGTATCGTGAGACGAAATGTTTTCTAAATCATGCGGGCTGAATTCGTCTAAATTTTGTGCTGCAGCGAGATTTGGAATTTTCACGTCGCCGCCAAGATGAAATTCGCCGCTAAATTTGGGCTCTCGCAGCAGTACGGGTGCAAAGCCCGCAATCATTGCACCGAAAAAAAATGCGATAAACTCTGTCGCGTCCTCGCCGTAAATTTCGATCATCGGCGCGCGTTCTTGCTCTTGCGTCTGCGCCGATTGTAGGGCACGTGCGGCATCTGAGCCGCCGCTAGAATTTTTAGCATCATTAAAATTTGCGCTTCTGCTAGAATTTTCCGCGTATTTTAAATTTACGTTTGCCGCGCTGCTTTGGGGTTTGTCCGCGCCTTTTAAGCTTGCCGCTTCGCTCTGCTTGCATCCAGTTTTTGCCAAATCGCGCGCAAGAGCCGCCGCGGCAAGGATTTCGCGCTCGTAAGGCTCCAAAGAATTAATCAAATTTTTTAACATAAAATTTCCTAAAAATCATCTCGCCGCCGATCAGCGCGCCGATGAGGACATATGAGATCGCGCCGCAGTAAACGCTCCAATAAATTTTATCTCGCGGTAGCAGTAGCGCCGCGCTAAGTAGGCCGTTTAGCACGAAGAATCCGAGCCAAATTCCGGTCAGCTTGCGCGTGTAGGCGCGGCCGTGCTCGTTGAGACCTGGCTGCTTCAAAAGCGCCAGGCGCGTGATCGCAGACGTCGATCTTAGGCTGAGCGCGAAAAGCGCCGCGAGCGAGAAATTTATTATGAGCGGATACAGATACGCAAGACCGCCAAATATGGCGCACAGCACAAAAAATGCCGCGCACGCGCCCTTAATAGCGCGATCTTTACTTTCAAAAACAGCTCGCGCTCCCCATAGCGCGCTCATCGCCGCGAGCAAGCAGACTCGCGCGCCGCCGTGCAAAAAATAGAGACCGAAAGGGTAAAACACGCTTAAAATTATGGTAGCTGTTTTTAAAAATATCGCTCGTCGCAATCTTTGCAATCCTTAAATTTAGCCGCAAGGGCTTAGTTTCTGCCGCGGCGGTTTAGCTTTGTCGCAGCAATTTTATTTTACCGTGGCTGGCTAGGCTTTTGCTGCTGCGATTTTGGTTTTGCCGTGGCGGTTTTTGGTTTTGCCGCTAGCAGCGCGATCGTTGCGATCTATACCGCGCCGAGATACTTTAAATTTGACCTCGGCGCCACGGTTTTGTGCGCCATGCTTTTAAAATTTTAATTCAGCCGCGCCTGCCGCCTTCAAATTCTAGTTCTAGCCGCATCTTAAAATTTAGCTGCGCTTTAATTTAGCTCGCGGCACTGCACTCGCGATCAGATCCGCTAAATCAAATTTAGCCGAAATTTTAAAATTTTGAAATTTTATTAAAACAGCGGCCGCAAAAGAAACAACGCCTTTTAAAATTTCAAAATTTGACCCAGGCTAGCAGATTTAAATTTTAAAATTTTGAAAAGATAAATTAAAAAAATGAAATGAAAAAATAAAGGATAAAATTGAAAATAAGAGGGAAAAGATAGATATAATAATGCAAAATTGGGGAGCTTTTTATGATAAGGGAGGTTTTAAAGTAAAAAATGGACAATCTGTAAAAGGAAAAAATGTAGAAGATTATATTGAAAAGATAGATAACTTAAAAGAACCTTTCATGAAAAGTCTATCAAAAAATATATTTATAAAAAAAGTAATTCCTCT
>NZ_CALIST010000042.1 GCF_938041645.1 uncultured Campylobacter sp. | reverse complement strand
TATCAATTTCGCAAGCAAATATCGTGCCGCTATAGCCGAAAACCTTGCGATGCGCCATCTCTGCTACGCCGATGCCTGAAAAGATAGTCGCAATATTCATTTTAGAAAACTCTTGAAAATTTGAAATCGTTGGTTTTGCATCTCTCTCCTTCTCTCTCTTTGATGTAGCGCCCAAGGAGGAGAGAGGACCCCTTGAGCGCGGTAATTGTATGGCGGCGCGTCCTAAATTTTATAAACTCGCCGCGGCAGATCGCGCAGGTCTAGCCAAACCCTCGCGAAGTTGCGGGATCGGTCGCAAGCTCATGCCATAGCGAGCCCGCGGACGAGGGCACTGCTGCGAGCCCGCAGACAAAGCGCATCGCCGTAAAATCGCGTCGCTTGCCTGATCTCGTCTGAGACTGCCCGCAATTTTATGCCGCCGCAACCTCGCCGTAGCAGGCTATTGTCGCGAAAACTTCCCGATCTGCGGGCGGGAGATTAGCGCGGGATCGAATTTCTTAGGCGCAAATTTACGCTGCTTTTTCTCGTCGTGTAGCCGTTTGAGGCTCTGCACGTCAAACTCGAAGCCCTCCGCGTCCGCCACCTCTTTAAAAATTTCAAGCTTCCGATCGATCTGCTTCTGCTTTTCGGCTTTTTCTGAAGCGCTCATCTTTTCGAGTTTTTCATTGTGCTTGACCGCCTTTTCGACCTTGTCGGCGTCCTTGCTATCGGGTACCTTGACGTATTCGAGCTCCTCACGCTGCTTGCGTAGCTTGCCGAGTTCGGCGTTGAGCTCCTTTTGCTGATTGAAGCGGCGCGCGCCCACGCCTCGCTTTAGGATGCCCGCGTATCCCAGCTCGTCCTTGTTGTAGTCTTTCGGCGCGTAATCCTTGTCGCCCGTGATGTCGCTAAGAGCCTGCTCGCCGAGCTGCTGCCCATATCTGCCGATCGTAAGCGTCGGGAGATAGTTTTTCGCGGCTTCTTTGACGCTTTTGGCGACTTTCACGGCCTTTGGATCGTCCTCGGATGTGATGTTGTAGCCCAGCGTCGATTTGCCGCTTGCGATATTGACTAGACCGCCCACGAAGCCCCAGCCGCCCTGGCCGCCCTGGCCGCCCTGGCCGCGGGACCGGCGG
>NZ_CALIST010000041.1 GCF_938041645.1 uncultured Campylobacter sp. | reverse complement strand
GGTGCGAAACAGAATTGTGATTATACAAGAGCGATGCTTAAAGGGGGCTGAATAAAAAAGATTTTAAACTAAATAAATTTTATGTTTGGAGCGTGCTACTACTTCGCCGATGATAGCGCTACTAGCGTAGCCTGCGTTTTTTAAATTTACAAGCGCTCGCGCCGCGTCCTTTTCCGCTACGGCAAGCAGAAGTCCGCCGCTGGTTTGTGCGTCGCAAAGCGCTATGTCCGGTTCGGAATCAATGTCCGGTACGATAAATTTTAAATTTTTATAGCTTCCGGCGGGGATCAGACCCTCATCAAGGCATCTGAGGGCGCTTTTTAAAAGCGGAATTTTGCTAGGATAAATTTTAAAACTTACCTTCTCATTTATCATCTCAAGCGCGTGTCCAAGCAGTCCAAAGCCCGTCACGTCCGTTGCGGCATGTATTTTTAAACCCGCTAGCGCGCCCACGGCATAAAAATTTAGCAAAATCATGCTCTCTACCGCGTCACGAAATTCTTCAAATTTAAGAAATTTCGCCTTAATAGCCGTAGCGATGATGCCCGTGCCTATGGGCTTTGTTAGGATCAGTAGGTCGCCTTCGCGCGCTGTATTATTACTCCAAAATTTACGCGGATTTACGCGCCCCGTGACGCTAAGCCCGTAATAAATTTCGGGAGTAGAGATAGTGTGTCCGCCCACCAAGACCCCTCCGCACTCTTTGATCTTGTCTTTACCGCCGCGCAGAATTTCGCGCAAAATTTCGTTTGAGAAATGACAATCGTCAAAACCCACGATGTTTAGGGCGTTTATCACTTCGCCGCCCATCGCAAATACGTCGCTTAGGGAGTTTGCTGCTGCGATCTGTCCGAAAATAAACGGATCATCCACCAGAGGGGTGATGAAATCGAGCGTTTGCACTAGCGCAAGATCGTCATTTATGCGAAATACGCTCGCATCTTCGTTGCTGCAGGTGGACGAAAGCAGGCTTGCATTAGGCTCGATTAAATTTCCAAGATTTTCGGTTAGACCCGCCGGGTCAAGCTTGGCGGCTCAACCGGCGGCTGCAATAAATTTCGTGAGGTTAAAATCTCTGTAGATCATAGTTTGATTACTTCGTATTTTGATAGGACGTCCATGATTTCGTATGCATTTGAAATCTCGCCGATCGAGAGCTTATCGACTAGTTTATAGCTCTCCAGACAGCTTCCGCAGCTTAAAATTTCAGCTCCCGCTTCGTTTAGCTTCTTAATCGCCTCGAAAGATTCGTGGCCGCGGTTCGTGGTTATATGCACGGCGTTATTTACGCAGATGACCTTTACGGGCTTTTCGTCTAAGTTTAGCGCCGCGCCTAAAAATTTAGCAAGCAGGCTCTTTCCGATCGGACCGCTTCCGCACTGCTCCTCGCTTAGGAATATCACCTTGCCTCTTTTTGGCGCCGTGACGTCACAATAAATATCGTCGATATTTGCATCTTTCAGCTCGTCCGTTTTTACGGTTTTTATAAGCGTGTCGGCGCCCGCTTGTGAAATTTGCGCCTCAAAGCCGTTTTTAGCCAAAAAACGTTTTATGTTTTCGCGCGGCGCTACGTCGTTTACCAAAATTTCTAAATTCTCTCCGATTTTTAGCTCGCCGAGAGCTTTTTTAGCGCGTAAAAGCGGTTCCGGGCAATTTAAATTGCGACAATCTAGTTGCATATGTAATCCTTAAAAATAAAATTCTTTGAACCTCAAAGCTAATGCGAGCCGTACGCAAGCAGGCCCGCATAAAATTTACCCAAGTTATAAGCGCGGGTACTTCGCTTCAAATTGCGATTTAGCGATCTGCCCTTTATCGAGCAGCTCGCGATACCAGTAGTGGTGAAGTACATAAACTTCCTCCTCCGGCTTGTATCCGTCGATCATCGAGTGGATGGCACCGCTGATCGCAAAGACCGCCATATAGATATGCACAAGCAAAAATACCGCGCAGACCGCGCCCAAAAAATTATGAATAATCGCGCTTGCTCTTAAAATTTCGATCTGACTCATACCTAGCGCACTTCTCATCGCAGGGATATCGTAGTCTAGGAAAAACATTGACGCACCCGTCGCTATCATCACTATACCGCCTAAAGTCGCGACCCAAAACCACGCCTTTTGGCCTGCGTTAAATTTACCCGCAGGGATCGCGCGCTTCTTTTTGCTTAAATAGCCGCCCACGATCATCATCCATTTGATATCGTAAGCTCGCGGTAGCATACGCCAAAACCACAGCAAGAACATCGGCACGACGGAGATTACAAACGCTATCGTAGCCAGTCCGTGAGCGTTTTTACAAAATCTCACGAAAGCGCCGCCGCCGAATTCTTCGCCAAACATCATAATCAAGCCTGTCGGAACCAAGATCGCCCATGCAACGGCCGCTACAAGATGGTATAGTCGCTCAAATTTATTAAACGCATAGATCGGCTTGCCCGCATGATGATCGAAGTGCTTCGGTCCTATGATCGCGTAGTGCCCAATAAAAGCTATGATTACGCCCAAAACCGCACCCAGCGCCAACCAAGCAAAAAAGCCCGAGCTTTGCAGATGTCCTTGAAATTGCAGAAAAATCGGACCGAAGCCATTGCCGTAGCTATCGATGTTTTCAAGCCTTGCATTGCCCCAAACATCACTATTTCCCTGCACGATATCGGCATATTTTTTCTCTTCGGCCTGCGCATAAATACAGGCAAAAAGCGCGAGAAACAATCTTTTCATGGATTTCCTTAGATATAAAATTCAAGCCGATTATATCATTTTTTGCAAAAAATTTTCTTACAAAGCAAAATTACATTTTTGCATTAAGTGCGGCGCTAGTTTCGCCGCGCATACTCGTCGTAGCCGAATTTTTTGATTGCCAAAACCTCTCCGCGCTCGTCCGCTAAGACGAGATCGGGCAGCTTGATGCCGTTAAAGGTCGTGTTTTTCACGATCGTGTAGTGGATCTGATCCTCGAAAATCACCCGATCGCCGATGTTTAGCGGCGCGTCAAATTTATACTCGGGCTGTCCGCTCTCAAGCCCCACGACGTCGCCTGCGAGGCAGGTGTTTCCGCCGAAACGATAGCTAAATTTACCGCTCTTACTCTCGCCGCGCACCGCAGGACGATACGGCATCAGAACGGTATCTGGCATATGAGCTTCAGCGGAAGCGTCTAAGATAGCGATTTTAGCGTCGTTTTCTACTATGTCAAGGACGCTAGCGACCAAATACCCGCACTCCCAACCGACCGCCTCGCCGGGCTCGAGATAAATTTCGACTTCGTATTTTTCGCGAAATTTTTTGATCAGATCTATCAGTAGCTCCACGTCGTAACCTGCGCGCGTGATATGATGACCACCTCCGAAATTTAGCCACTTTAGGGTTCTAAAATATTTGCCGAATTTCGCCTCGAAAACCTCGAGCACCCGTTCTAAGCTCTGAGCGCTCTCTTCGCACAGCGCGTGAAAATGTAGCCCAGAGATGCCGCGCAAAAACTCGCCGTCTTGCAAGATCGCCCGCTGCAGCGCTTCAAGGCTCATCCCGAGCCTGCTAAAGCTGCCGCACGGATTGTAAGCGTCTTTGGGCGCGAAGGAGGTCTGCGGATTTAGCCGTAGTCCACACGACGCACCCGCAGCGAGCGCCTTTGCGCGGTATTTTTGCCACTGCGCGGCGCTATTGAACACGACATGGTTTGAAATTTTTAAAATTTCATCCAAATCATCCTCTTTGAACGCGGGCGAGTATGTGTGAATTTCGCCGTTTTTGATAAATTCCGCGGCGAATTTCGCCTCGTGCAGACCGCTGCAAGTAGCGCCCCAGAGGTATTTGTCTACGTAAGGCATTGCGAAGCTAAACGCAAAGCCTTTTAGTGCACATAAAATTTTTGCTCCGCTTCGCTCGCCTACGCCGCGTAAAATTTCTAAATTTTTTACCAGTTTTTGCTCCTCGCACACGTAAGCGGGGGTCGAAATTTGATCGATTTTCATCGTTTTCCCTCATTAAATTTTTACGCAATTATATAAAATTTTATAAATTTTTGGTTAAAATCGCCCAATCTTTAAAAAAGGACAAAAATGGTAGAGATAGAATTTTTGGGGCCGATCGGGCGCGAGCCCCTGCGCCTAAACGCAAACTCTTTGCAAGAGGTAAAAGCGGAGTTGCAAAAGGACGAAAGTCTGCGCGAGTGGCTTGCAAACTGCGCCGTAGCGGTAAACGATAAGATGATTTATGATGCGAATTTTGCACTTAAATCCGGCGATCGCGTGAGCCTTCTGCCTCCCGTTTGTGGCGGTTAAGCTTAGGAGGCGGCGATGAGCGAAGCTAAATTTAATCCAGAACTTTTAAGCGGGATCGAGCCTGAAATTTATGAGGGCAGCTTGGATGTAGATGCGATTTTATCGCGCTGGTATGCTAAATTTAAAGACGCAAATTGCGGCGCGTTTATCACCTTCGTGGGCATCGTGCGCGAAGAGGGCGGCATCTGCGCATTGAGCTTCGATATCTACGAGCCGATTTTGCGGACGTGGTTTGAAGCGTGGCAGCAAAAGGCCGCGGCACAGGGCGCATTCGTGCTTTTTGCACATTCAAAAGGCGATGTGCCGATCCACGAAAGCTCCTACGTCGCAGGCGTCGTAAGCCCGCAGCGCAAGGTCGCTCTGGCGCTCATAAACGAGTTTGTGGAGGATTTCAAGGCGGCCGCGCCGATCTGGAAATATGACGTAAAGGGCGGTAAAATCGAAGGCGGCAAAGTAGTAGGCGGGAAGAGGTTCTACGCGGCGGATCGCTCGCAGAGGGTAAGAGGCGCGGGGCTTTTGGGCTAAATTTATTATTCGAGTCTTAATTCAAAACCAGTGAATTTGCGTTTAAGTCGTTTTATAATTCTATTATGGATTTGATCTTATATTTCCAGTTATCAATAAATTCTATTTTATCTTTTAAAACACATGAATCGGTAGGTAGCCACCCATCTGGCATCCACCTACCGAACTTTTTATTATAATACTTCCGTACTAACCTTTTCTTCCTGTCATTATACAAGCTACACCATATCTTATATCGGGGGCCTTTGCAACCGACGTTTCTCGCATTTTTTATATCTTTGCAAGCCGTTTGCCAGGTAATATATTTTTTATCATACTCTGACGCTGCCTTGGAATAATCCGGCTTAGTTTTTCTAGGAAAAATTTCAACAATGAAATAGTTAAAATTGATTCTTCCGTCGATTCTGCCGCGAATATTGCTCTCAATGATATCAATCCACTTACCAATTGTGTTTACGCTTTTCACCAAATCTCTAGTAATAAGAACTGCAGCGGAATTACCATTTCTAATATAGCTAATATATTCTGCATCATATTTATGATTATTTACAACATTATCAGCCATTGTTTTTACTCCATATAAAATTCCGTTATTGCAAAATTTACTTAAAAATCTACTCAAACGAAAATATTAAAATTTAAACACGTTCTTGGCTTCAGCGATGCGCTCGCCAAGGTTCGTAGCGGTATCTTCGCCACTTGCTGCGCACCTAAAGATCGGTTCAAGCACCTCGGCAAAGAAGCCGTTTAGCCCCTCTTGCATGATCTGCGCGCCACTTTGATAGCGCGCGAGCCCCATAAATACGCCGTGTCCGATCGCACCCAAGTCCTTTGCCTCATCGGCGATAAATTTATTCAGCGCCTTGCAAACCGCAACGACCGCGCTTGCATTTACGATTTCGCGATCTCTTAAATAATCCTCAAGCGCGCCGTAATCGCACTCGCATCTGATCCATCTAAACGCCTTTGCAATCGACGGCGAAACGCATTTATGCTCACTTAGAGTGCATAGGACGTATAAATTTTTAGGCACCGCAAAATATGAGCGGCCGTCCTTTAAAACGACGCTTGCGCGCGCTTTCTCGCCCTCTTCAAAGCCGTCGATTACATGGGAGTTTTTAGTGCGGATCAGCGAAAGCTCGTCTTCCTCGTCGTAGCGACGATCCAAAAGCACCGCAGCCTCGCCAAAAATTTTATCCAAGCTCGCAGCACTTGCATTGTCGATCAAAAAATAATACTCGCCCTTCGGATCGTTTAGCGCCTCTTTGCACAGCGCCTTAAACTCGCCGCTAATGAAGCTTTCGCCGTAAAATCCGTCGATGAAATCGCGGTATTCAAAGCCTTCGTGCAGGCAAACGTAGCGAAAATTTTTCGCCGCAAGCTTCTTTTCGGTGATCAAAGATCGCAATCTGCGGGTCTTGCCGGTACCGATCGCGCCGTAAAATATCGTATTTTTCGCGACCTCTTCGCTTTTGTAGTTTTTGACGTATTCGAAAAACAGCGACGAATACACGATCCTAGCCGCGCCCACGACGTCCTGCGGATACGGGGTAAATTCCGCGATAAATCGCGAGCTTACTTCGTAAAATTCTTCAAAAATTTCAACCTTTTCGTCGTAGAGCAAGGATAAAATTTGCGCGGTTTCATCGCGATAAACGAGCGTCGGAAACTCATCGTTGCACTGCGCAAATATGCTGGCTAGCAGATAGAGCTTCTTGCGCGAAATTTGCGCAAAATCGCCGCCTTCGGCAAGCCCCAAATTTAACATCCCGTCGTCGCTTAGGTAGCTGTCGATCAGATAGAAATTATCGGCATTTATCGCGGATTTTAAAAATTCCATCAGCACGAAGGGCTGATTATGCAGCGCGACGTCGAAAAAATCGATCGCCAAAGCGCTATCCACCGCCGTAAGAAGTCTGTAAAGCTCGTCGTAAAAATTGACTAGCTTTTGTTTGAAAATATCGCGAGCGGTGCGCTCCTGCGAATAGCTATTGAAATTTTTGACGATATTTTCGATGAAAACATAAAGCGAGACGATGTTTTTATCCTCGCCGCTAAGCACGCTATCTACGCTTTTTACGGCATTTTTAGGAAACAACTCCTTTTTGCCGACGATACGGTCTTTGAAAGCGAAATCATAATAAAACGCGCTAATATTGGAATCAAAAAACTGATCCATAAAGAAATACTCGGCGTGCGCGAACTTCTCGCCCAGAGATAAAATTTTGCAGCTTCTAAGATTGCCGTCGCTGAGATTTATATATAAAGTTTGCAAAAACTCGTTCTCGGTCTCATCAAAGCTTGCGAGGCAGCGCTTTATCTCGCCTAAATACTTTGAAATCGCGGTTTGTTTTTTAAGCCAGAATTGGTTTTTGTTGTGATTTTTCCAGCTGGCGACCAGCGACTCTATCTTTTCCTTGCTAAAATCTTGCATGACTCATCCTTGAAAGATTAAAATTGCGTATTGTACTTGAATTTAAATAAATAATTAATAAAACTCTGATTTCGCGGCGGAGCGCGAAAGCAAATTCTATTAAATTTACACGCCCGCGGCGGTAGGAAATTTTAAAATTTACTGCGCGCTAGATCTATCCGCGACCCTGCACCAACGGGACGAATTCGCAAGCGCCGAGTTCCTCTTCTTTGATCTCGGACGGCGAAATTTTACTAAATCTAACGATCTTTTGCGAGCCGCCTCTATTCATCGGAGCGACCAAAATTCCGCCGATTGCCAGCTGCGCAAACAGCCGCTCATCGATCCGCTCGGCGCACGCAGAGAGCAATATCCTATCAAAAGGGGCGAAATTTTTCCATCCCGCGTTGCCGTCATCGTGGCGCAGGCTGATGTTTAAAATCCCAAGATTTGCGAAGTGCCTTTTCGCCTCGCCCACCAGCCGCTCGACGCGCTCGACGGCAAAGACGCGGTGAACCATCCTGCTTAAAATCGCCGCTTGATAGCCGCTACCGCAGCCGATCTCTAAAATTTTCTCGACCTTCGGATCCACGTTTAGCGCCATCGTCATACGCGCGACCGTTAGCGGCGAGCTGATCCACTGGCTTGCCAAAATGGGCTGTGCGTTGAGGCTGAAAGCGTGCGCGCCCAGCGGAGCAAACTCGCTTCTAGCGACACTGCAAAACGCCTCAAAAAGCGCGGGATTTAAGCTAACCTGCTCGACGATGTCGTTCGCCATCTTTTCGCAGCGCAGCCGCTCTAGCGGGACCATGACGCGCTCCCGCTCGAACCGGCTCTAAATTTAAAGCCGCAAAAGCTTTTGCTATGTTTAAATTCCAAACCGATAGAGCTTTTAAAAATGCCGCCAAAGCGCCCATTCCGCGCCAAAAGAGCATGAGCTGCGTTTAAATACATAGCGCGGCTAAATTTTAAAAATTTTGCAGGTAATACGCTTTCTGCGCTCATCGCACGTCCGTACCGCGCAGGACAAGTTTCTGCAAAGTATCCGTACCGCGATGCGGCAAAGCAAAATTTAAAATCGCAAAATCCGCTAAAAATCATCGAAACTCAAGCTTCCTTTGCTGTAGTTCGTGACCTTGCTCTCGAAAAAGTTGCTCTTTTGATCGTTAAATTTAGAAAAATCATCTACCCATTTTATCGGGTGTTTAGCACCGTATCGCTTCTCAAGTCCAATGGCAAGCAGGCGCTGATCGACCAGGTAGTGGATGTATTCTTCGATAATGTCGTCCGTAAAGCCCATGATTTGATTATCCGTGATGTATTTGCCCCAATCGATCTCTAAGTTTCCCGCCGTCTCGAACATCTCGTAAATTTTATCCACGTTGCGCTTATTAAACAGATCGGCGCGCTCCTTGCGGACGGAATTTATCATGTTTTGAAATAGCAGCAGATGCGTGATCTCGTCGCGCTGTATGAAGCGGATCATCTGCGCACTGCCCAGCATCTTGCCCGCACGAGCAAGCGCATAGATCGACGTAAAGCCGCTGTAGAAGTAGATCCCCTCTAAAATTTGATTTGCCACCATCGCTAGCAGCAGCTTATCATCGCTAACCTCGCCCGCAAGCTCCTCATAGACGCTTGAGATATAGTCGTTTTTCCTGCGGAGCATATCGTCGTGCTTCTCCATCTCGTAAATCAGATCGGTGTTTTCACAGATCGCCTCGACCATGACGGCGTAGGATTTGCTGTGGTTGGCCTCCTCGTAGGCTTGGCGCGCAAGCACGGCGTTGATCTCCGGAGCCGTGATGTAGGGGTTGATATTATCGGCAAGATTGTTGGTCTGAAAGCTATCCATAGATATCAGCTGGCTCCACACGAGATCGTACATCCGCTTCTCGGCGCTTGTGAGATTGAAGTTATAATCGCGCACGTCGTCCGTGGTATCGACCTCTTTAGGAAACCAGGTGTTGGCCTCCATCAGATCCCAAAGCTTCAGCGCCCATTGATATTTCGCCTTGGTAAAATTTAAAATGCCCTGCGGATTGCCGCCGAAGACCTTGCGATCGGTAAGCGTCTCGTCGGAAAAGGGGTTGTAGATTTTTTTTCTATCCATTTTTTGCCTTTTTAAAAATTTAGGGCGTATTGTAACGAAAAAAATCTTATCGAAGGCTTTGCGGGCAAAATTTAAAGGCGTGAAATTTCACCCGTAAAATTTGCGCGGAATTTTATAAGACGCGCACAGCTCGGCAGGAGCACATAGCGGAATTTTGCGACTAAGCGAGCAAAAGCTAAATTTTATACCGGCTGTATACTTGGAGCTTTGAAATGAAATTTTATGGCAAAACTTTGGGGTAAAATTTTATGATGGAGGAATTTTATGATGAAATTTTAAAGGCATGCGGTGCGATTCCATCTATTTACTTTTCGCCAATGCCTGCAGTAAGCACCATTGCGGCAAACGGCGAGGCGGAATTTTATCGAGGCACAATATACGCCGGACAATGCGCGCTAGATAAAATTTCATCGCGCTCATCGCGGCAAGACACTCGTGGCGGCGTAAATTTAATCAAAATTTCGAAGCTCTATCTTTAGCTCGGTACGAATTTTACTCGGATTAAAGCTCGCAAGCGGCGCGCTTAAATTGCCGAAATTATCGCCGGTAGGCAGGAAGTTTTGCAGATAATAGACGCCGCGGTAGCCCTCGCTCCATAAAATTTGCGCCATCTGCTCGACCTTCGCTTCGTTTAAAAAATCGGCGTGCACGGTCGTGCGCACCTCAAATTTAAAATTTCGCCGCAGCAAAAGCCTAAGAGTTTGCAAAAATTTATCGTATAAACTTGACTTCGTGATGAGCTCAAAATCCTGCCGCGGCGCCTTAAAATCAAGCGCGACATAATCGATCAGCCCTAGGCTTAGCGCCTCTTCGATCTTTTGCGGATTTGAGCCGTTGGTATCAACCTTGAGCAAAAAGCCGCGCCGCTTAACTTCGTGCGCCAGGGGGATAAAATCGCTCGCACAGGTGCATTCGCCGCCGCTAAACACGATGCCCTGAAGCTTACCCGCGCGCGCATCCAAAAAGCGCAGAAACTCTTCGTTTGAAATTTTACCCCGTGAAGTAACGATTTGTGGGTTGTAACAGTAACTGCAGCGCATATTGCAGCCGCAAAACCACGCGATCGCGGCGATGTGATCAGGAAAATCAAGCATCGTAAACGGCGTGATCTCGTAAATCTGCGCATTATGCAGGTTTAAGGCTTGCGGCGGCTTCGTATGCGTTTGTTGCATTTGGCCGGTAGCGGCGACTAGGCGATCTGCTTTTTGTCTTTTTTCTCTTCAAAAAAGACGCGCTCTTTGTGTTCGCCCTTCTTTCCGATATTAAAGCTCTCTACTGGGCGTAAATAGCCCATTACTCTTGTGTAAACGACGCATTTTGTGCGTTTTGCTTCTAACTCTTTTGGAAATTCCATTCTCCATCCTTTCATTAAGATTAAAATTTAAATCGCTATTTAGGCGCCCTTGCTCTGCTTGGCTTTGTATTCCGCGAGTAGCTCCTCGTCGCATTTCGGGCAGTATTCATGCTCGCCGCTGATGTAGCCGTGCTTATGACAGACGCTAAAAATCGGCGTGATCGTGATATAAGGAAGCTTGTAGTTTTGCACTACGCTTTTTACGAGCTGTTTGCACGCCTGAGCTGAGCTGATGCGCTCCTTCATATACAGATGTAGCACCGTGCCGCCGGTATAGGAGCTTTGCAGCTCATCTTGCATCGCCAGCGCCTCGAACGGATCGCTTCCGAAATTTGCCGGAAGCTGCGTAGAGTTGGTGTAATATATGTTTTTATCAAATCCTGCTTGGATGATATCTGAGTAGCGCTTCTTATCCTCTTTGGCGAAGCGATACGTCGTGCCCTCGGCAGGCGTGGCTTCGAGATTGTATAGATTGCCCGTGCGCTCCTGAAACGAGCGGATCTTCTCGCGCAGATACTCAACCATTTTAAGGGCAAATTTACGCCCGAATTCCGTCGTAATATCCTCTTTATTGCCGCTGAAATTTCGTATCATCTCATTTGCACCGTTGATACCGATGGTGCTGAAATGGTTATTAAAGCCCGGCAGATAGCGCTTCGTATATGGATACAAGCCGCGCTCGAACATCTCGGTAACGAATTTTCGCTTCTTTTCAAGCGTTGATTTAGCAAGCTCTAAAAGTTCATCCAGCCTCGCATACAGCGCCTCTTCGTTATTTTTATACAGATAGCCTAGGCGGGCTAAATTTATCGTTACGACGCCGATGCTTCCCGTCATCTCCGCGCTTCCGAAAAGTCCTCCGCCGCGCTTTAGAAGCTCGCGCAGATCGAGCTGCAAGCGGCAGCACATCGAGCGTACGGCGCCAGGCTTATACGCCTTTGGATTGGGTACGCGCTCGCCCTTCTCGTTCGTGATATATTGCGAGCCGATAAAATTTTGAAAATAGCTCGAGCCTACCTTGGCGGTGTTTTCAAATACGGCGTCGGCCGCAGGAGTATCCCAATCAAACTCCTCCGTTAAATTTACCGTAGGAATCGGGAAGGTAAACGGCTGACCGCACTTATCGCCCGTCGTTAAAACCTCGTAAAACGCGATCACGATGCGGTTCATCTCAGGCTCGAAATCGCCGTAAGTCAAAGCCTCGAGCGAGTCCTTACCGCGCCTTTTAGCCTCCGCCAAAAGCTCCTCGTCGTGTAAATTTTTAAATAGATGCTCGTTGTTATGCGTAGGGATCTGCGTTTTTAGATCATCTGGGCAGGTCATATCGATGGTGACGTTGGTAAATGGGCTCTGGCCCCAGCGCGCCGGAACGTTTAGGTTAAACACGAAGCTCGTGATCGCCTTTTTGACCTCATCGTCGCTTAATTTATCGCGGAAAACGTATGGCGCCAAATACGTGTCAAAGCTGCTAAACGCCTGCGCGCCCGCCCATTCGCTTTGTAAAATTCCAAGGAAATTTGCCATTTGATACAGCGCTTCGCGGAAATGCTTCGGCGCCTTGCTCTCGACTCTGCCGCGCACGCCGTTAAAGCCCTCGTTTAGAAGCACGCGCAAGCTCCAGCCCGCGCAATACGCCGTAAGGCAGTCCAGATCGTGGATGTGATAGTCGCCGTTTCGGTGAGCCGCGCCCTCCTCGCGAGAGTAAATTTTATCGAGCCAGTAGTTTGCGATGACCTTGCCGGCGGTGTTGTTGATCAGGCCTGCGTTTGAGTAGCTGGTATTGGAATTTGCTAAAATTCGCCAATCCTGCTTGCTGATGTATTCATTGACCGTCTGAGTGCAGTTGATATAGGTCGTATCCTCTTCAAGCCCCAAAATGTGCTCGCGCTGCATCTTGTGCGTGTGGCGGTAGATCATGAAGCTTTTCAAAACGGCGAAATCGCCCGCTTCGAAGAGCTTTTTCTCAATGAGATCCTGAATATCTTCGACGCTTAATTTATCCTTGAAAACAATCGCGCCCATTACGTTATCGAAGACTTTTTCGTCAAACTCGGTACCGACGCTTTTGTAGGCTTTTTTGATAGCATCTTTTATTTTGTAGGATTGAAATTCTTGAAAACTTCCGTCTCTTTTAATGATTTTTTTCATAAGCACCCCGAGAATTTTCTGAATAAATTGGCAGAAAGTATATCAAGGAATCTTTAACTCAAAATTAAAGGAACGAGCGGAATATCCGTTACAAATTTTGCTTATAAAAAACGAAATTTAACCAAATCTCGCTATAATCGCGGAGTTTATTTTATAAAATTTGGAAATGCTATGAAAAATTTTAAAATAAGTTTTTTCGTGATCTTGCTGTGTGCCTTTTTAGCGGGCTGCGCTGCGCTTAAAGGCTCTAAAAGCACGGATAATTCGGCACTTGCAGGAGGCATCGATCACGCAGGATATCCAAACGCATATCTGGAGCGCATCGCAGGCGAAAGCATCGCCGATCTACTCTCGAAGCGCATAGTCGGTAAGAAAGGCGGTAGATTCAGCGTCGTCGGCATCGAGCCACTGGATGGAACGAACGCGCACGGCGTGGATGCGGAATTTTTGAGTAAAAAAATTAGAATTTCACTGCTGCATTCAGGCAAAGCAGTCGTCACAGACGCCCCAAGTAAAGATGAACTCGTATTTAGCAACGATGGTGTAAGCCGTGGCTATCACGCCGTAGAAAGCGGCTCGATCTACGCGCCGGATTACATCTTGGTAGGTAAAATTTTACCGCAAAGCCCCGCTGTGGCAAACGACGGTAAGGCAGGATCTAAAAAATCAAAAAATTTAAATTATGCAGCTAAAAATTCTACCGCGCAAGCAAGCGAAAGCCTACTTTTAGAGCTTTCGATGATAGATACTCGCAACAACAAAAGCGTGTGGAAATATAAAAAAGCGCTTCAAAAGCAAATTTAAGGAATTTTTCGCTAAACTCACGATTCATTTTTTTGAAAGGCGGTGAGGAAAGTGCCTGGAGTAAAGGTATATCCGAACGAATCATTTGACGAAGCTTACAGACGCTTTAAGAAGCAGACCGATCGTAACCTAGTCGTTACCGAGGTTCGCGCGAGACGATTTTTTGAGCCGATGACGGAAGTCCGCAAAAAGCAAAAAATTTCAGCTCGCAAAAAGATGCTTAAACGTCTTTACACGCTACGTCGCTACGAGTCACGCTTGTAGCAGTTTGCGCGGATTTGCGGATTTTAAATTTGCAGATCTGCGCGAAATTTTATCTCACATCTTTTTAAATTTACAGCCCGCTTAAAATTTTACCCGCCCCGACAGCGCCGAAATTCCACTTTAAAATTTTAAAATTTACCTAATTAAATTTACCCGCCTTTATACGGCGCCTGCTTTATACGACATATCCGCCCGCAAGCCGCTAAATTTTGAAATTTATTTTTACCTATTCGTTTTTTAGATATACTTTTGCTAAATTTTAAAGGAGCAACCATGGACTTAAACGACTACCTCCACACTCAAGATCAGCAGCCTTCAAACCCTCAAGAAAAAGAGGTAGCGCTCATCAAATACACCTTCATCGCGGCCTGCGCCTTAAAAGCTATAGCCGAACTGGTGCTATTGCTATTAGGAATTTACGGCGGATTGGGAGTGCTACTAAGCGCAGCGGCATTCGTGCTTTTTATCTTTAGCATTTATAATATCTCTAAGCTTACCGCAAGCCGCAGCCTTTTGCGTAACGCAGCCATCGCCTTTGTAGCAATATTTATAGGCGTATTGCTATTTATATTTTTAGCGGGCGGCATCATCGCTCAAATACTACTTGCATTGGGATTCATCGCATCGTTTCTGTTTTTTTATAGATTTTATCAGGAGCTTGCCGATACTAGCGGAGTTGCGATATTTTCATATTGCTTTATCGCGCTTGTACTTGCAGCTATTGCAAATGCGTTTTTGGCGCGTTTTTCGCTGCCTGCTACGGTGCTGCTCAGCTTAGCGGCTCTTGCGCTTAACGCTTTTGCTATATTCAGCGTAGAGGGTTTTTCTCGTTCGTATTATTCTTATGATCTTAGAGGCAAGAGATAAATTTTGATTGCTTGATCGGCTGATAAAAAATCGGCAGAGAGCTAAATTTTTAAAATTTCAAATCAAGGAGCAAGCCGTGGTCTATTTCAAACACATATTTCTCGCGCTGTTTTGCGGGGCGCTGTTTTGCGGCGTACTTTACGGCGAAAATCCAAATAAAATTTCAAAACAAAATTTTAAATCTGACTTCATCTGGGGCGTTACGATCGACGACGGCTGGTACGAGGACGCGCAAGACGCCTCGGACGCGAAGCTGCAAAGCATCGTGCGCGCCCTGCAAGCCCTACCCGCAAAGCCCACCGTGCGCGTCGTGATGTCAAAAGAGATCGCTCCGCGCGAGTATGAGCCTCTTTTTAGGCGGCTTAGCGAGGTTTCGTACGTGATGGCCTGCCCCGTGGACTCCTACGAGATGAGCTCGTACAAAAGCGTGAAAAGCTACGAAAAGAGGTTCACGGACGCCTATGCTGCGCTTGCGCCTTACGTCGCGATCTGGGAGATCGGCAACGAAATAAACGGCGAGGGCTGGCTCGGGAACGATGCGAATTTCATCGCCGCCAAGATGATCGCGGCCTTCAAGCTTATCCACAAAAAAGGCGCTAAGACGGCGCTTACTGCGTATTATACGCCGCCGGGGGCGCAAGATACGGAGATGCGCGAGTGGCTGCGAAAATTCGTGCCGCAGGATATGAAAGATGGGCTGGATTATCTTTTCGTAAGCTACTACGAGGACGACAACGAGGGCTTTGCGCCTGATTGGAGCGAAATTTTTACAGATCTGCAAAGCGCCTTTCCCGCTTCGAAGCTCGGCATCGGCGAGTGCGGAAACACGGCGGCGGATGCTACGCAAGCGAGCAAAAAGGCGATGATGAGGCGGTATTATACGATGCCGCGCTATGTGCAAAACTACGTGGGCGGGTACTTTTGGTGGTATTTCGTGCAAGACTGCGCCAGCGGAACGGAACCCGGCGCTTCAAACGGTAAAAATCGCGGCACGCGCAACAAAGCAGAAGCCGCGGACAAACTACTAAAAAGCCTTAGCGAAGCAATAGGCGAAGCGTACAGATAATACGCGGAGGATTTCAAATTTAAAGCAAAATTTTACGCTTTTTAGGTGCAACGAGGTAAAATTTGGACATGAAAACTTTTATAAAAATTTTAAAAATTACCGCCTTGGTCGTGAGCGTTGCATGCGTGCTTTTTGTGCTGTATATATTTGTGATTTTAAATTTGCTTTTTTCATCCGATACGCCCGAGGGTTGCGATCCTAGTATGCCCACTAGCGCTTGCGATTATATCGATGAAAAATTTGAAAAAGAGCTACAAAATTTGCCTCCAGTCGCCGCTCTGCCGTCCTTAGACAAAAGGCCTGTGTTTTGGCTAGGCAAAGGCGATTTTGCAAAGGGAGCGGAGTTTGATTACCTATATATCAAGGACGAATTCGGAGTTTGGCTTAGATACAAAGATAATGACAGCGACGACTTTTTGCTACAAAAAGATATGCCAGAGCGCTACTATGGATACGACGAGATTGATCGTTCGCCGGACGAAAAGTGGGTGAGTAGAGAGCTTGGATATTATAGCTACGGCATCTACGATATTTCGCTTTTTGAAAACGAAGCCAAGATATTTTCTCAAACGGCGTATAAGGTCGTGAGGAAATTTATCGGTTTCTTTAATCTACACTCTATGAGAGGTACCTCCTTTGCAGCTCCGCAAGGCACCGAGGAAAATTTAAACGCTATAAGCGAGCTTCAAACTCCGCTTGCGGATTTTCCGCAAAAACCGAACTACTCTGCGCTTGGTTGGGCTGATAAACCAGAAGCCAAAGGCTATGTCGGAGATGAAATAGCTAAAAAGCTCGCTCGCAATGTCTTTGAGATAGAGGGCGAGGGCTGGCGACAGACCATCCGTATAAACAGTCGCGCTAAAGACATAAAGGTAATCTGCGGAGATGAAATTTGCCTCGCGCTTGCCTTTGATGAGAGCAAAATCAATAGCTGCGATAACGGCGCTGCATCCACGAAAATTTATACGCTAAATTTAAAGCAAAAATTTAATAATTTTCATACGCTTACTAGTAGGAATTTTAACTACGTCAAGCTCGGCGATAAGTATACTTTAGACGATGTGGAATCCTTTAAAATAGTTTTATCAAGATTCAGATATATCGAGGGGTATAACAAAGGTCGCGAGATCACGGACTACGAGGTTATCTTGCGAAATAGCGAGGGCGAGCAGGTCAATGAAATCTGCAGAAACGAAATTAAGAGGGCTCGCAGTCGCTTGCGATAAATCTAAGATAGCGCTGCAGGATTTGGCATATAAGATCGTGATTTCGGCGTGCTTTAATTTAGCTTTTAAAATTTATCGCACGGCTTAGGTTTATTTTATCCGCGCCAAGACAGCGAAATTTTTAGGGCGTCGCGATAACTAGGCGCAAGATAGCGAAATTTCACAAAGCTGCGGCGAACAAGATACGCAGAGAATGCACGCAAATTTCAAATTTATCTGGATTTTTTTGCCCACTCGCCAGACGCCTAGCACAATTATTTAGCCACAATTCCTCTCGCTCGCTTTACTTTCCGCTCGTCTTACGATTTGCTCGTCTTGATGGCTATTGAACTTTGCCGAAGCTACTGCGCGCCCTTTCGCAAAACTGCACGACATATCGTATTGTGCCCATCGCTCGCAGATTTTGCAGCACATGCGCGCGATAAAATTCCGTAGCGCAGGCACTTTCAATAAATTTTGATTTAAAAGCGCAAACATAGAGGCGATTTAAATTTAAAGCTCACGTGCTCCACAGCTAGCCTGCGAGCGCTCTGCCCGCGAGCAGCCCAGCGTAGCAAAACAGCATACAAACGCATACGCTTAAGACCGCGTTTAGCATGCCTATAGCAAATTCTCGCGCCAGCAATAATTGCAGCGTATCGTAGCTGAACGTAGAAAATGTCGTAAAGCCGCCCAGTGCGCCTGCTACAAAAAATACCCGCAGGCTCTGCGTTAAATTTAGTGCGAGTAAAAACCCTATCAGCAAGCTTCCCAGTGCATTCACGCAAAAAGTAGCGATCGGAAACGCGCTCCAAAATCCGGCGCGGTCCATTGCGCGCGCGATCGCTCCGCTTAAGCCTACTCGCGCCATCGCGCCTACACAGCCGCCTAGCCCAGCTAAAATCAAGTTCGTCAATCCAAGTCCTTTTAAAATTTGTAAATTTTATTTCGCTATCTAGCCTCCATAGGACGAAAGATGTGCGACTTCGCTATTTTAACGCGGCACGTTAAAATTCAGCTTTTAAAATTTGCTCGCGCTTTTTGAAATTTCGTTTTAAAATTTTACTAGCGCGACGGAATTTTACAGAGTAAAATTCCGCAAGGCAGATTAGAATTTCGCCCAGTAGAATTCCGCATCGCTGCGGAATTTAAAATTTAAAAGCAAATTTAAAATTTGCGGGAGCTACTCCTCTATCTTTTTACCTGCAAATCGCACAAGAGCCCACGTAACGGCAAGCCCCATCGGCAGCGCGATCCAGACGCTAAGTCCTAGCGCTACGGGAAGATAGCCCGCTACTACGGCGACCGCGCCGACGGATAGAGCGTAAGGCATCTGCGTCTTTACGTGTTCGATATGATCGCAGCCCGCGCCCATCGACGAAAGGATCGTGGTGTCCGAAATCGGCGAGCAGTGATCGCCGAAAATCGCGCCGGTTAGCACGCCCGAGATATTTACGATCATATAGGCGTGAAGCGCATCGCCCGAAAGCCCGTAGTGAAGTCCCACGGCGTTTGCCAAAGGTATGGCAAGCGGCATTAAAATTCCCATCGTGCCATAGCTAGTGCCCGTCGAAAAGCTAATGAACGAGCCCAGCACAAAAATCGCTACCGGAAGCAAAAATTTCGGCGTATTTTGACTTAGCATATCGACTAGATAGCGCGACGTGCCGAGCTCCTTAATGACGGAGCTGAGCGACCAGGCAAGCAGCAGGATCACGATCGTAACGATCATCGTCTTCCACCCCTTGATCCACGTAGAGATCGCCTCTCTGATGTTAAAAATTTTGCGGTAAACGCTCATAAATATAGACACGACCGTAGCAAGAAGCGCCGCTTGAAAAAGCGCGACCGACGAGTTTGCGTTGCCAAACGTTGCCTGAAGCGTCGTAAAGCTTAGCGGAGCGGCTTTTGCGGCCGCGAGGGCATCGCCCTCAAGCTTGCTTAACCCGCTAAAATAAAAGCTCGCAAACGCACCGCAGATTAGCACTATAAGCGGGATAACGGCGTTTGAAGCCTGCGGCTTGATCCCCTCTTTGGGCTCTAGCGTTTTATCTTCTAGCTCGGCGATGTTAGAATTTTTAGAGTGGATTTCGCCCGTCGCCGCGCGCCTTTCGGCAGAGAGCATCGGCCCGAAATCTCTACGCATGAACGCTACGTAAACTACGAAAGCGAGCATGAAAAGATTGTAGAAGCGATACGGCATGGTTTGTACGAAGATCGAGAAGGCATTTACGTTTTGCACGCCGATCTGATCATATCCCGCTCTTATCAGAGAGACTTCGAGCCCTACCCAGGTAGAAATTAGCGCGATACCCGCAATCGGTGCGGCGGTGGCGTCGATGATAAAGGCGAGCTTTTCGCGGCTGACTCTAAATTTATCGGTGATCGGCCTCATGACGGGGCCTACGATCAGAGCATTTGCGTAGTCGTCGAAAAATACGAAAAGACCCATAACCCATGTCGAAATTTGCGCTGAGATACCCGTTTTAGCGCGCTTGCTAATCCAAAGCGCTACGGCCTTCGTGCCGCCCGTCCTGCTAATCAGAGCGACCACGCCGCCGATACAAAGTACCTGCAAAAGCACGCCCGCGTTGCCTTTGCTAGCCATCGAGCCCACCACGCGCGAGACCAGATCCGTAAAGCTGCCCACAAGCGCGGAGATCGGATTGTTGCCGACGACTGCAAGCATATAGGTGCCGCTAAAAACGCCGATGAAAAGCGACAGGATCACCTCTTTTGTGATAAAGGCAAGCGCGATCGCCACGACGGGCGGCACCAGCGTCCAGATGCCGAAAAGCTCGGCATTATGCTGCCTGGTCGCGTCATCCACCGCAAACGCGGCAACCGATAAAAACATTAGTAATATAATTTTTTTCATTTTCTCGCCTTAAAATTTAATGCTTCTCGATAAAAAGCCCAGCCCAGCTCTGCTGCGTCGCCATCGCCTCTACGATGTTGATATTTACTCGGTGCGGCATCGCTAGGCAGCTTAGCACGATCTGCGCGATATCCTCGGGCAGGATCGCATCGACCCCCTCATACACGGCCGCAGCGCGCGCTACGTCGCCTTTAAAGCGCACCTGGCTAAACTCGCTCTTACAGATTCCCGGCGCGATCTCCGTCACGCGGATGCCCGTGCCGCGCAGGTCGTTGCGGATATTGCGGCTAAACTGCTTGATAAACGCCTTGCTCGCGCCGTAAACGTGGCTACCAGGATAGGGCCACGCGCCCGCAGTCGAGCCGAGATTGAAGATATAGCCGCTTTTGCGCGCGATCATCAGCGGTAGCACGGCCTTGGTCGAATACAGCACGCCCTTGATATTCGTATCGACCATCGTCTCCAAATCCTCTACGGGCGTCTGCGCGATCCCCTCAAGCCCGAGCGCGAGCCCTGCGTTATTTACGAGCACGTCCAACTGCGATCCTACCGCGCTTCCAACCGAAGAAATGTCGTCAGGATTTCTCACATCCAGTTTAACCGGAACGATTTCTCCATTGCTCTGAATCTCACGTGCGGCTTCGTTCCCCGATTCTAAATCACGACAGCCGAGATACACCTGGAATCCTTGCGCAGAAAACTGGCGACACACCTCTCTGCCAATACCACGATTACCTCCGGTAACGAGTGCCTTCCTTATCGTCATTCTCTCTCCTCGGGACCAATCACCCAATTTTCATCGACCACGATCCTATGATTATACCTCTCCTCACAGATCGGATGCAAGGCTGCAATAAATTCATTGACTCTGCCGCTACTGAGC
Organism: uncultured Campylobacter sp.; assembly: GCF_938041645.1. Lineage (GTDB taxonomy): Bacteria > Campylobacterota > Campylobacteria > Campylobacterales > Campylobacteraceae > Campylobacter_B. Next base: position 3,861 of record NZ_CALIST010000041.1, on the reverse strand, counting down.
GCATCATGCGCCACATTCGGAGACCGGAATCTAAGCGCATGTACAACATCGAGAGGAGCTTCGCCAACGCTGTAAACCGCATCTCGCGTGAAGTAGTGAGCATAACTAACGAGGCCGAACAGCTGTCCAGCAGCTTCAGACGCCCTTATGCGAGACTCTTCCCGAAATTCATTCAAAGACATCCCCGACAATCGCTTGCCGAGAACAAGCAACTTTACAACACCAGTCTCTGGTTCTTCACAGTATTGAAACCGTTCGCTATCCTCAGTGTCCAGAACCAACGAACGCCAAAATGCCGCCCAGTTTGGTTCATCAGCACGAGCGCCCTTGATGAACTCTTCCGTTTGCAGGGAGGCAATTTGGTCCTCGTCGTTACGAAGCCAAATTTCAGCCACTCCGTTCCACAAAGGAGACTCCGACTGATCTAACTTCGGCAGCCTTCGGCCTATCTGGTATTTTTTGATCTGAGGAATCTTTGAGGCAAAATTCACGGCATGGACGTTGAGCCAATATTCCTGAAACTGCTTTTCAGTAAGTCCGGGCCTTGGCGCTGCAAAAATGAACTGATGAATCATGATAGAACTCTCCTAGTGATTTCTTGTGTTGGACTGCAAATGTTCGATAATAGTGTGCGCGAACTTCTGGCACTGAGCACCGGATCTCCCACTAATAAGATTCCGATCGACTACCACATCCTCGTCTACATATACAGCTCCCATGTTTCTCAGATCGCCTAAAAGGTTATTATGTGCCGTCATTTTTCTGCCGCGAAGAACCCAGGGCATTGGAGTCATAAGCAATGCTCCATGACAAATGATGCCTTTTAGTACGCTCGGGTACGAGAAGGCGCGAGCAAGGAATCGAGTCGCTGGCGGAGCAATTTTTGGGTCCTCAGTATAACGTAGTCTATCCGCAACCATTCCAGACGGAACTATAATTGCACTATAATCGCGTATATCGTCATCACTCAAGTCTTCGAATGATTTGCTGCAACGTCGTTCAAGACCATATTCATGCCCTCGGAACGACAGTTCTGAATTCCCCCATAGCCTAGTTACGAAATCAAGCTCAATATTTTCTTCTTCGAATCGCCTCTCATAATAGAACAACTCCGGTTCGTAAAAATCACTCTCAAGAAGTACGGCCACTTTCATGATATATTCAACGCCTTTCTAAATTCGGGATTACTAGATCGATCAAATACGGTACTTTTGCTTCGAAGGCGCGTTTAATACTGCCGCGAAATTGCGCCGGATCTGTGACAACTTCACCGTCTCCTCCCATCGATCTGCAAGCCATCACATAATCTACAGATGGCTCAGTCAATCCAAAGGAGGATGGGACATTTGACGATATATCCAACGCCTGCGTCATTCGATACTGTTCGAAATTATCTTTTAGTAGCTCGTACGCTCCATTATTGCATACGACGACTACCAAGGAGATATCCAGATGTGAAGCGGTCCATAGAGCCTGTAGCGTGTACATAAAGCCGCCATCCCCCGTGATAACAACTACGGGACTAGAACCGACAGCAAGTTTCATGCCAACTCCGGAGGGGACACCAACACCCAAGGAGCCGCCTCTTGTTTGCAGCCATCTCCCTGGTGACGTTGGCAGCACTTCAAAGAGCGGAGCAGACGACGTTAACGCTTCGTCAAAGTAGACAGTGTCTGGAGGCGCGATTTGAGCGACAGTTTGACCAAACTGAGTCAGGTATCTACTCCTTTCCGACGAAGAATACTCTACCTTTCGTTGTTCTCTGAGATCCGAGTTAACCGCGATTACTTCATCGTTTCGCTGTTTCCACTTGCCGGTAGGCTCCCCTAACTCGTGTAGTAAGGCTCGTAGGCCAGCCTTGGGGCTACATTGAATTCCAATGTCAACAGGAAAATTTTTTCCGATCTGGTCTATATCCCAATCAATATGAATGATCCTATTTACATCAGACAGGCATTCTGGACTAGTGTCTGGATACACTTCTGGGAACAAATACGTGCCTACGACCAACAACGTATCACTGCCCTCAAGTAATTTCTGACTTGTGCTACCGAACATGTGCCCGAGATCGCCGCGATAGTGCGGATCATTTGCAGGGAGGTTGGGGGCAGACCAGTTGCATCCCCATACTGGCGCCCCTAACACATTTGCAATCTCCGATAACTCAACTTGGGCTGAGGCCGTCGACACTCCGTCACCAGCGATGATCGCCGGCGACCACGAGTGCTTTAATAAAGCCGATGCATAATGGATAACATCAGCGTCGGGCATACCGTTTTGGTCAGGAACTACGCTAGGTACAACGACTTCTCGATTAGTCGCATCCATGACGTCCGCGGGAAAATTCACCAGGACTGGTCCCCGTGGATGTGCGAATGCTGTCTTGATAGCCCGTCGAACTGTACGAAGTACAGAATCCGGATGCGTAACGCGGGTTGCCCATTTAGTAACAGGCGCTGCCATTGCTACGAGATCAACTGCCATCTGTGCTTGAAGATTGTCATACTGAAGACCTGCATCACCCACCAAAATTAACATAGGAGTGTGCCCACGCAAAGCCTGATAAAGCATCCCGATACCATTACCCAATCCAACTCCAGAATGGAGTTGAACGACACCAAGGTGTCCGGATTTTCTGGCGTATCCATCGGCAATACCAACTGCGCTCGCTTCTTGGAGCGTAAGTATGTACTCGATATCTGGGCAACGGTCAATGGTGTCAATCCACCCTTGTTCAACAGTACCAGGATTGCCAAAAATATATTTTACACCATCGCTCTGTAGCTGCTCGACCAGCGCATCGCATCCGCGTCTCATGCCGACTGCACTCCCATGAATCCCCATTGCCTCAAGCCCGTTCGGAGTACCTCGACCAATTTTTGGCCTGTTAAGTATGAATCGGGTGTCGATCGACCGGTAATGAATGGATAATCGACGATTACTGATGTAACGTGCCCGAATCTCCCATGGTAGCCACCGTTTGGTCCAGTCGCATCGCGAAGAATATACTCCAACGGATATGGTGGTGGCCCCATTACGAAGTCGGTACCCATAAATCCGGTACCGTCCTGGTAGTCATACTCGATGCAGTGCCCGGTGACATGTTTTCCCTCAATAATACTCCGACGCTCGAGCGGATCACGAGCAAAAGCAAGCGCGGCGACGCCGTAGCATTCTGCAGCAACCGGAACATTGGCCGATACAAATCCTAGGATAATTTCATGAATCCTGTAGTTGTTTACTACATCAATTATTGGACCAGACCCGCCAACCAATAGCAAGGCATCATACTCGTGAGTGAGCCGCTTGACAGTCTCATCCACCTCACTTGTATATTGCTCATAAGCACGGAGCCAGTTACTTTCACTCCGATATGGGCGCTCAGGCAGCAACTCCTCAATATTAATCGGCTCGTCCAGCACGCCTCCAGAATCGATACTACGGACTTTTTCGGCCATAATCGAGCTCGTAACAGGTCGTCCAAGAGGCGGATCAATATATCCAGGGTCCATGCTCACTGTGATTGCCGGAGGCTTCCTTCCGTGAGGCGTAGCATAATCGAGATCGTATCCCGCTCCTTCCAATACCTCCATAGGGCCAATTAGCTCTTCGCCCCAATAACCAAATTCGCTCAAGATTACCAAAATCTTATTTGTAGCCGACACTGCTTCCATCCCTTACGTTTTAGATATGTTCATAGATAGCGGATAAAATACTTACGTAATGTCAGACTTTGAGGCTTATTCATAGGGTGTAGGTGAATATGAGTCCGAGGACTGCGGTGATGGTTTCCGGGAAGGTTTCCGGTGGTCTTCTGTAGCCGGTGTGCAGGACTCTCCAGGTCTTGATGTTGGCGATGAC
>NZ_CALIST010000040.1 GCF_938041645.1 uncultured Campylobacter sp. | reverse complement strand
AAGAATATGCTTTTGAAATTTGCTCAAACTATATACAGTCATTCCAATTGTTCAATAATCAAATTAAATTCTATAAATATAAAAAAGCTCGACCTGCCAAATATAGATCCGGATGTCGCAAAATATCTATCTAAAATGTACATTGAGCATAAATTTGATCTGCTCGGTAGCGGGTGGGTAAAAAATAGCTATGATAGCGCGGCGCTCGGGCTTGAGGGCTACAGGTACGATATGAATGTCGCGGCGCCCGCGAATGTGCCAGAGGGCTACGAGCCGATCGATTGGCAAAAGGATTTTAAAAGCGGCTTTCGGTGGGATGAAAAAAAATGGTACAAAGATCAGCGCATAGCCCATAAGCCCGGTAGCGATATAAAGGTGCCGTGGGAGCTTGCGAGGTTCCAGCACTTGCCGCAGCTTGCTATTTTTGCGATGACGGATCCGAGTCTAAAAGAGCAAAATTTAAAAGAATTTAAAAACCAAATTTTAGATTTTATCCACAATAATCCGCCTAGAATGGGCGTAAATTGGACCTGCACGATGGATGTTGGCATTAGGGTAGCTAATATGCTGGCGGCTTACGATATGTTTTGCCAGATGGATGAGGGTGGAATTTTAGATCAAAATTTTAAGCAGGCCTTTTCAAATAGCGTCTACGAGCACGCTCTTCATATCGTAAATAATCTGGAGTATTCGCCGCATCTTACGTCAAATCACTATCTAAGCGACATCGTGGGGCTGCTGTTTGCGTGCGCGTATTTGAACGGCGATGGCGAGATAGACGCGTGGCTAGCGTTTGCCCTCCAAGAGATAATTAGCGAAATGAAAAAGGAATTTTACGAAGATGGCGGAAATTTCGAGAGTTCTACGAGCTATCACCGCCTAAGCGGCGAGCTGATGGCGTATGCTACGGCTATGATACTGGGTCTAAAAAGTGAAAAAATTTCATCGCTAAAAAATTACGATGTAAAGCTTTGGCGCAAAAAGCCGAAACTTTTACCGCCGGAGGAGCAGGAATTTAAAATTTTAAACGGACAAATAGCGCTGCCGCAGTGGTTTGTGGACAGGCTGTATAAAATCGGCAGGTTTACTGCCGACATTACAAAGCCAAACGGAGAAGTGCCGCAATTCGGCGATAACGACAGCGGCAGGCTTTTTAAATTTAGCCCAAACGGCGAGTTTTTGAGTAATGAACAGGCCGCGCGAAAATATCTAAATTTAAGCGGCTTTGGGGGTGGCGACGAGCCGTTTTGGGACGAAAATATCTTAAACCACTCCACGCTAATTAGCTGCATGGGCGGGATTTTTGACGATGAGATATTTAAAAACGATATGCGCTTTGAGAGGAGTTTTACGAGAGCTCTTGCGGGACGCACGCTGCAAGTAGGCGATAAAACATACAAAAGCCAGGTCGCTTTGAGCATAAAATTCGGCGAACTACCGTACCGAAAAAGCATGGAATTTAAAATTCCAAATTCGCAAGAGATCAAAAATCTATTTTATCCAGACAGCGGAATTTTTATCTTCAAATCCAGCAAATTTTACCTCGCTATCTGCGCTACGCCGCTTGGGCAAAATGATCACGGCGGACATACGCACAACGATAAGCTGGGCTACGAGCTGTGGATAGACGGGCTGGATATAGCAAGAGATCCCGGCACCTATCTTTATACGCCGCTCCCCGGCAGAAGAAATGAATTTCGAAGCGTCAAGGCTCACAACGTGCCGATCGTGGAAGATCTAGAGCAAAATAGTTGGGGCGAGGGAGCGATCGGATTATTTGGAATGTTTGCGGAATGCAGATGTGAAGTGGCGGATTTTGGAGAAAATTTTATAAGTCTCGCCGCAGAATATAAAGACATAAAAATTATTAGAAAATTTGAGATAAAAGGGGACAAATTGGAGATTATCGATATGGCAAATAGGGAATTTTATTATAGTAAATTTGGGTTATATTCAAATGGGTATGGAAAGTTAATGAAAAATGTCTAAAAAAGTTTTAATGGCCGTTGCAAATTACTATACTTCGCCGTTTCAGGTCGGTAGTCATCACTATGCCAGAGCGTTTGAAAAGCTAGGGTATGAGGTGTTTTTTATCTCAAATCCTATCTCGCCGATACATAAAATTTTTGCAAATAGCAACGAGCTAAAAGAGCGGGAAAGAATTTATAAAAAAGGCGGCGAAAGTGCGGGGGGCATTTTTTATTATGTTCCGCGCTCCCTTTTTACTCCTCAAAACAAGCCGTTTTTATCGTCAAATTTTGTTTTAAACAATTGGCAAAATTTTACGCGTCCTAATTTATTAAATTTTATAAAGGAGCGAGGTTTTAGCGAGGTTGATATATTGTGGTTTGATAGCCCGTTGTTCGGCTTTTTGCTGGATACCATAACTTATAAAAAATCGATTTTAAGGATAGCTGATTATTCAAAAGGTTTTAATGCAGTTTCTGATACGCAGTTTAAAGCCGAGATAAATATCGCAAACAAGGTGGATACGGTCATTTATACGGCCAAAAATTTAAAGGAAAAATACGATCAAATAAAAGATAAATCTAAAATGAAATATGTACCAAATGGCATTGATCTTGATTTCTTTAAAGCGGCAGATAGGTCTTTGCCGCCACAGCTTGAAGATATTCCTGAGCCTAGGGTAATTTACGTAGGGGCAATACATGATTGGTTTGATGTGGACTTAGTGTATTACTGTGCTAAAAATTTGTCAAATTATAATTTTATTATAATAGGTCCGGAGCAAAAAGATCTATCTTTACTTAAAAAGCTAAAAAATATCCATATTTTGGGCTCTATACCATACGCTAAAATTCCTGCATTTTTATATAATTCACAGGTGGGCATAATTCCTTTTAATGTTAAGGATTATCCTGATTTAGTAAATAGTATAAATCCTTTAAAGATGTATGAGTATCTTGCTTGCGGATTAAGGGTTGTTAGCGTGGAGTGGGATCAGATTAAAGATATGAGTGATTATGTGTATTTTGCATGTAATAGCGATAGCTTTCTGAATTGTATTGAAAGTAGAGAAGCTAGGCAGAGGTTTCATCTAGAACATGTTACATGGAATGGCAAGCTAAGCACCTTGCTTAAAGATTTATGAAGTTACTTTATAGACTTTTACCTTTTTTTATATTAAAACAACCATTTAGTCTACCATTATATTTTAATGCTTTGGCTCCCATTTTTGGATTTATTTACATATTTAAGTATAAAAAGATATATGCATGCTATATTCCAATTTTTATTATGATAATATGCAATGTTGTAGTATGTGCATATACTGCCCGGATATCATCGATTTTTAGGCTACTGCAACTTACTTTAATTTTATTTTTCTCTATGTATTTAATCAAGGTATTAAAAAAGTATGATATATTTTTAATATTAAAAATAATGCTTATATTTATTATACTTGTTTTTATCTTAGAAGTATACATGGGCAATAATGCTGGCTATAGAGATTTTTTTGGTTTTTATTTGCCACGATACAGGGGGGTTATTGGAGAATTTAATTTTACTGCATTATTGCTTATAGTGATGGTTCTGTTGTTCCAGCATTCTAAAATATACTAAATAAAAAAGGGTCTGTTGTAGCTCATTTGCAACAGATCTTTTTTATTTATAATTTTTACTGCTAATAGGAGCTTTATAATATCCTTATTCTTATTTATATTTTTGTCTATAATCTCGAAGATAAACAAACGAGTAAGTGTTTATTTTGGATATCTATATATTTTATTTATATTTCTATATCCGTTTTTGATACTTGGATTGGACCGCATTTTGGATATAGATAATAAAATTTTAATAGATGATTTTTCGTCTCTTAGGTATCAGTTACATGTTGCATATGCTAATATGGGTTTTGATAATTATGGTTTTGGTATAGGATATTTTAATGGCAAAAATTTAATTCTTGATTCAGAGTACTTATTGCATTTAAATGCTTTAGAGCGTATGAATTTGATATTAGAACAACACAATCTTTTTCTACAAGTATTTTCTGAATTCGGTGTTATTGGTTATATTTTGTTTTATGCTTTTATAATTTATATTTTAAGAAAAGCTATATTGACAAATCATAATTTATTTATTGCCTTTATATCTTTATTGACTTCTTGCCTATTTGTCAATGCTTTGCATGAGCTTATTTTTTATATATATATATCATATATACTGAAGGATTATGACAAATGAAAATTTTATTTATCACGCTTAGAGCTGATCACGGCGGCGGCCCAAAACACGTCGATCTACTTATAAATAATTTATCTAGCGAGATAGAGATATATCTTGCTTGTCCGCAAGATAGGCCCTATTATGATCTGTGGAGCAAGTCAAAAAAGATTAAAGATATATTTACCCTGCCGCATAGAAAATTTAGTGCGAAAAAGCTCCTTGGACTGAATAAATTCATAAAAGATAACGATATAAAAATAATTCATTCCCACGGTAAGGGTGCTGGTATCTATTCGCGGATGCTTAAAATTTTAAATCCAGGGCTAAAAATAGTCCATACTTTACACGGCGTTCATATCGGAGAATACGGCTTTTTAAAAAAGAGCGCGTATATTTTTTTGGAGCGATTTTTAACGCTATTTACCGATAAATTTATAAATGTGTCAAATAGCGAAAATAGCGTTTGTTTAAAGCTTAAATTATTTAAAAAAAGCAAGAGTGAGATCGTATATAACGGCATAAAAGCTCTTTTGAAAGACGATAACGCCAAGATAAAATTTGATCTGTCAGGAAAAAGGGTAGTTACGACCATTTCGAGATTTGACTACGCAAAAAATATGAGTTTGGCGTACGAGATAGCCAAAAAATTTAAAGACAAATCAAGTATCGTTTTTTTATGGCTCGGAAACGGCGACGATAGGGTAAAATTTGAATCTATGGCGCAAAAAGACGGCGTAAATATAATCTTTACGGGCTTTACCGACGAAGTGCCCGCGTATCTATCCGCTACGGACATCTACCTGTCTACATCCAGGTGGGAGGGGCTGCCTTATGCGCTCATAGAGGCGCAGTCGCTCAGTATCCCTATAGTGGCGACAAACGTTGTGGGAAATAACGAGGTTGTAGAAAACGGCAAAAGCGGATTTTTGTTTGAGGACGCACAGCAGGCGTGTCGGGATATAGAAATTTTATTAAACGATGAGAAAATATACGGTAAAATGCGAGGCGAAGCATTGCTAAATTTTAAAGATAAATTTAATATCGGCGCTATGATTCGTAAAGTGGAAAAAATTTACGAGCAGATATTTGAAAATAGATCAACTAGGGAGCCGCAATGAAAAAAGCCCTTATCCACGACTGGTTTAGTACCTATGCGGGCGCGGAGAAATGCGTCGAGAGTTTTACTAATATCTGGGATGATTTTGAAATTTACAGCCTCATCGACTTTTTAAAGGGTGCCGACCGAGATAAAATTTTAAAAGGCAAGCACGCTCACACGAGCTTTATCCAGAAGCTGCCCTTTGCAAAGGACAAATACCGCAACTACCTGCCGCTATTTCCGCTTGCGATTGAGCAGTTTGATCTAAGTGGCTACGACGTCGTGCTGTCTAGCTCGCACGCCGTCGCAAAGGGTGTGCTGACGCACTCAAATCAGCTTCACATTGCCTATGTACACACGCCGATCCGCTACGCGTGGGATCTCTATCATCAGTACTTGCGCGAAAGCGGGCTAGATCGCGGTTTAAAGGGCATGCTGGCGAAGTATTTTTTACATAAAATTAGGCTTTGGGATGCGAGCACCGCAAACCGCGTGGATCACTACGTCGCAAACAGCCGCTACATCGCGCGCCGTATAAAAAAAACCTACGGCAAGCCTAGCGACGTCATCTATCCGCCCGTGGACGTGGATAAATTTAAGCTGCGCGAAGCCAAAGAGGAATTTTACCTCACTGCCTCGCGCATGGTGCCGTATAAAAAGATCGATCTCATCGTCGAGGCGTTTTCGCAGACGGATAAAAAGCTGCTCGTTATCGGCGATGGTCCCGATATGGCAAAAATAAAATCAAAAGCGGGCAAAAATGTCGAACTTTTGGGCTTCGCAGATGATGAAACGATGGCGGATCTTATGGGGCGGGCTAAGGCATTTGTTTTTGCCGCAGAGGAGGACTTCGGCATTACGCCGGTGGAGGCGCAGGCATGCGGTACGCCGGTGATCTGCTTTGGGCGCGGCGGCGCTCGCGAGACGGTGCGCGATGGCGAGAGCGGGCTGTATTTTATGGAGCAAAACGCAAAGGAGCTGCTCGCCGTCGTAGCTAAATTTGAGCAAAATTATGATAAATTTGAGCCTGTAAAAATCAGAGAAAATTCTTTAAAATTTTCGCGCGCGCGCTTTGAAGCCGAGATCAAAAGCTACGTCGAGAAAAAATATGAGGAATTTAAGGACGGCCTAAATGACTAATATAATCCTAAGCGGCGGCAGCGGCACGAGGCTGTGGCCCATCAGTCGCACGCTTATGCCAAAGCAGTTCGTGCGCCTCTTTGACGATCGCTCGCTTTTTATGATGAGTTACGAGCGAAACTCCCCGCTATGCGAGCGCACGCTCGTCGTCTCAAACGAGCAGCAGTATTTTTTGGCGCTCGATCAGCTTGAGGCCCTAGGCGCGCGCGGCGTGAAATTTCTACTCGAGCCCGTTGGCAGAAACACGGCTCCTGCGATCGCGCTTGCGTGTTTGAGCTTAAAGGCCGAGGAGATCGTTTTCGTAACGCCGAGCGATCATCTAATTAAAGACGAAGCGGCGTATAAAAACAGCGTCTTGCGCGCGTACGAGCTTGCAAAACAGGGATTTTTGGTGACGTTTGGTATCAAGCCAGCGGATGCAAATACGGGCTACGGCTATATCGAAGCAAGCGGCGAGGACGTGTTAAAATTTCACGAAAAGCCTGAGCTTGCGGCTGCGCAAAGCTACATAGCGGCGGGGAATTTTTACTGGAACAGCGGCATGTTTATGTTTAAAGCGGGCGTATTTTTAGGCGAACTAAAAGCGCAGGGCCCTGAAATTTACGAAGCCTGCGTTCGCGCGCACGGAAATTCTAACGCGGAAAATCCGATTAGAATTAAACTAGGCGATATGCAAGAAATCCCCGCAGATAGTATCGATTACGCAGTTATGGAGCGCACGAGCCTTGCTAAGGTCGTACCCGCAGATATCGGCTGGAGCGATCTGGGAAGCTTTGATAGCTTAGACGCCGAGCTGCCCAAAGACGCGAACGGCAACACCGCAAGCGGGCAAAATATCGCTCTAAATTCTAAAAACAATCTCATCATCGGCTCGGGCCGCACGATAGCCGCCATAGACATCGAGGATCTCGCTATCGTAGATACCAAGGACGCCCTGCTCGTATGCAAAAAAGGCTCTACCCAAAAGGTAAAGCAGGTGGTGGAACGGCTAAAGAATAGCGATCTAGCGCGCGTGCATGTAACGACGCACCGCCCGTGGGGCAGCTACACGGTGCTCGAAGATGAGCGCGGCTACAAGATCAAGCGCATCGTCGTTAAGCCCGGCAAGCGGCTATCGCTGCAGAAGCACTACCATCGCAACGAGCACTGGATCGTTGTTAGTGGCACTGCGACCGTGACTGTGGGCGAGCGAAATTTCTTACTACGCGAGAATGAATCTACGTTCATTAGGATGGGCGAGGTTCACCGTCTCGCAAACGAGGGCAAAATTCCCGTTGTACTAATCGAAGCTCAAGTGGGCAGCTACACCGGCGAGGACGATATCGTGCGCCTGCAAGACGATTTTAATAGGAGTTAGGATGAAAAAGCAACTCTGCATTTTGATAATCTTGGCGGTCGATATTTTCGGCATCTGGCTTTGCTTCGGGCTTGCCGTGGTGCTTAAAAATCTGCTCTACGGCGATAGCGTGCTGCTGGATATCGGCAGGTATCAAGGCTTCGCACCGTCCTACGTCATAATGATATTTCTATTTTTCTATCAGGGGATCTATTCGAGGCGATATGATTTTTGGCACGAGAGTAGAATTTTAGTGAGAAGCTGCTTTTTTGGGCTTTTGCTCAGCCTTGCGTTGCTTGCTTTAATCAAAGTCAATTACGAATTTTCGCGCGCCAGCTTTATTCTGAGCTTTGCCTTTATGGCGGTGGTTTTGCCGATTTTTAAGCTCATAACGAAAAGGGAGCTTTTTAAATTTGGCCTATGGCAGAAGAGGGCGAAAATTTTAGGCGAGGGCGAAGAGTTTGAGAGCGCCGTCTTAGAAAGCGCGTATTTGGGATACGTTAGAGCTCTTGGCAGCGATTACGACGTGTTGTTTATCGGCGGAAGTAGGCTTGGGGCGAAAGCCTTGAACGAGCTTATCGAGCATAATATCAGAAAGAACAAAGAAATTTTATTCACCCCCGTGCTGCGCTCATACGACTTTACGCAGGCAGATATTTACAGCGTTTTTGCCTCGCGCACGAGCCTCTTTGCGATACGAAATTCTCTGAAAAGCCCTTTAAATTTAGCTCTTAAACGCGGGCTTGATTTGGCGCTAATTTTCTTAGCGCTTCCTTTGCTGGTGCCGATCTTTGGCGTAATCGCGCTGATGATGAAGCTAAAAGAGCCCAAGGGGCGCATATTTTTTTCGCATCAAAGGATGGGGTTTGGCGGCAAGCCGTTTGGATGTCTGAAATTTCGCTCGATGAAAGAAAACGGCGATGAAATTTTAGCTCAGTATCTCAAGCAAAATCCGCAAGAGGTGGAGTATTTTGAAAAATATCACAAATACGAGCATGATCCGCGCATCACGAAGCTGGGCGATTTTTTGCGCAAAAGCTCGCTAGATGAGCTCCCTCAGCTGATCAACGTCCTAAAGGGCGAAATGAGTATCGTAGGCCCTCGCCCGTGCGCACAATACGAACGCAAGGATATGGGCGAATATGCAGATCTAATCCTGGCCGTCAAGCCCGGAATTACGGGGCTTTGGCAGGTGAGCGGGCGCAGCGACGTGGATTTTGCGACCAGGGCGGGCATGGATGCGTGGTATATGAAAAACTGGTCAATATGGAACGACATCGTGATAATCATAAAAACCTTTAAGGTGGTCCTTGTTCGCGAGGGCGCAATTTAAATTTTAAATTTGGAGAAGAAATATGCAACAGAATTATTGTGAAGATGATGAGATTGATTTGCTAGATTTGGCAAAAAAGATATGGAAATATAAAAAGCAAATTTGTATAGTAACTTGCGGATTTATTGCTGTTGGGCTTTTGTACATTCTATTTGCTACTCCGTGGTATAAAGCAACGGCGGTGGTAGAAACCGCCTATTATAATAATGAAACTGGTATGCCACAGTATATAACCGAAAGATCCGTTCGGATGCATGAGCTTAGAGTAAAATATATTGATGGACTAAAGGATATTAAGGACAAGAACGTAACGGTTGATAGTATCGTCGCTGATAAAGATAGCGCCAATATATTTATTATAACGGCGTTTGCCAAATCAAACGAATTACTAAAAAAACAGATAGATGAGATGGTAGCAGATTTAAGCAAAGAAGATGCTATAGTTTTAGATGAATATAAAAAGGCTGTACGCGAACAATCGGTAAGTATTGATTCGCAGATAAGTTATTTAAAAAATGATAAAATTCGTAATTTAAAAGAACGCATAGAATATTTAAAAGGTGTTCAGATAGCCAAAATAGATGATCAAATAGACATGTTGAACAAGAAAGAAAAGCCTAGCGATGCTGGCGAATTAAAACTTATGGAGTTAATGAATATAAAAGACAAAATTTTAAATGACAATATACCTAAAATAAGTGACGAAATGAGTGCTATAACTCTAGTACAAATTCCTGATTTAATGAAGAAAAAGAGCATTATAGAAAGTAGGCTTTCTGATTTTAATTTTAAAACTTCTCATATAATTTCTAATATAGTTTTATCTGATCGCCCAGCAAAGCCTAAAAAACTAATCATTTTAGCAATATCTGCAATAATAGGACTTATGCTTTCTACCTTTGTAGTATTGGTTTATGATAAATTTAAAACCTGCAATTCCGAAAATAGATAAATTTTAAATAATTTATTTCTATATTGGGGTGTTACGGTTGAATGTAAAGGCTGCTTTGATAAAACTCCCTACTGCAGCGCTTTATATGGAATATTATGTTGCACGAACCTTAGCAAAATTATATATTGGCGCTAAATCAGCAAATGCTATTTTACTAAAGAGTAAGGATGACATTTGGCTATTGCGGTATCAAAGATAGATTTGTTTTGTGCTTTTGGCTGTGACTATTAAATTTTATCTATGCATCGAATCCTATCGCTTGGATACATTATCAAAAAAGTCATTTATTACTATCGAGTAGCCCCAATTTGCATTTACAAAAGCATCGTGATTATAAATTTAGGTGTATTAATTAAAAATCGCCGATTAAAATTCTATAATTGTATGTAAAAAAGTATTGGTGTCCCGTGTAGGATTCGAACCTACGGCCGCCTGATTAAGAGTCAGATGCTCTACCAACTGAGCTAACGAGACAAGAACTATAATTGTAGTGATAAAAATATAAAAAACTGATTAAATTTTATAAAAATTTCGTTAAATTTCATAAAATTTTATCCGGTCTTTATATATCTAATAACTCATAAAAATTAAATGAAATACTTTAGTAAAGAATCAATAAATCTTTTTAAAATAACCTATGCGCTTCGATTTCACATCTAGGCGCTCTTGCACAAACTCAACGCAAAGCCAAAGCAAGAAGCCCCATAAGCGGGGCTTGGCTCGATAATTTATTTTGCTTTTTTAGCCTTTTTGCTTCGCGTAGCCTTAGCGTGAGTTCTAGGAGAGCGGTTTGAGATGATCGGCTTACCGTCAGGATATTTTTTCTGCACGTGATTTACAGGTATCGCCGCACTGCTGCTAGCGCCGTATTTCTCGCCGTTTGTGAAATACTTCCTCATCACTTCTTTCCATCTTTTTGCGTATTTATTCGCGCGCGGAGAATCGTTTAAAATGTCCTCGTAGTCGTAAATTCTCTCATAGAAGTCGTTAGTTAGTTGATCGTCGATAGTGATTCTGCCGTTGTCGATCGATACGCCTAGGTAGACGCCTGTTTGCTCGCCCGGGCTTACCATCCATGCAGAAATATCAGGTAGATCGGTTGCGCGACCAGTTCTTCTACCTACGCCGCCTGCTGCAGCACCTACATTGATCTCAAGGGTGTCTGTGCCGGTAAAAATGTCTTGATATGACTTCGTAGTATGAAAGATCATAACGATGTCGCTCGTCTCGTAGCCTGCCTGTAAGCCCACGCCGTAGCCTTTATATTTGATAAAAATCGGTGAACTCCACTCGCCGTTCTCGCCTTTGACGCTAAAAATTCCATCGCCGTATTGTAGCGATGCGCCCGCAGCTAAACGTTTTACGTCGGTTAGGATTGCGACGGCTTTGGCGCTGGTTAGATAGCGCTCATCGGTGCCGAAGTTATTAGCCGCTACGAAAGATCTAACGACGTTAGTCGCCGCTATAACCTCTTGATTTGCCACGACGTCCGCGTGCAAAAGACCGCAAAGTGCAACAGATGCTAGAAGCAAAAACTTTTTCATCATTTAATCCTTTTAAAATTGAATTTTCGTTATTATAACAGCAATTTCATTTGTTTTAGCTAATTTTTAACAAAAAATTGATGAAAAATAACGAATTTTGGAAAATTTATGAAATTTCTAGCTATTTTTGCACTTTTGGCGATCAAAATTTTCGCTTTAGACATAGTAAACGGTGACGTTATTATCTTAAAATTAGATAAAAGCACAACCGAGTTGAGCTTTGGCTCAAAGAAAATCCCCCTTATCGAGGCTCCAAATTCTAACAATAAAATCGCCGTTTTAGCAGCGAATTACCGTGCTAAGGGAGATTTCGCGCTGCGAATAGTAGATCAAAGCGGCAGTCACGAGCAGATCGTCGCTTTGAAAAAGGGCGAGTATAAAAAAGAGGCCCTAAGTGTCGCTCCGGGTAAAGTTAAACCGCCTAAAGAAGCCGCCGCGCGTATCAAAAAAGAGCTCGACGAAGCCAACGCGATCTATGCGATCACCACGCCGCGCTATCTTTTTTCCACGCCGTTTGAGCTGCCTTTAAACTCCAAAATAACCTCTGCATTCGGCAATGCCCGCACTTTCAATGGCGAGCTTAAAAGCTATCACAGCGGCACCGATTATCGCGCCGCAGTAGGCACTGCAGTGCGCGCTGCCAACGACGGCGTCGTAGTCATCGCCAAAGACCGCTACTACGCGGGCGGTTCGGTCGTGATCGATCACGGCGGCGGCATCTATTCGCAGTACTATCATCTAAGCGAGATCAAAGTGGCGCTTGGCGATCACGTTCACAAAGGCGATGAAATCGCACTTTCGGGCGAGAGCGGTAGAGTTAGCGGCCCACATCTGCACTTCGGCATCGCGATCAACGGCGTGAGCGTCAATCCGCTAAGCTTCGTCGCTAAATTTAATGAAGTGGTTTTTGGTGAGCGCTAAAATGCCCTACAATCCGAAGGAATTAATGAAAAAAATTCTCGCAGGCAGCGATTTTAAGCTAAAAGGCTCGGTCAAAGGCCGCGTGCGCGTCGCGAGTAGGGACGGAGCGATCGTAAATTTTACCGCTGCAGACTTCGGCGTGCAGAGCCTAAACGACAAAATTTCGCTCAGTGGCGAGCAGTTTGAGCGTTTTAGAGCTAGAATTTTTGGGATTTTAAACTCTGGCGGACGCGAGCTTGCAGGCAGGCTCACGCTCTCTTCTACGCCCAAAAAGAAAGCCCGCGCAGATCGTCTCCGCACGGCGGATGGCTATGCGGAGCTTGACGACGCCTGCGATTTTGGTAGCTTTTGCGAAGGAGATTTAAGCGCAGTTTCGCCCGAGGCTGGCGGCAGCTTGGCAAAGACTTCGTATGCCATAAATGCAAGGTGTGGCGAGCGAGATTTTTCTGCGCGTAGCGCTCAGAGCGCGCAAGGCTTTACTTCTAGGGCAGAATTTCAAGATGTTTCGCAAGCAGAATTTTATGGTGCGGCTCGGGCGGAATTTTGCGTAGATACCGCGTGGGATACGTCGTGCGAGAATTTAATTTTGCAAAATGATGCTGCGCAGGATGACATGAGCGTGGGGCTTGCTGCTAGTTTCGAAGAGAGCGAAAATGCGAGGAGTGACAAATTTATGCCGCAAAGCTCTGCGCTCGTGAAAGATTCCGCATTTGAATCGCAAAATTCTAATTTTATGGCGCAAACGGAGAATTTTGCAGCTGAAAATTCGTTTTTAGCAGAGCAGGACGCGAACCTACGAAGTAAAAATTCTACGGCACAAAGCTCTGCATCAAAAAATTCCACTTTCGTAAATTCTGCGCTTGATATAAAGTGCACAAATGATTGTGGGCCTCAAGGCTCCGAGTTTTCCAAGGGGCAAAGCGCTAATTTCGCTAGCCGCCGTGCCGCAAATTTTGCCTTAGAAAATGCCTTGGAATTCGCGCCTCAAGATGAGAATTTAGTCGGTGAGGATTCAATATTTTTGGCAAAAGGGCAAAATTACGCGCTAAAAAATTCCGACGAGCAAAATTTAGCGCAGAAAATCTCCGCACAAGAGTGGCAGCCTTTAAATTTGCCACCGCAAGCAGGAAATAAATTTGTGCCCGAATTTGAGCAATCCGCGCAGTCTGCGTTAACGGGTGAGAATTCTACGTTTGCTTCTTCTATGGCGGAGGGGGCGCTTGGTGATGAGCCCGCGTCTGCTGCTTTTGGGAGCGAATCAACTTTTGCGACTAAGCCCGTAAATTTCTATGGCAAGCCTGCGCGCAAAGCGCCTGCGAAAGAGCGCGCGCGCTTGACGGGGCGTCCGCAGGCTCTGCCTATTGCAAGCACTTCGCGTCCTATCTCGCTACCGCAAACGTCTAAAGCTAGGCTCATCGAGCTTAAGCCGCGTTTCATAGGCATCGCGCATAGGATTAAAATTTCGTTTTTGAAAAAGAGCGCGAGCGAGCCTGGCGAAGGGGTTTTGGCGCGCGTTCGTATTCCACTTTTGATGGAGAATTTCGGTCTTAATGATATTTTGTCATCCACGGCGAACTACCAAACGGCGAAAAAGATGGTGCGCACGATCGCCGATCTTTACATCGCCAAGGATCTGCGCGGCGTGCACATAGGCGTGCCGGTACGCCTTGAAATGGGCTTTAAAAGCGGTATCTCTGACGTCAGCAACCACGCCTTTATATTTAAGCTCATCGAGGACAGCCTCGTCAAAAACGGCGTCATCGACGACGACAATGCAGATATCGTGCGCGAGATCAAGCTTTTTAAGCAAGACGTTTTCGACGGGGTTTTAGTAAACATCATGCGGTTTGAGTAGAGGCTTTGCGGCGCCTTGCGTATAAATTTTAAAAAATTCGCGTTACCGCATGAAATTCCATCGTTTTCGAGCTTTAGCTCGCACCGCAACAAGCGCTTTTTAAAATTTTTTTGATCAAACCAGTAAAAATTTGAAAGGATTGAGATGCAAAAAGCCTTTTTTAATTCGCCTATTGGAATGCTTGAAATTCAGGATGACGAGATCGGGATCTGCAATATCGACTGGGTCAAAAGCTCTGTCTGCGGGCCCAATGATGAGATCTTTAAAAAACACGACGCAGAGCTTAAATTCGGCTTTGTACGTGCAGCGGATGATAAAGGACGCGATTTAAGGCTTAGCGATTTAAGAAAGAATTTGGCTCTTTGCACCGACGAGCTTAGCGCCTATTTCAGGGGCGAGCTTGAGAGCTTCAGCGTTAAACTGAGCCAAAACGGCACGCAGTTTCAAAAGTCCGTGTGGAGTGCGCTTTTAGAGATCCCTTATGGTGAGGTCGTAACATACGGCGAGCTAGCCCGGGCTATCGGCAGACCGCACGCAAGCCGCGCAGTAGGCGGCGCAAACGGCAAAAACAAAATTCCCATCATCGTGCCGTGCCACCGCGTCGTAGCTGCGGGCGGGCTCGGAGGATACAGCGGCGCGGGCGGCGTAGCGACCAAAGCGTGGCTGCTAAACTTCGAAAGAGAAAGCTTAGCCAAATTTGGCAAGTAAAATTCCGTTAAATTATGCCTTGCAGGCACGGCGCTGATTTTAAAATTTTACCGCGCGGCGCTGCGAAATTTCATAAAGCGATTTTGTAAATTTCTAGTTTTGCGGCGACCAAGGCAGTTAAAATTTTGCAAGAAGCGAAACTTGCTATGCTGACTTAAAGCCCTAATTTTAAATTTATCGCGCCTTAGACGCCTGCTATGAGCGGTTGAAATTTTTCGCAGTGATAAAATTTAGCCTCGCGAAATTACGCTCTGAAATCCTTCGATAAATTTTCATCTTGCGTGCATTTAGTGCGGCAGCGCGTAAAGCAGCAAAATTTTGAGTCCCTTTCGTGAAAATAGGCAAGGAAGCAAGGTTTTGCGGCAGAATTTTGCATAGCCTAAAAATTCTGCGTCACCGCGCTGCAAGGGTAAAATTGAACGCCGCCGTATTAAGGCAAAGTAAATTTTTAATTGCGCTTGCCGAAGCGGGGTAAAATTTCCACAGAAGTGGTAAGGCGGGGCGGAATTATCTCAGCGGCAACGTGACTAAATAAAATTCTATAAATCCACGAAGCGGGCGGTATCTTGGGGGGGGCAGAAGCAGCATTGTCTTAGCCAAGCTTCTTGCGTAAGCAGCGGGCTCGCCAAAGATAAAATTTTTCCGAAGACGGCAAAGTACAGCAGTATGCCGCTAGAGTCACCTAGCGAAGATGAAATTCTACGCAAAGAGAGCGAGATGAATTTTGCGCAAAGATCGCGCTATTTGCTGAAATTCTCGCAGAAGCAGCATTTTTATAAAAAATCCTAGTAGGGGCAGCATTATCGTCGTCAAAGCTCACCTTCGAAGTGGCGACGTTTAGCTAAGGCTTCTTTCTTGCGAAAACGACGTTGCATAGTGTTGCATAGCAAAGTAATCGTAAAAGCGGTGAGCGTGCTGCAGATAAAATTCTTAGCAAAAGCGGCGCGGCAGAGCGAAATTCTTACGTAAGACGCGCGGCAAAGATAAAATTTGCCAAGCAACTACGAGCGAAAACCCCAGCAAATTCAGCAAAGCTTGGTAGAACGCAGAATTTTTATCAAATCTACGTAGCTTTGCCAAATTCCTAAATTAGCCAAAATTTTCCATCAGATCGCTAAAAATTTTAGCTAAATTTTCGACGTCGCTAATCTCTACTCGTTCGTTGATCTGATGGATCGTGTCGTTTCGCACGCCAAACTCCGCCGTCTCCACGCCAAACTCCGCGAAGTATCTCGCGTCGCTCGTGCCGCCTGCGGTGTTTAGCTCGGCTGCTGCGCCGCAGATCTTCTGCACGCTAGCGCTTAGTTTTTGCACGATTTTGGAGCCTCGCTGAGTTAAAAAAGGCTTTGAGGAGCTTTTTAGCGCGAGGTGTAGCGACGCGCCTGCTCGCAGCTGCGCGGTGCAGCTCATTTCTAGCTTGCCGCAGGATTCGCTTTCGTTGCATAGCGCATCTTTTGCGTCCAGCTCAAATAACCTCAGTACGTAGTCTCGCACGTCCTCTAGCCCCAATCCTACGCCGCCGCGGACGTTAAACATCACGCGCACGTCCTTGGGTGTTACGTTTACGACCTGCGAACCGCCGTGAATGTCGGTGATGACTATCTTGGCTGGAGCGAAATCCTCGCTACCCGCGTCCAGATCATGCCCCGCGAGGCTTGCTAGCACCGGCGCTAAAATGTGGACAGGATTGATGCATTTGGCGGGATATGCGGCGTGCCCGCCGATACCCGTGAGTGTGAGGATGCCGTTAATCGAGCCGCGACGGCCGATCTTAATGGTATCACCGAAGCGCACTTCGCATGTAGGCTCCGCAACGACTGCGAAGTCGGGTAGGGCACCTTGCTCGCGCAATTTAGAGAGCATTTCGCGCGTGCCGTAGATGCCGTCACCCTCCTCATCGCTGGTTAGTAGTAGGCTTAGCGTGCCCTTAAAATCGTGTGCCGCCGCTAGCGCGCAGATTGCCGCTGCGATGCCGCTTTTCATATCCTGCGCGCCGCGCCCGTATAAAAAGCCCTCCGCTTCCACCGGCACAAACGGATCGCTCGCCCAACCCTCGCCCGGCGGCACGACGTCGATGTGTCCGGCAAAGCACAGATGCGGACCCTGTCCGAAGCGCTTGGTAAAAATCGCGTTAGTTACGCCGTTTAGCTCGAATCTATCCTCGCTAAAGTCTGCCAGCAGCATCGAGACGTAGTTGAAAGCTCCGTCGTCGCTAGGCGTGAGCGAGCGGAATTTGATGAGCTCTTTTAGAATTTCAATCGGTTTCATAAGCCATCCTTTGGTTTAAATTTTAGCAAAAATTATAGCGTATAAAAGCTTTAGTGCGAAAAATACCAAAATAAACGCCGAGATATATGCAAACGCCCGCACTACTATGTTTGGAAGCTTGCTACGAGCTAGATATATCGCAAGCGGAAAAAGCGTGATCCAAGCTAAGATTCCGCTTACAAGCCCCGCAAGGGCAAGCGCAAAATCTGCTCGCGCGGTGCCGGCAGAGACGCTGAGCCAAAACATAATGACGTATGGATTTAGTAAATTTATCAAAAAGCCTTTGCCGTAAAGCGCCGCGCATGAGCAAGCCTCGACGCTTGCAGGCTGCACCGAACTAGCCGTGCCATGCCAGATCTTGTATGCCGTGTAGAGTAAAAAGCATGCGCCAAATACCGATATGCAGGCAAAAACGATCGGGATTTTAGCTAACTGCGATATACCAAACGCCGATAGCGCTAGATACAGCATATCCGCGCTCATGGCACCGAGGCCCAGGCACAGCGCCTTGGTGTAACTTCGCAGCGCGTAGGACATTATCAGCACGTTTACCGGGCCGATCGGCACGCTAACGCCCAGCCCCATCAAAACCCCTTGTACGAATGGCTGCATCCTCTGCTTATACTCCTCAAATCTGCTCTAAAATTTCAATGCGCGGCGCTGCAGATAGAGCGATGACGCGCGCCTTTGCGAACAGATCGATGACGCACAGCTTCGCGAATGGATCAATTCTAAAATTCCGCGCGCCAGCCGATCGGTTTTTAAATTTAACGCAATCGTCGCCGTAATGCGCCTTAATTTTAAAATTTTAACGCGAGCGGTTGCATGTGCCTCGGCTTTGAAATTTTAACGAGCGCTTCACATACACGCTCAGTTGCAAAATTTCAATATGAGCATTATGTGCTTGAATTATACGAGTATTCGTGCGACGGACCCGCTCACTAGACTTTAAATTTAGCTTTTAAATTTCAATGCGCGGATCGCGGTTTAAATTTGTAGTTTAAATTTGCGGCTCGAATTTTGTGAGGCAAAATTTGCCGTTTTGCTGCGTCGCTAAGTTTTCGAGTTAAATTCCGCAAGGCAAAATTTAAATTTCATCGCCGGTAGCAGAGCCGTCACTCTAGTCGTGAGCTAAATTTAACAAGGCAAAATTTAAACTAGCAAAAGATTGGCGACGAACGACGGCTTGCGCAAGTCGGTAAATTTTAATCGCGTAAATTTAAAGATCGCGGCGGTAAAATTTAGCCCGCCGAAATTTTATTTTGCGTACTTCAGACATTCGCGTATTTGCACTCATAAACGGCTCATGATCGCAGCTAAAATTTTGCGAAGTAAAATTTCGCGCCTTAAAATTTTATCCGTAAATTTTAAAAACTCGACGAAGGATACAACCCCGCCGTTCCGCCTGTCTTAAAATTTTATCTACAAATTTTAAAAATCTATCTGACCGCGGAGCCCGAGATCAACGTTTGTCCGCTTCAATTAGCCGCGTGCTGAATTAACCGTATGTGCGTTTGAAATTTAGCCGCACGCCTGCAATTTAGCTACGCCCTCATTTTAAGTTTTATCGGCAGCCCCAAAACCTGGTCCGCAAAACAGATGCGCTGCAGAGTAGACCCTGCCGCAATGCCAAATCGTGCCGTAAATTTTATCGTTTCGCAGTGGGGTAAATTCCGTGCTGCAAAGTAAGAACCTATGCGCCGCCGGATCAAATTCGCATCGCATAGCAAATTCCGAGCGAATTCTGCGTCGTAGCTTGGTTTACAGAGATCTTGCGTGCAAAGCCCGCTTCATAAAAATTATGCGCCTGCAAGAGGAAGGCGACGGGGTGCATTTATGCCAAAGTCCGTCAAAAATCCCCATCACGCCGCAAAAGTACGTTTTAAAACGAAAAATCCCCCGTCGCGCCGTGCGACATGCTCTCATAGACCGCCTTGACGTATTTGTCGCGTACCGCGCAATCTAGCAGCTTCTCGCACTCCAGGCAGCTGGTGAGGTTGTGCTCGGCTTGACACGCTTGCAGCGCGGCTAAGCTTTTATCCAAAATTTCGTCGTAAACGTCGCGCGGCGCAGCGACCTCGGTATCCGCCATCAGTTTTTCCCGCCGTAAATTTCATGCATCTTCGCGATCTCGTACTTCGAGCCGAAAAAGCAAGGGCTGCTTTGGTGGATTTTCTCGATTTTAAGCTGCAAAAGCGAGCCGTTTTCGCCGTCGCTGGTGGCGCCTCCGGCGCGCTCGAAGATGAACGCGAACGGTAGCACTTCGAAGGTTACGCGAAGCTTACCGAGCGGATGGTCGCTGGTAGCGGGGTAGCTGAAAAGTCCGCCGCCTTTTAATAAAATTTGATGCAGGTCGCTTACCATCGCGCCGCTGTATCGTAGGCGGTAACCCTCGTCAAACAGCGCCCGCACGAGCTTTCGGTGCGGTTTGCTCCAGCCCTTTTGCGTCGCGCCCGTGGCGTTTAGCTTACCTTTTTCGTTCAGTCGTAGGTCTTTTACGAAGCTAAATTTGCCCTCGCGATTTAGGCGGTAGAGCTTCGGTGCGTCCTCGCAAACGACCATCTCAAGGCGCGGTCCGTAGATGCAATAGATCGCCGCCTTTAAGCTTGCGGGCGAAATTTCATCCTCGTAGATGCCAAATATCGAGCCCACGGCAAAATTTACGTCCACCAAGCTCGAGCCGTCGAGCGGATCATAAGCGACGATTAGGCGCGCATCCTTTCTAAGCTCTAGCGTCTCATCTTTCTCCTCGCTGATTAGGGCGCGTACGAGCGGGTTTTTGCGAAATTCCGCCTCGATTATGGCGTCGCTTTTTACGTCGAGTTTGAGCTGCGTATCGCCCGTGCTGTTGTGATGATCGGTGTAGCCGAAGTCCGCGTATTTCAGCTCCTCGGCGATTTGTAGCGCGATATTTTGGATTGATTTTACGATCTCTTGCATTTTATTCCTTTACATTTTTTTGGCGTTTTTTAAGATCCATTCGCTAATGCCCGCAGCGTCGTTGATATTGAAATTTACGCGGCAAAATTTATCCATCTGCTCGCCGCTTAAATTTGAAGCGATCGCGTCCGAAAATGGCAGATACGCCGGATCGATCTTGTCGCGAAACAGGCTTATGCGCGGCAGCGGCAGCGTCTTTAGCCCCTCTACGAGCAGGATGTCAAACTCTCCTAGCATCCGCACGACCTCGTCAATCTGCATACAGCGCTGCGAAAAATAGCTCGTCCGCGTAGGGCTCATCACGACGGTCTCGGCGCCGAGCTCGCTAAATTTGGCGCTGTCCTTGCCCTCTACGTCAAAGCGCGCCTTATCGCCGGGATCGTGCTTTACGATCGCAGTCCGAAGCCCGCTAGCGATAAAAATTTTAGCGATCTTGCAGATTAGCGTCGTTTTGCCGCTGTTGGAAGGGCCTGAAAATGCGATAACAAGTCTTTTCATTTTTAAAATCCGGCTTTTTAAGATGAGCAGATTGTAGCGAATTTAGCCTTTTAAAAAGCAAAATTCGTTAAAATGCGCCTAAAATTTCAAAGGAAGATCGATGAAGAAATTTGATTTTAGTGGCGCGCTAAACGGCCTGCTAAAGGGCGCGCTCCTAGCCGCGCTAGCGCTATTTTTAAACTCCTGCTCCGCAAACGATCCCCGTCATGATCCGCTTAAAAACGAGTTTCTTGCTTATACGCAAAAATTTGAATCGGTGCGCGCGGGTGATCGCTATTTGGCAGTGGCGACCTATCTAAATCCCGTAGCGCCCGAGCTTAGAAACGCCGCTGGAGACGAGGTGTTTTTGCTCGCATCCTATCCTAAAGAAGTACAGATCGGCGCGGTTCAAATTAACGGCGTAAACGCAAACGTAGTGCCGCTGCACGACGGAGATCCGCTTTTGCAAAAGGAGCTTTTTAAGATCGCTTGGTCAAGCCGCTACAAGATCACCGCGCCTAAGAGCGATAAGGACGAGCTGGTGCTTAGCTACCGCACCTCAAATGGTCTGGGTGCCACGATGAAATTTCGCAAAGTTTCAAAGTCGCTGTATTGGCACCCGCAGATCGATCTGAAAGATTAAAGGAGAGAGGATGGGTTACGACATAAGCTACCACGCGATCGGCAAAGATGAAATTTTACAGTGGTATTTTAAGCCGCTAAAGCTTGCGCAGAGGGGAGATTTTGAGGCTATCGCTAAAATCGCGCGCGAAGCGGGGATGGATGAATTTTACGCAGAAAAATACGCGGACGGCTTCCGCTCGGCGCTGCAGTACGGCACGCAGGGGATTTTTAATAAAACGCACGGATTTCATATAGCCGTGGCGCAGGGCTATTTTAGAGAGTATTTTTACACGCGCGGCACGGCGTTTAGCTTTTTGGCGGAGCAAAGCTCTAAATTTAAATCCTACATAAGCGATTGGCGTGAGGTTTTGCCGGCGGAATTTCTAGCGGAGTTTAGCGGTGAAATTCACAACGAGATCGTCGAGAATTACTGCTGCGGCGCGTATCTTGGCGCCGATAACGTGCAGAAACTGCTGCGCGATTATGAGGCGGGCGGCGAGGTTAAATCCGCCGTAGATGAGTTTTATGCGCAGAATTTGCCCGTGTTTTTAAAGGCGCTAAATTTGGCGCGCGAGCTTGAAGTGGGACTACTTGAGGCTACCGAGGTGGTTGAGCCCAATCCGATCGATCTGAATAGGTCCGAGTCGTTTTCAAATCTTTTTAATTGTGATCCGCAGGGCGCGCTGATCTACGCGGATATTGCGGCGCAGCAGATCGGCGAGGCGATAGAGCGTAGCAATACAGGCGGAGGCGTTAGGATGGTCAGAGAGAATTTTACCTCGCGCGGTGTCGATGTAACGGGCGGCGGCAGTGTGATGGAAGCGGATGGCGGCGCAATTAAGGCAAGCGGCGAGAATTCCGTCCCGTGCAGCGGCGATACGATAGAAGGCGGCAGTGAGAATTCCGCCGCAGAAGATCATGAAGATGAAACCTCCGCAGGCGGCGAAAAGTCGCTTTTCGGCAAGATCAAAGGGCTTTTTAAATAGCAATTTGATCGCTAAATTTTAAAGTACTCGCGGAGTCGTACGATTTAAATCACGATTAAATCATTTCGCATCCGTAAGTTCTGCGCCACGCGGTTAAATTTAGCTAAAACGGCGCAGTCGACAAGCGTAAATTTAAAATTTAAAACTTGCCGAAATTTTAAAACGGCGGTTTGCATATCTGAAGTTACGAAATTTTAAAGCATCGCAAACAAGCAAACAAGCTGCAAAGCGGCTAAATTTAAACTTGTCGCAGCCTTTGCGGCGGATAAGCTGCGGATAGTTTATCTGTTTAAATTTTTGATCTTTTGTTGATCCAGCGGCAGGTCGGAGCGAATTTTTATTATGACCGTATCGTCTTTAAGGGCGTCTCCGCCTATTAAAACGCCTCCGTCATCCGTGCTTACGGCGCTTTTGAGCCAAAAGTCTTGCAGTTTCGCTTTGTTTTCACTCAATATATTGCCGTCCAAATCAAGCTCTAAAAATATCGTTTGATCCTCCGAGGCGTCGTTTGCACCAATCAAAAGTAGCCCGTCTTTGTAGTTTGCTAATTTATAGGTTGCGTTTAGCGTGTCGGGCAGATCACAGACGCCGCGATCTCTTCCGCAAATTTGCTTTCTCCAAATTTCATTACCTAAGGCATCGAATTTTGCGATATTTGCGCCGAATTTCGCCAGTAGAAATATCGATCCGTCCTTTGCTTTTAGCAGTTGCGCCCCATGATCCATTACAAGCTCGTTCGAGGCGCCGCCATCCTTCGTGCGGGCGAAATTTACGCTCTTATGCCAAAGCTCCTCACCTTTGGCGTTAAATTTTAAAAATCCGTCTTTTTCGATGATGAGCAGGATTTCGCTTTCGGATATTTTGGCTATCTTTGTCATGGCGCCGTCAAACGGCCTTTTGCTCTTTGCGATATTTAGCTTTTTCTTCCATAGCAGTTTTTCTCTCTCATAAAAGCATAGATCGTCGTTTTCGTCTATCGCGGCAAATTTATCGCCGAAGCTCGCTACTTCTTTAAATTTAAGCGGAAATTCGTAGATTATCTTTTTCGTTTCGGTGTCTAAAATTTGATTATCCAAAAGCGCGTACGAGTCCATCGCCGCTACCGGTATATTGGCTGCGGATACCATATTTAATTTTTTGCGCCAAAGCTCCGCTCCCTGCTCGTTTAACGCAACTAGCGAGACTTGGTATTCGTCGTCCGCGCTTGCAAGGAGCAGATATCCTTGCGGAGATTTTTTATTATGTTATCAACGGTTCGAAAGCCGTTTTTAGTGTAAGGAAGTTCCCAGATCGCGCCTTTTTCTTCGGGGCTTTTTTCGGCTAAAATTTCATTTTGCATCTGCGCAGATTGAGCGGATTTCTCGGCGGAGCTTAACGAAGCGCGATCAAGCCCGCTTATGAACGCTCCGTTTCTCGTAAAATAGGAAAAGAAAAGATATTTGCCGCGAGATTCGACGCTTACGCCTTTTAGGCTCTGCGGAAAGAGATATCTTTTTATCGGGGCGGGGTCGAGTTTGTTGCTAAAATCGATTAGATCTACGCTTGGAAACTCCCCCTTTTCGGATATTTTTTTACCCAAGTAGGCTAAATTTAGATCCTCTATGACTTTAAAATTATTTAAATGCGCGCCGCTGTAATACGCGCTTGATTGCGCCGTATCGTTTTCGCCTAAATCATATAGCCCAAATTCGCTCCAATTTGATGAAAATACCCGCTTGCCGTCTTTGGATAGCGCCATTTTATCAATTTCTAAATACGGATGGGCGATATAACGGATCTGCTTTAAGATATTAAAGCTTTGCGCGGCATTTGCGCGGTACCTATGCATATCCGATATATCTAAAATATAAAACCCCGTCCAGCTTGCCAGCAAGAGTTCGTTCTCAGATAGCAGTTTCAGATCGCCGAGCTCCTTTATTTCGGATAATCTATGCGGTGTGCAAGCGTAATCGTATTCCCGCTTAGTGACTTTGGAAGGGGCGATAAAATAAGCAAGCTGTGTAAATTTATCATCTTTTACGTCATAGGCAGTAAGGGTGCTGAAAAAATCCTTCGCAAAAAGGGTGCGTCCGTCGGCTGAAAGTTCTATTTTATTTACAAATCGCGCCTCAAGCCGGGCCGAAATTTTAATATCTCTTCGGTCGCTAAGATCCAGTTTATAAATTCCGAAATTCGGATCGGCGACGAATAGACTTTTGCCGTCTTTGCTCTGCGCGATATCTATGTAGGCGGGATCAAGCTCATGCTGCGGAAAAGAAAATATGCCCGCAAGCCTTAGAGTGCGCGGCTCGGTAACATCGATCAGGACGATACCGCCTTTGTCGTCGCCCAAGCCAAAGAGCGTATTTTGATCCTCAGAAAGGCGCAGCTCGTAAATTTCAAACGGAAGCTTAAGCGCGTTTTTTGCAAGCTCTCTTTCCTCTAAATTTACCTCTTGCAGCGCGCCGCCCTGTTTTTTAGCGGCGGCAAGATCGCTTTTAAGGATTAAAATTTCATCCTCTTTCAGCGATTTCGCGGCATCTTTGGTAGCCGAAAATTTTGAGTCGCCGCGCAAATTTCGCAGACAAAAGCCGAAGCGGCTAAAATTTTAACTATAAAATTTCGCTTTGCTTTCATTTCGCCGCCTCGTAAATTTATCTGAAATCATCGCTTCTGCTAGGTATCAGCAGATCTTGCAGCTCCTGCTGCACCGAGACTTTCGCGCGCGGATCGAGGATCTGCGAGTAGATGATGAAGTTTGCGAGCACCTTTTTGCCGTAGTCTCTACTCTCGGCATACGGCACGAGTTCCATGCTAAGCCACGGCTCAAATTTGCCCTTATTAAACATATCGCCGCGCTGAAGCATCTTTTTCACGAGCCCAAGCCCGCCGTTGTAAGCGTATGCGATGAAAACGGGGCTGTAAATTTTGCGCTCCAGCCAGTCGATGTGGATGTTGGCGAAGCGGTAAGCGACCTCGGGGCGGAACATATCGTCTTGATCGAAGCCTGCGATCGCAAGCTGTTTTTTGCCGATGTCGTTAGCCAAAAACGGCATAAACTGCATCATCCCTAGCGCATACGAGGTAGAAACGGCACTTGGGATAAAGCGGCTCTCTTGGCGAGCGAGCGCTAAAATAAGCGCCTTGCGGCGATTATCGCCGTCGCCGATATACTCCATAAACGGCGTCGGATAGAAGTTATCCTTACCGCCGCTTGCTTTATTCATGATGTATGAGTACTCGCCGATGCTTTGCTTAGTATCGAATTTTTTGGCAAATTCCAAAAGCTGCGGGCGAGACATCCGATCAGCGCTATTTTTCGTGCGAACCCAAGCGAAAGGATCGGTAATATCGTAGCCTTCGATGGAATTTTTAGCAGGATTTGGGATGATTATGTTTAAATTCCTATCTCCTAAGACCTCCTTGGCATAAAGCGCGTAGAGGCTGTAATAATCGCTGCTAGCAAGCTGGCGCAAGACGTTTTGATCTCCATTTAGCAGGTAGATCCAAAATTTCGCATTGTGCACGTCGTGAGGCTTCTCAAAGCTCGCTGCTGCGCGGCTAAAAAATGCAAGCGCAGCCCCTTCATCGCCCTGCATTACGGCATTTACGCCCAGCATAAACGCTACGTCCTTCTCCGCGGTTAGCGGATCGACGCCCGTGAGCGAGCGGCGCAAGTGTGGGTATTTGCGGTTGATTAGCGCGTCGTTGAGAACCGCTTTGAAGCTTGGTTGAGCGCTTAGGCCGGTAACGAAGGTCGCATCAGCGTCGATGTCGATCAGAGCGTCTTTGCCCGCATCTTTTAAGTAGTCGTAATATAAAAAGTAGTTTTGCGCGTTACGACTTTGCATAAAATACTCGCTCGGATTTTCGTCGTTAAATCCGCGCAGTAAATTTACGGCGTTTTTACTTGCTGCGTCTTGGTACTTTTCAAGCTGCGAAGCGAGCGTCTCGCGCACCGACGGGCTTAGCTTGGCGATAAAATTTGGATATGAGCGCGCCTTTTTGCAGGTTAAATTTGCATCTAAAATATTTGCCGCCGTTACTCCTGCGCAGCGATCCGGACGCTTAGGAGGGCGAATGGCGCCGAAAATTCTATCTAGCTTCTCTTTTAGTTTGCCTTTGTAGCGAAAGATACTTTGTTTTAAAATTTTAATCTCCGCTTTGTTGTATTTCGTCTCATCTATTAGGCGATAGATGTAATAATCCTTAGCTAGGGATTTTGGCTCGTCTTTGATCTGTTCGTAGCTTAAAATTTTACCGCTACTTGCGGCGCACAGCAGTCCTAAAACAAGGCTAAATTTCAGAAATATTTTCAAATGACCGTCCTATTGATGATATAGATTATCGCGCTGTCAAAGAAATTAAGCACGAGCAGGATAAGAAGCGGCGAAAGATCAAACCCGCCGAAAGTCGTAGGCAGATAGCGGCGCACCAATGCAAACGCAGGCTCCGTAAGCGCAGAGATCGCGCGGACGATTTTATAAAATTTACCGAACGGATTTGGACGGATGAAACTCAAAACGCAGGCGACGAAAATTAGCATCATATAAGCTTGAATCACGTAGTGCAAGGTTATGAGCGCACCGTAGATCAGGCTGTTTGCTAGCATATGATCTCCTTTAAATCGGCGCGGATCAGCGGATACAGCTCGCTAAGCTCCGGTCCGTGAGGTGCGCCGGTCAGTAAAAACCTAAGCGGCATAAACAGGCTCTTACCTTTTAAATTTGTAGCCTGCGAGAGCGCCGCTTTGAAATCATTAAATTCTGCTGCTGCATCGTTTGAGCTTAATAAATTTAAGATCGCCTCTCGCAGCGCCTGCGCCTGCGTCGCCCACTCCTGCGGGATATCTTTAGCGCCGTAGATCGCTGCGATCTTCTCTTTGATACGTGGGATAAGGCTCGCTTCTTGAGTGTAAAATTTTATCAAAGGCGCAAATTTCGGCTCGAGCTCAAAAAGCTCCGCCAATCGCTGCTCGCTCGCTCTTTTGATATGCTCTCGGTTTATAAAGGCGAGTTTGTCCTCGTCAAATTTTGCCGGGCTTTTTGAAATTTTAGCGATATCGAAAAACTCCACCGCCTCATCCATGCTAAATACCTCGCGCGGCGTTTTGTTACCCAGTAGGATCAGATAATTCGCAATCGCTTCGGGCAGGTAGCCGCTTTGAAGTAGCCATTTTACCGAGGAGCTAGCTTCGCGCTTGCTCATCTTTTTGCCTTCGGAATTTAATATGATCGGCAGGTGCGCGTATTTGATCTCGCCTTCGTAGCCAAGGCTTTGGCGGATCCAGTTTTGCTTCGGGGTGTTTGAGACGTGATCCTCGCCGCGGATTACGAAGCTCACGCCCTGCATCATATCGTCGCAGGCGCAGGCGAAGTTATATGTAGGCGTCTTGTCTGCGCGCATGATGACGAAGCTGTCGATATTCTGCGGCTCAAATGCGATACGGCCCTTGATCGCGTCGGTAAATTCCAGCGCATGATCAGGCTTTTTAAGGCGGATGGTAAAGGGCTTCTCACAGTTTAGCACCTCTTCGTCGTTTAAATACTCGCAGTGTCCGTCGTAGCGATAAGCCTCGCCCGCGTCCTTGGCGGCTTGTTTTTTCGCTTCAAGCTCCTCCTCGCTGCAAAAACAGCAAAACGCCTTTTTCTCGGCAAGTAGCTTGGCTGCGAACTGCTGATGAAATTTTAAATTTTTGCTTTGATAATACAGGCTCTGCCATGAGATACCGAAGCGCTTTAAAATTTCGATGATCTCTTGATCTTTGCCTTCGATATTGCGCGCAGTGTCGGTATCCTCGATGCGCAAAATAAAGCCGCTTTGATCCTGCAGCGAGCAGATGTAGTTAAAAATAGCCGCGCGTAAATTTCCGATATGCATATCGCCGGTGGGCGACGGAGCGAAGCGATACAATTTAGGTCCTTTGGGTTTAAATTTAAGCTGGGATTATACTTTTTACTTCCTAATAAAAAGCAAAAACAAAGCAAAAATAGGCTAATATCGGCGCATTTTATTTAAGGAGACAATATGAGTTTCATTCAGGAATTCAAAGAATTTGCGATGAAAGGCAACGTCATCGATATGGCGGTGGGCGTCGTCATCGGCGGGGCTTTCGGCAAGATCGTAACCTCGCTCGTAAGCGACATCATGATGCCGGTTTTAGGACTTCTTACGGGAGGCATGAATTTTACCGATCTTAAGATCGTGCTGAAAGAAGCGGTGGGGCAGACCCCGGCCGTTACGATAAACTATGGCTCGTTTATCCGGGTAACGGTCGATTTTATCATCATCGCGTTTTGTATATTCTGCGCGATCAAGGCGATCAATAAGCTTAAAAAACCCGCCGAGCCTGCGCCGGAACCTGCCGCACCTGCCGAGCCTAGCGAAGAGATTAAACTTCTTACCGAGATAAGAGACCTGCTTAAAAAATAGGTTACGGCGATGCTTGAGAGAATTCCTTATTTCAAAGCTCTAAGCGCAGCGCAAATCGATCGTTTGGAGCAGATTAGCATCCATAAAAGCTACAAAAAGGGCGAAATTTTATTTTTCGAGGGCGAGCGCTCGCAGTATCTATTAATCCTGCTAAAAGGAATTTTAAAAATCTATAAAACCTCCGCAAAGGGGCGTGAGATCCATATGCGCGAGATCCGCCCCATCTCGCTCGTGGCGGAGATGGTAAATTTCGAAGAGACGAGCTATCCTGCAAGTGGCGTGTTTTCGACAAACGGCGAGGTGCTAAAGATCGATTATGAAAAATTTAAAAACGAGTTTATGAGCGATCCAAAGATTTGCCTGGAGCTTTTAAAATCGATGTCTGAGAAGATCCGAGCGCTAAATGCGGTCTTTGATAATCAAGTCGTGCTTAACTGCGACGGCAAAATCGCTAAGTTTATCAACGAAAATTTTGATATTTTTATGAGCACAAAGTACACTAGAATAGCCAAAATTCTAAATGTCACCCCCGAAACATTTTCGCGCACCATCACTAAATTTAAAAAGAGCGGCGCGCTAATTTTAGACGATAAGCAAGAAATCACGGGCTTTGATAAAGATAAGCTGGATGAGTATATCCAAGGCTAGAGTTTGAAAAGCGCCTATATTTTCCCGATTGTCGGCACGATTTTATTTCTGTTTTTTAATCTTTACGTCTACAGATCGATCAGCGCGCGTTTTGCGCCATATAAAAGCTTCGCTACGTTTCGCCCTGTCTTGAGCTTACTTTGCGTAGCTTTGGCGATTTTAGATGCAATATTTTTTGCGGGTTTTGGGCTTAATGGAAGCTTTAAAAACGAGCTACTCTATAAGCTATGCGTATTTTGCATGGCAGCGTCCTTTTCGCTCTTTTTTATCTGCCTTGCTTACGATGTGCTAAGCACCGCTACGCATGTAGTTAAATTTAGCCAAAACAGGCGAAAATTTTTAAAAACCTTTATCGACGTGACCTTCGTAATAATGGCGTTTAGCTATATTTTTAAAGGGCTTTATAATGCACTAAAAATTCCAAAAATCACCGAGCGCGAAATAAAAATCAAAAACTTAGCTCGCGAGCTAAGCTTCGTCGTCATCTCGGACGTACATCTAGGCGAGTTTTTGAAAAAGGAGTTTTTGCAAGGCGTCGTAGCGCAGATAAACTCGCTAAATTATGACGCGCTGCTAATAGTAGGCGATATGTTTGATCTGCGCTCGGATGAGCTCGGGGATATTTTGCAGCCTCTTGAGGCGATCAAAAAGCCTATCTTTTTCGTCACGGGCAACCACGAGTATTACCGCGGCGACGCAAGCGGGCTTATCGCGGCAATGCAAAAAGCTGGCGTGCGGGTGCTGCAAAACGAAAGCGTGGAATTTGAGGGGCTAAATTTAATGGGCGTGCACGATCTTAGCGGCTTTCGCTTCGGATATATGCAGCCCGATCTCGGCGCTGCGCTAGCGCAGGCAGATCCCGATAAACCAAAAATTTTACTCGCGCATCAGCCCAAATACGTCGTGGATTTCGTGCGCGACGAGGTTGATCTGTGTATCTGCGGACACACGCACGCGGGGCAAATTTTTCCGTGGACGCTTTTGGTACTGCTTAGCCAGAAGTATCTTTACGGGCTGTATAACGACGGGCTGAAGCAAATCTACGTAAGTAGCGGCGTAGGGTTTTGGGGCCCGCCGATAAGGGTCTTTGCCGATGCCGAGATCGCGCTGCTTAAGCTTAGAAAGGCATAGATGAGAAGTTCTATTTCGAGGATTTTCGGGGTTATCGCCGCGGTGAAATTTCCTAAATTTATACAAAATTTTATCAACCGCAAATATGTGGAATTTTTCAAAATCGATATGAGCGAATTTGATCCGCCGCAAAGCTACGCGAGCCTAAACGCGCTTTTTACCCGCCGCTTGCTGCGTCCGCGCGAGATAGCGGCAGACGAGATGGCTTTTATAAGCCCTAGCGACGGCGTGATCTTTGAGAGCGGATGCTGCGACGATCTGCGGGCTTTTAGCGTAAAGGGCTGCGAATACAGCCTTAGCGAGCTGTTGGGGCGCACGTTTACTGCAAGCGAAAGCGGCGGAGCGGTTAAAAATTTAGATGACGGGGCGGTTACTACGAACGGGAGCGGCGAGGTTGGAACTGGATGCGCAAAAGATGCCGGCGCAGGGATGAAATTTCGCGCCACGCAAGCAAAAATTAGAAGCGATGAAAGCGGCGCAACTTATTCCGCAAGCGGCGTGCGAGCCGAAATTTACAGCGATGAAAATAGCGCGAGCCGCGAAACGAGCGCAGAGGACGCCCAAGGCGGCGAAAATACAAGCGGCGTAAATTTAAGCTACGCAAACATCTATCTAAGCCCGCGCGATTATCATCATTATCACGCGCCGTGCGATCTGAGCGTGCTGCAGGCGCTTTGCATACCCGCTGATCTCTACAGCGTGGCGAAGAAGCTTTTACTTAAAATTCCAAACCTCTACATAAAAAATGAGCGAGTGATTTTAAAGTGCAAAATGCGAAATGGCGGGATTTTGTGGATGGTTTTCGTGGGTGCTTTAAACGTCGGCAAGATGAGATTTGATTTCGATGCGCGAATACAAACGAATGCATGTGCAAGTAGAGCTGAGGCGCTTTACGAATATAAAAATTTGAACTTTAAAAAGGGCGATCATTTGGGAAATTTTGAGCTTGGCTCAACGATCGTGCTCGTAGCGCAAAGCGAGTTTTTAAAATTTGAAATCCCGGCTGATACGTCCGTAAAATTCGGGCAGAAAATCGCAGAATTTAATGAAATTTCACAAAATTCCATTTAAAATGCAGGATTTTTTCTTCAACTAAAATTAATTTTATTTAAATTTGGCTATAATCATCTCACTTTAAATCAAAGGATTTAACATGAAAAATTTAAAAGCTTTTACGATGATTGAGCTTGTTTTCGTCATCGTCGTTTTAGGTATTTTGGCGGGCATCGCGGTGCCTAGATTAGCCGCTACGCGCGATGATGCCACGATCGCTAAGATGCGCGGAGATATCGCTGCCATTAGAAGTGGACTTTCGCTAGTTAGAAGCGAGAATATGATGAGGGGCGTGACTACGTGGCCTGCTTTGGAGGGTTCGGACAATGCCACTCTTTTTGAAGGCGTTTTGCAGCAACCTATCTATCCTATGAGAGATGGTGGTAGGAACGGCTGGACTTTGGTTAGAAATGGCAACGATAATGCCACATCTACATATACGGCTACCGTAGCAGGCAAAAGTACTAACTTTACTTATTATCCAACAAGAGCTAGTATACCTACTTCCGGTGCAAATAAAGATAGAAATGTAGGCTCATTCGATTGTAATCACGCTGACGAGCTTTGCCAATCCTTAGCTCAATAGCTAAATGCTCTATTATGAAGTTGCGGTTTTGGGCGCCAGCCTAAAGCCGCTTACTTATAGTTCAAATTTTAAAATCCCAGCTTATCAAATCGTATCCGTTCCTGTAAAATCGAGCGTCAAATCCGCCGTGATCCTTCGTGAGGTTGCAAAGCCGAGCTTCAAAACCAAGGAAATTTCTGAAATTTCGCAGCTTAAAATTAGCTCGTTTCAGATCGCACTTGCAAATTTTATCGCGCATTACTATGTTTGCGAAAAGGGCGTTGCATTCGGGATCTTTGAGCCTGCGAGCAATACGGCGCAGGATTTGCGGAATTCGCAGGAGGATCCTATGACCGAGCGGAATTGCGCTTGCGAGCAAATTCCCGTTAGTAAGCCAACCTCCGCTTGCAAACAAGCTTCTACCCGCGAACAAAATTTTATTTCCGAGCAGGATTCCATCACCACACAAAATTCTACGCTCGACGATGACTTTAGTGCCATACAAAATTCCGCCTCAATCCAGAAGTTTGTATTGACGAGAAATTCTACTATCTCAAAAAATTCTGTTACCGTCATAAATTCCGTCATCGCGCCAAATTCCATGCAAAAGCAAAATTTAAAGCAGGCGCCAAATTCTATCTCGCAAAATTTGGCGTTAAATTCTACCGCCGCACAGAATTCTATCCAAGAGAGGGACTTTGTCGATGAGCAAAATTCCGTTTCAATTCAAAATTCTACATTGGCTCAAAATTCCGCTATGACAATAAATTTTGCTGCCGCGCCGAGTTCGGCATACAAACAAAATTCCGCCACTGCGCAAAATTCGACCCAAGAACGGGATTTTGCCAAGGGAGAGAATTCCGTTTCGATTCAAAATTCTACTTCAGCGCAAAATTCTATCTCAATTCAAAATTCAGATGCCGCAGCACAAAGCCCCATCCCGACGTCGTTATCTCCGCTTCAGATAGGTAAAATTCCAAACCTCACCCCCGCGCAGGAGCAAGCGCGTAAATTTGCCGAAGCCAATGAGACATCGCTGATTTTCGGCGATACGGGCAGCGGCAAGAGCGAAATTTATATCGCGCTGATCGCGCAGGCGCTCGCTGCGGGCAAGCAGGCGCTGTTTTTGATGCCCGAGATTTCGCTAACGCCGCAGATGACGAAGCGGCTACAGAGCTATTTCGGCGAGCGACTCGGCGTCTGGCACTCTAAAATTTCGCCGAAAAAAAAGCGCGAAATTTTAGAAAAATTTAACGCAGGCGAGATTCGGCTCATCGCGGGCGCTCGCTCGGCGCTGTTTTTGCCCTTTAGCGCTCTGGGTCTCATCGTCGTGGACGAGGAGCACGACGACAGCTACAAATCCGCCGCCGCGCCGCGCCTAAATGCCCGCGACGCCGCGATTTTCGTCGGCAAGAAGCTCGGCATCCGCGTGGTTTTGGGCTCCGCGACGCCCGCGCTTAGCACCTACGCGAAGCAGCCGCACTTCCGCCTGCGCGGCACCTACTTTAGCAGCGCCAAGCGCTTTATTTTCGATGAGAGCGAGACGGGGCTGAGCCCAAAAATTTTAACCGAGATTGGGCGCAGCCTTGAAGCCGGCAAGCAGGCGGTCGTGTTTTTGCCCACGCGAGCGAATTACAAATATATGGTTTGCGAAAACTGCGGGCAGATCGTGCGCTGTCCGTTTTGCGCCGTCGGGATGAGCTACCACGCGGACGCTGCGGCGCTGAAGTGCCATTACTGTGGCTTTAGCACGTTTTATAAGGCGTCTTGCGAAAACTGCGGCGGCGAAGTGATGCAGGCGCGCAAGATCGGCACGGGCGAGCTCGCGGCACAGCTTGCGGCGCGTTTCCCAAACGCCCGCATCGCAAAATTTGATCGCGACGAGATCACGACGCAGCGCAAACTCGAGGCGCTACTCAATAACTTCAACGCCCATAAAATCGACATTCTGGTAGGCACGCAGATGCTTAGTAAGGGGCACGATTACCATGGCGTCGATCTTGCG
The DNA here is from genome assembly GCF_938041645.1 of uncultured Campylobacter sp. Lineage (GTDB taxonomy): Bacteria > Campylobacterota > Campylobacteria > Campylobacterales > Campylobacteraceae > Campylobacter_B. Next base: position 7,301 of record NZ_CALIST010000040.1, on the reverse strand, counting down.
GTGATAATGGGGATCGACGAACATCTGAGCTATCCCGATTTTAGGGCGCGCGAAAAGACGCTGGCGCTTGCGATGCAGGTGGCTGGCCGCGCGGGTCGCTCGGGGCAGGGCAGGGTCATCATACAGACGCGCCAGAGCGACTTTTTTAGGGATTATATCGAAAACTACGATGACTTTTTGCGTGACGAGGCGGAGTTTAGAGAGGGGCTCTATCCGCCGTATATGCGGCTTTTGCGCGTGCTGATCTCGCATAAAAACGAAAAGGCGGCGAGCGAGATAATGAACGTGGCGCTTGAAATCTTACGACGCAAGCAGGCGGGAGGTAGTGCGTTTGTATCGCATGACGGACTGGATACAGGCTTGAAGCGAGCAAGTTTAAATGCTTTAAATTTAGAAAATGCCGCAGGGGGCGGCAGCAGCGAAATATCAAATTTTAAATTTCAAAGCTTGGATCTGTGCGGGAACAATGCAAATTTAAGCTCCCAAAAAAACGCTTCAAATTTAAAAAATGCCGCGCAAATTTCAGCTTGCGACGCAGACGCGGGTAGCGTAAATTTAAAGCCTGAAAGAAACGGTGCCGCGCAAAATTTTATAAATTTAGCGGCCGAAAATACTGCCGAAAATTCCGCTCAGTATTTGAAAGAGAAAGCGAGCGAGAGCTTTGAGATTATCGGCTATGGCAAGGCGGGTATCGCCTATATCGCGTCGAAATTTCGCTTTGAAATTCTGCTGCGCGCTAGCTCACACGTGCCGCTGATCAATGCCGCGCGCGCGCTTGAGCATCTGCCCGTCGAGATCGATATGGACCCCGTAAACTTTGGCTAAGCGGAGCTTTTAAAATTCGAGCGAAATTTTATCCGCCGCGGACGCCTTTTTGCAGCGTTTGTTTGCGGAGCGGGCTAAAAAATAGTGGCAAAATTTCGGGTAAAATTTAAGGAGACGATTTGAGCGATAATTTAGATGAGCTAAGAGAAGCCTTACGCGGAAGGCACGCGAAGGCGTCTTGCGGATCGCAGACGGATAGCGACGAGCCCGATGCTTGCAATCTGAATTTAAAACCGGATTTAAAACTAGATGGCTCGGAGTTTGCAGATGATAGTGCAGAAACATATACCTACAAGAACGCGAGCCTTTCGAGCAAGGATAATACCATAATCATAGATTATGACAGAGCCCCATTAATCATCACGGATCATCTCTATCGCGATTACGTTAAATATCAATTCCCTGCGATGTGCTGCGTATTTTTAATATTTTTGTTTTTTGCCATCATCGTGGTGGGTCCGCCAGAGCTAGGCGTATTGCGGATGTTTATCCTAGTGCTCTTACCACTCATAGAGGCGGCTAGGCGCGAGGGCGAAGCATATTTCGTGATGACGAACTCTTCCGTCGCGTATTATAAAAAGGGCGAAATTGTGAAATTTTTTGAGCTACAAAAGATCGGTGCGATGGCGGTTAGCTTCGATTGCAGATGGAGTTGGAGGCAGCAAATGCCGTTAGCCCTTAAGATCGTTATCGCCGTTTGGGTTTTACTCGCGCTTAAGTTTGGCGGAGACGACGAAAGCGTGAGTGTTAATATTAGAAATATAGTCTGTATTTTTACTATGGTACTTACCTTGCTTTACGGCTCTAAGATATTTATGCATCTACATAATGGCAGCCTCGGATTTTTCGGCATTCACGATCAGCTCGTGCTATATAAAGAAAACGCCAACGTCGATATAATAAATATTTTGATGGCAAACAAAGATGAATACGTGCAGCTACGAGAGTATTTCTTAGCCGTGCTAAATGTCGATATAGACGAGCTGCGGCGCACGATGTCGGTTTTCGATGAAAAGATAGAATTTAAGAAATTTAAATTCTAAATCGGCGCGCTTGAGGTTTGTCCACAAAACAAATACATACTCCGTGAGTATTGGCTAGGCGTGCAGTTAAGCGAATTTTATTCACATAAATTTTGCCCGCGGAATTTACATGATACGACGATAAATTTTACGCCCCGTCATTCTTATATCAGATTAAAATCAAAATATAATATCAAATTGCAAATGCGATTTAATCTTAACGGGATATAATAAGTCATCGCTCTTTTTGAAAGAGGCAAAACTATTTGCACCGATATAGAGCATATAAAGGCGACGATTTGAAAAAACTACTTAGAAATTTTATGATTTTCGCAGGTTTTATCTTTATACTATACACCTCTTATTTTCTATATTTTTATTCTAAAAGAGCCGAATATTCGGCTATTTTATTGCAAAAGGCGCTTGGGTATGAAGAGGAATTTTTTACTGAGAAAACACAAAATTTAGACCCGTCTGAGCAGATTGAGCTACGGCATGAGTTTGAAAAAGAGAAATTAAAGCTAGAAAAATATTGCAGCGATGCCATAATAAACGGCGACAATAGCCATTGCAAGGTTTATTATAACTTCGATTTCGACTATATTCATTTCTACGACGGGCGAAATCAAGATATCGCGCTGGGCTACGACTTTGATAACGAAAGCATTGAGTTTTATAAAAAGCTATCAGATCACTATGATTACAAAGGTAAAAAATGCAGGTCGCGCAGGGTATACAGCGAGCACCATGCGACATTTGCGATTGACAATTTTGAGAATGCGACGTTTTGGCTGGGAGATCATGGCGAATTTACCCTAAAAGATCCATATATTCATGAATGTGAATAAAATCTATTATGCTTAAAGCGAAAGGATAAATCCGCTAAAATGCCTATAAATGGAGCAATATGAGAGTATTAAAATTTATTTTTATAATAGCGGCGTCTATTTTGTTTTGTTATGTGGCGGAGGAGCTTATAAATTATTTGATAATTAAGCCGCGCATTCCTATGGAATTTACCGATATAAATTTAACTAAAGCCGGCAATAAAGCGGAATTATATATAAATAACAAAGATGATAAAATTTGTAGATATTTTACTTTGGATTTTGTCTCATACGATTACGATAGAGATATGAAGCTCTTGGATGATGAATTCGCAAATACGTATATAGGAGGGGAATACGACGTGAACGAAACGCTGCTGCGCGGTACTAAAATACCGCTAAGTCTAAAGATATACAAAATAGATAATGAGCCGAATAAATTTGGACGCAGAAAGGAGTATTTTTATTATAAGTTAAAACCCGTGTTTGCAGAGGTGAGGAATTTACGCCCCGCGTATATGCAAACGAGTATTTATAGGGGCGAGAAACACTATGACGCATATAGTGCGACGATCGCCTGCACGCCCTTACAAAAAGGTATGTATAAGGTAGAACTAGAGAATTTACAAGATTTGCCTATTTTTTCGAATGTAAAAATTTATTTTACTACGAAAGATAGCGGTCTTAAATATTAAGAGGGCTGCAAGAAAAGGTATTTGATAATTGCGATGTAGAAGCTAGTTCGTACAAACCTTTGTTTCTAGGCTTTTTATTTCGCGTTTGTAATAAAAATATTAAGCAGCATTTAATCCGCCGCACAATACAATATATCGTAAATATCATTTGAAATTTAATGAAAATGCAGTTAGATTTTGTGCGCCCATTCGCACTTTGCGGATATCGAGGGTAGCCGTTAAGTCTAATTACCGAACTTGCGATAGCGTGCGCTTTTTGGGCTACCATCTATGTTTATCTAAAGGAACACAATGAAAAATCCGCTTCGTTACGTGGATTATTGTAATGATCTAATCAAATTCGGCTTTGCTAAAAAGCATAATTTTTTAGCTATGATTGCCGTATTTTCTATGGTTCTTATGCCTATATGTTTTTTGGCCGCTTATGCAGTTGCACCCAGTGAGAAGTCCTTACAGAATCCATATATTTTCTCCGGAACAGTAGAGAATTTTTTTAGATTTCATAGTTATAAAAGCGGTAATGGTTGCAAGATATCTGTAGCGGGAAATGGCAAAATCTTTTCTTGGGAATTTATCGATTTTCATATTGATACAAACAAATACGACTATGAAGAAAAATACTTTTGTGATTTTATATTTAGTAGATACATTAATAATAAATGCGTAATCTTAAAAATGATCAATCTTCATATCGTAGAATTTGGAGATTGTGATAATAAAGTAATCATCGAAGTTGATCTTAGGCAAAATTTCTTTGAACAAAAACTCTTTTTATGCAGCGGAATTATTTTGGCGCTAATTTTATTTTTGATATTTTTTAAACTAAATAAAGCATATAAAAATTCATTAAAAGGGGCATAAATATATGGTATAACGTTTCCGCAATGTCTGATGCGATAAGAAATTCTACTTAAAAATACTCGCTGGAATTCATTCTGCTAACATCAAATAAATTTTTCAATATATCGCAAAATTTCTTGTTACTCATGCTTCGACACTTCAAATTTATTGTTCATATATAAACTTTACTTCGTGATCCATATAGCTTATCGCACGGCTCGCTATCCCCGTGGCGCTTACTCCCTACTTCCTTCCGTTCGCACGATCAGGCTTTTTGGAAGGCGGAATTTCTCGATGATCTCGCACTCTTTGGCGCGCATCTGTCCGTCGTCGCTCTCGTGGTCGTAACCTAGCACATGCAGCAGACCGTGCGTAAAAAGCAGCGCCGTCTCGTCATCCCTGCCGTGCCCCAGTTCCGCCGCCTTAAGCTCTACGAGGTCTAAATTTATCACGACCGAGCCGAGCAGTGCGGGGGCGAAATTTCCGCTGCCAAAATTCTCATTCTTTAAATTTTCGTCGTTAGAACTTTCACCCTCGGAATTTTCGAAATTTATAGTATTAGAATTTTCCCTCGCAGAATTCGCAGCGCTTGTATTTTCACTAGCGGAATTCGCAGCGTATGGATTTTTATCGCCGCTGTTTTCATGCGCGGAGCTCTCTTCGCTAAAATCCTCGCTGAAGCCCGCAAACGCCGCAGGATCGAGCGGGAAGCTTAGCACGTCGGTCGCCTTATCGATGCCGCGCGTTTGCGCATTTAGCTGCCGCATCTCCTCGCCGCGCACGAAAATTAACTCGACGCTCCCGCCGCCCAGCTCCGCCGCGATTGCGTCCAAAATTTCGGGATAGGGCTGCTCGCAAAGTATCATTTTTACCCCTCTTTTATAAAATTTTCGTATAATTTTAGCAAAAAAAGGACGAAAATGAGAGCTTTATGCGTGATCAGCGGCGGCATGGACAGCGCGACCTGCGCCTATATCGCGAAGCGCGAAGGTTACGAGATCGTGGCGCTGCATTTTGATTATAATCAGCGCACGATGGACAAGGAGCGCGAGTGCTTCGGTAAAATTTGCGACGATTTGGGGGTCGCAAAGAGGTTCGTTTTAGACGCTCGCTTCATCGCGCAAATCGGCGGCAGCGCCCTCACGGACGGTACTTTGCCGATCAGAAAGGGTGCTGCGGAGCTTGGCGTCGCGGTAAATTCCGCTAGTGTCGAGATTAACAGCGCGGCAAATTCCAAGAGCGTACGCCTAGACGGGCAAAATTCTATCGCGGCAAATTCTATTAATGCCGAGATTGGCGAGCAAAATTTTGCTGCGTCAAATTTCATGATGAGCCCCGCGGACGTTCCGCTTGATGCAGATTCGGCGCGAAGCAGCCGTACGCAGAGCGGTGAAATTTTAACGCAAGGCGGCGAAATTTCACTTCAAAGCGGAGTCGAGCCGCAGCAGGGCGATAAAATTCCACCCAAGCACGCAGGGGGTGAAATTTCATCGCAGAGCGAAAGCGATAAAATTCCGCCAGAGGGTGGCGAGAGCGTGTTTTCGGATCTGCCGAGCACCTATGTGCCGTTTCGCAACGGCGTGTTTTTGAGCATCGCCGCCGCGCTCGCCGAGAAGGAGCGCTGCGACGCGATCTTCATCGGCGTGGTGCAGGAGGATAGCAGCGGCTACCCCGACTGCAGCGCGGAGTTCATCGGCGCGTTCGAGCGAGCGCTCGATCTGGGCACGAGCCGCGACTTTCATCCGCGCATCAAAACCCCGCTCGTGCACCTTAGCAAGGCGCAGATCGTCTCGCTGGCGCTTGAAATCGGCGTGCCGCTAGAGTTTACGTGGAGCTGCTACGAGCGCGAGGACGCTGCGTGCGGGCTTTGCGACAGCTGTCTGCTGCGGCTTAAAGGCTTTGCTGGCGCCGGCGCGAAAGATAAAATCCCCTACGCGTTAGAAGCCTAGGCGAGCCGCGGCGAAATTTACCGAGCCCGCATAGCTCGGCGTGTCATCGCAGCACCTGATATGTGCGGGTTTTGAATACGTAGCGCCGCATAGTTTATAGCGGGATTTCAAACATACGGCGGCGACTTGCACTTTGGCGCGCGCCGAGCCGCGGCTGTAAATTTAAATTGCACTTTAAAATTTTAAAAATTTTAACGAGAGCGTAGCGCACGGTTCAAAGCAAAAATCAATTATAAATTTAACTCCTATGCTTATATTTATTAGCGTATAGATGGGTATAAATATATCGTAGTATAATCCAAGAATTAAATTTTAAGGAGTAAAGAATGGCGTTTGTAGCAGAATATATTTCGAAAGAGGACTTGAAGAAATATAATGTCGTAAATACTGTGAATGAATATAGAATAAAATATGGTTGTAGAGCAACTTTGAGCGATATGGCTATAGCGCAGCTTGATTGGGTTATTGATAGGCAGAGAGATATTTGGTTTATGTTCGTTTGTGATCCATGTTTACCGGATCCGCGAGATGGATTTACGGGTGAGGAGATTTATATTTTATGCTATAAGGGTAATGTTATCGAGCTTGATATAAGGCGAATTTACGACGAAACCACAAGTAAAATGCTAGTCGATAATCCATTTTTTATCAAATATAAGCTAGAAAATATAAATTCTAGCATTTATGGAATTTCATTGGACGAGCTTTATAAAATTTTAAAGGAAGCTCTAACGGAATATGGTAATCGCGGTATTGACGGTAGAGAAAATTTACCAAAAGAACACGAAGTCGTAACTTTTCTGCACGATTAAGAAAGTGCAAAAAATGACAAGCCAACAAAGCTGATCAAATTTTAGCAGATATTGCAAATGGTAAAGATATACGAACCAGTAGCGGCGCCAAGGTAACCGCTGAAAATTTTGAGAAATTTTTTCTAAACGATATGGTTGGGAGACTAGGCACTAAAAGCGAAGGCGATATCTACGAGCATATAAGCGAATATAAATATGTCGTAGATATAATTAAATATTAAATTTAAGGAGTAGAAAATGGCGTTTGTAGCAGAATATATTTCGAAAGAGGACTTAAAGAAATATGATATTATAAATCGTGTAGATCAGTGCTTGGCAAAATATCATTATA
>NZ_CALIST010000039.1 GCF_938041645.1 uncultured Campylobacter sp. | reverse complement strand
AGTTGTGGTCTTACCGGCATCAATGTGAGCCATAATACCGATATTGCGTGTCAAATGTAAATCGTGACTTGCCATTTTTCTTTTATTTCCTTTTACTATTTCTAAATTATTTTTAAAGTCGTTACTATCCATTTCGTAGCTTTTTGGAGATATATCAAAATCTAAGTTACTATATTCTTTTCCAAATCGAATATCTTTTCTTACTTTTGTATTTTTTTCTAATGTTTTTAAATTAGAATTTAAATTATCGTTATTACTTTCAATATAATATTCATTAACTTGTTTTAATAACTTGGCATTTTTATTAAAATAATCAATTTCTTTAATTTTTCTTTTTATTGTTAATTCATCTTCTTCCAATTCATTAACTTCAAGTAGAGATTTCATTTTTTGATTTTTATATTTATAAGTTTCTTTTATATAAGCATTTTCAGAATAAATATGTTTTTGTAATTCGTTAGCTAATTTTTGTCCTAATAAAGTTGATTGTAAACCTTGAATAGAAGTTTTCATTTCAACATTACTATTTAAATTAATTCTAATTTTTTGGAAAATTTCGTTATTAGCAACATATTCTTTAACACAATTCATTAAACTTTGATCGTTTGTTATTCTTTCTTTTTCATATTCTAGTCTTGATTGGAAAAGCCTTTTAATTTCTTTTACATCATCATTGTTCCATTTTTCTGGATTATCAGAATTATCTTCAATTCTAGTTTTAAAATAAGCTTTTATTATATTATTTTCAGCAATTTTTGTTATTTCTTCTTCACTTCCACTTATATTATTATTTAAAGTATTGATATTTAGTTGTTTATCTATATTTTCAGTTGTTATATAAATTTTAAAAAGTATATAAATTTGAAAAACGAAGGATTTAAAATTTTAAAATTTTAAAATTCCGCCACTTTAAAATAACATAAGCGACGGGATTTAGCGTTTATCGGCGTTTGGTCTTGCGATTACGATAGCACTAGCACCGGTACAAGCGCATTGTGCAAGATATCCTCGGAGACGCTGCCTAAAAAGAGCTTTTTGAAAAAGCCCTTCGTAAAGGCGCCGGTAGCGATCAGATCGAGGTTATTAGCGCGACGATATTTGATGATCTCATCGGCGGGAACTTCGGCTTGGATGTATTTGAAAGTGGCGTTTTGAGTGCCTAAAATTTCGCGCGCTAGATCCAGCATCCGCTCACCCTCTGCGGCATCGAGATTGATGTGCAAGACATGCTTATGTGCGCTCGCAAGAAGCTTTGAGCTCTTTATAAACTCAAGCGTGCGTTTCGCCGCGTCAGTGCCGTCAAACGCAATGAGCACGGAGTTAATAGGTGAAAATTCCTTATTCACGAGCAGCGACGGCACGTGAAGCTCCTTTATTAGCACGCTTGCGTTAAAGCCTACGTCCTCGTTATTTGAGCCCTTGATACCGAGTACAAAAATTTCAGCTTCCTCCTTGTACTCGGCGATAACGTCGATGAAATCGCCATCTTTGATGATCTTACTCGCCTTTACACCTGCAGCAGTCGCAGCGCAGATATATTCATCCAGCATTGCTTCGGCTTCTTCGTGGTCCTTTTCTGCATCCACGCCGCCTAGTGTGGGACTTCCGTAGCTATTTGCAAGGATATCATTCTCTCCTAGGACGATTCCGCCTGCGGCTAGCCCATAAAAATTCTCACCAAGCTCCGGGATTTCAACTACGTGAATAAACACGAGCTCGGCACCCAAGGTTTTAGCGACGTAAATTCCGTAATCTCTAACCGCCGGGGCAAGCGCATTTTGATCGATGCAAGTGATGACCTTTTTCATTTTTCGTCCTTTTAAAGATAAAATTTTAATCAAAATAAGCTTATCAAATTTTGTATAAAAGTTATTTAAATTCGTCAGATTTGAATGCGGAGCGGGCGATTTTGCAAAATTTCAAAGCCGTGCCGCAATAGGTTTGTGAGGCGTGGACGCGCTTGTGGCAAGCTAGCTCGGGCTCGGCGTGACAACTAGCGAGCAGTTACAACGTAGTAGCAGTGGGCGACTAAAAAACGTTGCGGATGCGGCAGGCAAGATACGGCGCGGGCGATTTGAAATTTATCAAGCCGCTAAAAGCGCGGTTAAAGCGCCGTTATTGCGGTTAGTAGCCCAAAGATGATCCCCGGAAAATTCGCCGCGGCGAGCGGATAGTCCTTTTTGGACTTTAAAAGCGTAGCTGACCCATATCGTGCAGTTTATCGCGGCTGCGAGCGGCTGGAGAAACGGGACTTTGTTGCCGTCTAAATTTGCCATTATGTTCGGCACATAGGATACGTACATGATGACCGACAGGCATGTGCCCGCCCAACCTAAAATTTGTAAATTTCTTTCGCTCATCGGCTCTCCTTGCTTTTAAGATACGTTTCAAATTTACGAATGAAACGAAGCGGGATTTAATACACCAAAGATAAGAAACAAATTAAAAGATGGCTAGAAATAAAATTTGACTTTAAATTTATCGCGGTGACTCCTCGCCTGCTCGCGTCTGCCTAAATTTTAAAGCGGCGTTTGAAGCGCGCATTTAAAAAACGGCAAAAATTTAAAACGCCAGGTGACAGCTGAAATTTAAATTTTAAAGAGATAAAATTTTAAACGACTGAAGCCAAATTTAAGTAAAATTTTACAGGAGAATTACGGTAAAATTTCAAAAATATGAGTAAATTTCTTAGGCATTAAAGATAAGAGTGTTTGCCCTAAATGCGGAGGCGAACTGCAAGATTATGCCGAGATAGAAAAGTGGAATCAAATAGAAAAGAATAAAAAGCTTGAGAAATATTTTAAATTTGAAAAAGAGTGGCTAAAGATGATAAAAAAACAAGGGAGCGAGAAATAAAATGATAAATTATAAAAATATCGGTTCTATTTACGAGCTTGACTCTTTATCGAAAAGCAGCTCGGATATATATTTGCTTATCGGATCGCACTTTATGGATAAGATAGATATCTTTAGTAATATCACAACGGATTTTCTTATAGGCGTAAAGTGGATATTCTTCTACGCAGAGAAAGCGTCGCGATTAGAAGATATCTTTGATGGTTTTATAGAGCGGCACGATTTATTGGATATCGTTACATTGTCATACGGAATCGATGAAAAAACGGAGCTTGTAAATCTATTTTTATCCAAGATTACTCCAACAACTATGGGCGTATCAATATTAGATGAGAAAAATGCCGCCGAAAACGATCTATTACGTGAAATTCTAAAAGGTGTAAATGATAAAAATAGCGATAAAATTTAAAATGAGGTGAAATATGCAGCAAAATGAAGAATTGTATTATTTAATAGCTGGATTCATGTACGATTGGTGCGATATAGAGCTGTTTTGCGATGAATTTTATAAGATGTATGATTTGGAATCGCAATATTGCGCAACCAATAAAGCGGAAGAGCAGGCATTAAAAGAATTGGATATGATGACGGGTAGATTTTCTAAGTTTGATGAAGATTTTAAAGAGGCTCCTAACGTATTTTTTAAAGAAGGCGAGATAAGGCAAAAGGCAGAAGAAATTTTTCGATTATTTTCTAATATCAAAATTTCAAAAGAGGAATTTTTTAGATTTTTGAAAGAGCAGAGAGGGTTAAATTTTTCGATTGGCGTTGATTTGGGCGAAGGCTATGTAATGTGCCCGAATTGCTCTAATGCAATGAAAGTAGATGAGCGCCAAAGCGTGATTACATGCGATAATAAATATTGCATCACTAAGCTTATCAATCCTTTAGCAAAATTAACGCTTGCGGAGATCGAGAGTGCGAAATACAATGGCCAAGAAGCCGATTAAAAGGTTCAAGCGGACAAATCTTTGCTAAACCATAGAAAGGAGCACAATGCTAAGCGGAAGAGAAATTTACGAGAATTTTTTGTTAAGATTCTCGGACAACGAACGCGATATTATGAAAAATTTGGCGAGAAATATATATGAACTAAACAAAAGAGAGTTTATCATTGAGTTTGATAAAAACAATATATATAAAGTCAGATTTTATGACGACTTTGAGGGATGCTGTGATCCAGGTCTCGAAGAAGGAGAAGAGGGGTGGGATGAGCTATTTTTTGGATTTGAATTTGTAGTTTTAGAGGTTTTATCAACGCAAGCTGCAAAATTTAAAAAGGGCGATTATATCGAAATAAACTATAAAAACTATCCCAAAATATTTGATATGGATAGAAATTTGATTTAGATGCGATAAGCTTAATAGAAAAATTTATGGAGAAAAATAGATGCTTAATTTAAAAGGGCAGGAATTTTGCGTAAAGAGTATGGCTCAAGAAGTTATAAAAGAATGGGATAAATATAATTTAGGCTAGAACGATAGAACATTCAAATTAAATTAGGTGGTAAAAAACAAAAAACAGGATTTTAATATGATAGAAAATGAACTTGAATTTTTAATTGCCTCCGTGCCGGATAGAGAAAAAGTAGTAGCCGAGATTTGGCATATGGACAGAGAGGCTTTAATAGAGATCAACCATGAAACGAATAAGCTTTTGGTTACTGCTACCGAAACTCGGCATAATATCAATTTTTACGAGCTTATATGGGCGCTATACGCCGGGGGATTATGGCTAAAAGATGGGAATCAAACACCGAATTTTATGGAGCAGTTTGAGAAATTTTCAAAAAGAAACGGAAGATGCTCGAAAAATATCTTTAAATTTACAAGATATGAAAATAAAGTGAGTATAGAACATAAAGGCAATCTAATAGCGCATGTCATAAAAGATGGCGACGCCCTATTGGTAGGTTTGTTAAATTTTGGATTTGAATTAAAAGACTGCGTAGAGCTCGAAAATTTCGTATGGGCTTTGCAAAATTCCAAAAAGCTGCTAGATGGCGCAGTCGTCTAAATATCGCGGCAAAAACATATATAAAGGATAATAAAATGACCGATTATTTCGTAAAAAAAGAAAGCGCAATAAAATTAAATAAGCTTTTGGGGTTAGATTCGACGGGAGATGAGCAGGATTGGGAGCTAGAATTAGCAGACATCAGCAAAATTACGTCTATGCTAAATCTACTAGAAAACAAGACATTAAATTTCCACGACAAGATTGCTCTGTCGCATTTAATTGTCGCTTCGTTTGAGAAAGAGGATGAAGAGCTAGGCGCGGTAGACAAAGATAGGATTAAAATATTTGCCGACTTTCTGGACGATAACTTACAAATTAAAAATATCATAAGAGAATACTGGATAGTTGCGTATGGGAATTTGAGTAGAAATTTAGCCTATTTGATATTTGGGGATAGATAAAATTTTGAGCCTATCCATAAAGTATAAATTTTTGAAATTCTAAACAACGAGCGATTAGTACATACCGATAGGTGATAACAGAATTTTACGCACAGCTCTTTCAAAACAATTCCAAGATAACCTAGAAATTATTTTTTACAAGCGGCGGATGAAGCGATGCGTGCCAAGCTATAGCGACCAAGAAAGGCGCTGGTGGCAAGGACTAAAATTATTGAACCCAGTCTAAATTTAACCCGCTCCGGCGCATTAAATTTCATGATAAATTTACGCCTAGGCACTCGGACATCCCTAAGCCCGAGCGCCGTTAAATTTCAAATTTAAAACTGTCCGAAAAGATCGTTCAGCGCCTCACTGATGCTAGGATGCGTAAAAATTTGATTTTTGAAAAAGTCTGCCTTCGCGCCCAGTGCCATAGCGATCGCCAGCTCATTAACGATCTCGTGCGCGTTTACGCAGTGAAGCGCCGCGCCTAAAATTTCGCCGCTAGCTGCGTCCACGACCGCCTTCATCATTCCCTCGTCGTGCGCTACGACCTTGGCGCCGGGCACCGCTGCCATCGAAAGCTTCAGCACCTTGATCTCGCGCCCACTCTCTCTTGCCTGCCTCTCGCTAAGGCCGATGCGAGCTAGCGGCGTGCGGGTAAACAGCACGCTTGCATGCGGTGCGCGGTTTTTCGTAGTGCGCGCGCCGTCTCCGAAAAGCGCGCTAAAAATTATCCTAAAATCGTCTAGGCTCGTGTAGGTAAACATCTCGCCGCCACGCACGTCGCCTGCCGCGTAGATGCCAGCAGTCGAGCTTTGCAGATGCTCATTTGTGATGATATTGCCGTGCGCATCCGTCTGCACCCCCGCAGCGGCTAAATTTAGCTCACCCGTATTCGCGCGACGACCGAGGGCGTATAAAAATGCATCCGCCGCGATCAGCCTGCTCTCGCCCGCGAGGTTAAATTTTAGCTCCCCGCCCTTTAAACTCAAAAACTCGCAGCCCTCGATAATCTCTACGCCTTGGGCCTGCAGAGCGGATTTGACGCTAGCAGCCACGTCCTCATCCTCGTTTTTCATAAATTTCGATCGCATCAACACGCTGACTTTCGAACCGAATCCCGCAAACATCGAGGCAAACTCAAGCCCGATAAATCCGCCGCCGATGATTACTAGATGCTTCGGCAGGATCTTTAAATTTAAAATTTCTTCGCTGCTATAAGCGATCTGCGAGCTTACCTCAAAGCTAGGCTCGACCTCCCTCGAGCCCGTATTTACGACGATCGTTTCTGCCGAAATTTCACGCGTTTGTCCGTCAGGACTTAGCACGCGCACGGAATCTGCGCTCGTAAATGAGCCTTCGCCGTCGATTACATCGATATTCGGGTTACCCTTTAGCATGGCTAAATTTTTCGCCCTCAGTGCCTCTACGAGCTCGTCCTTTTTCTGCATGCTCAGCACGAAATACTCTCCGAGCACGCTAAAATTTACGAAGCCCGCTTCCTTACTCGCGGTAACTAGCCGCTTGGTCGGGATGCAGCCTACGTTGATGCAGGTGCCGCCGTACATCTGCGGCGAGCGCTCGATGAGAGCGACCTTTTTGCCCAGCGCGGCGGATTTTGCGGCAAGGGTTTTGCCCGCCTTGCCAAAGCCTATTACGATGATATCATAATCCATTTTTTATCCTTTTGATCTGAAATTTCGCGGGATTATAAGAGGTTTTATTAAATTTAAAATCTGCGTGGCGCAAATTTAAAGGCGCAGGCAAGAGGCGCGAAATTTAACGGCAAAATTCTAACTTCAGCACAGAATTTAATGCGGAAAATAAAATTTTGGCTCTAATTGTTTTAAAAATTCTGCGCCGATAGAATTAAAATTTTAAGCGCGGGATACGTGGCATTTTATAGCGCTTGGTAACGGATAGAATCCAAGCTACAAAATCCAAGTCCCAAACCGCTCATAAAATTTAAAGGTGCAAAAAGCGCGGAATTTACGCCGTAAAATTCCGCCATTAGCGCTTTTTTACGCCGAGCAAAAACATATCGATGCGGTCCTTGATTAGCTCGCTCGCTTTGAAATTTAGCTTTTCGTCGAAAAATAGCAGCCTGCTAAAATGCGGCTCTCTAAGCAAAAAGCAAAAATATAGCGCTAGGCTTTTTGCCGTGCGTCCGGGCGCAAACTCGTCCGCATGCGCCGCCAAATACTCATCCAGCGCATTCGGCGAACCTAGCACGCCGCTTTTTAAAAAGATTTTTGGGCTCTCGCTAAGCGCGCCGTTAAAGCCGCTGAAAAGTATCAGTCGGTAGAATTTTATCGCTTCCGGAGCGAAAAGAAACTCCAGATAAATCCCTGCAAACTCCTGCAGATACTCACGCAATTTTAGGTCTTTATTGATTCGCATGCGCTCGTTCATTCGCTCATCAAGCTTTTTACTTTGCAGTTCGATGATGCGTAAAAATAGGCTTTCTTTGTTATCAAAATACTTATAAACCGACGATAGCGAGCCGCCGCTAAGCTCGATGATATCGCTTAAGCTCGTAGCCTCGTAACCTTTGGCTAAAAACAGCTCCAGCGCCGCGTCTAAAATGAGCTTACAGCGAATTTCGGATTTTTTATATTTAGGCGATTCGGACATTTCGCCTCCTTTGAAATACTAAAATTTTTTCATAAGTGTATAAAAAATATACTTAATTAAGCAACATTATTGGGCTAAAATTCTAAAAGCTCAGCAAAAAATAATTTTGCGCGGCTTTTGCAAGCGAAGCGAAATTTTATATCGCGCAGGCGCAAGCGAGCGGAATTTATTGCGCGCCGGCTGCGGTAAAGCGGAATCTATCTTTGCAAACGAAGCGTTTAATGCCTATTTTAGGCAAATTTAGCAATAATTACCTAAAACGCTAAAAGGCATCTTTGTATGAAAAAAGTCTCGATCGGCGAAGCAGCCGAAATTTTAGGAATTTCAAAAGAAGCCGTCTATAACCGCATCCGTAGAAATTCCTTGCGCGCCGAGGAAAGCGGCGGCGTACGCTACGTGCTTTTAGATGATGAAATGCAACAAAGCGAGCCCACTTCGCAAAACTCTGCGAAAAGCCCGCGCACTAGTGGCACAGCTGGCACTCAAAGCTTCATCGACTATCTCATCAAAGAAATCTCCGAGCTAAAAGGTAAAATCGAAGCGCTGCAAAGCGATAAGGACAGACTTCACAAAGAAAAAGAGGAAATTTTAATCGCTTCGAAAGATGAAATCAAGCTGATGTATAAAGAGCGCGACGAGAAGCTCAGATATTTTTTATCATTTTTCGACAAACCGCTGCTTTCGAGCAAAAGCCGCGAAGCCAAACCCTACGATGTCGAAATCAAAGAAAAAACCTTCGATCGTAGCGAATGGACGAGCCTTGCAAAATTCGTAAAATCGCTCAAGCGCAAAAAGCGCCCAAAAGCGCAAAGCCTAATCATCGAAAACATCGGCAAGAGCGAGTTTATCCGCGTCGAGGGAAATGAACTTTTGATAAATCAAAGCCTAGATATAAAATCACTGAAAGGATCTAAATGAAACTACGCAAAATCGCTAGCTATGCGCTGGTAAGCGGCTTCGGGCTCGTTATGGCGGGCTCGTTAGCAGGCTGCGACGATAGGGGGCAGGAGCAAAACGTCCGTCTACAAGAAGGTGCGCTCGTGCGGCTCGAAGAGATAGTGCCGGGAAAATATAAAATTTTAGAGGAATTTCCGAGCGAAAAGACCCAGATCATCTTAAAATCGCTCGACGGCACGGAGAGAATTTTAAGCGACGAGGAAACCAAAGCCCTTTTAGCCGAAGAAAACGCTAAAATCGACGCCGGCACTTCAAATTTGACGAACCAAAACGCACAGCTTAGCAGCGGCGGCATGAGCCTGGGCGAAGCGATCTTGGCAAGCGCCGCGGGCGCCATCATCGGCTCGTGGATCGGCGGCAAGCTGTTTAACAACCCTGCCTATCAAAGCCAGCGCCAAACCGCCTATAAAAGCCCTAGCGCATATTCTAGAAGCGTCGACAGCTTCAATCAAGCAAAGCAGCAAAACGCCAAGGCGCGAAGCGGCAGAAGCGGATTTTTCGGCGGAAGCAAGAGCGGCAAGAGCGGTGGATTTTTCGGCGGCTAAACGCACTTTGAAACATACGGCGGCTCTGCACGGCGAGTTTAAATTTTAACGCGCGACGCTTGAAAGCGAGCAAAATTCCGTCGCAGCAGAATTTTAGCTAAAACGAAAGCGCGCTACGTGCTGCACGTCTTTGGTAAAATTTGATACGGCAAAATTCCGTATCGCTCGGGGGACAATGTCCTAGTCACTATGCGTATAGCAAGTTTGTAATTATTGCCGCGGCGATGTTATGACGAGGCGGAATTCGCGCCCGCTGCCGAGCGCATCGGATCGCATTTTTTACTGAGGCGTTGCCGCGGGGCGAAATTTTGATATGAAAGGCTGCGTCGTGCGATAAAATTTTATATTGCGACGCGACATTAAGGCGAGCGAGGCCGTGCTGAGGTGGAAGTTTTAATCGCCGCATCTGCAAGACTAAATTTCGTATCGCAGCGCTTCTTGCGGCAAATTTTATATCGCCTAGCGGTGCTAAAGTGAGTAAATTTTACCCGAGCGAAATCCAGGTCGCAGCGGCGCATGATCAAGTCGTGCCGCAGTTTTTGAGGAAGCCGAGGAGGGGCTACTTGCAAGGATCTATTTCTTGCAAAAGAGGTGCCGCTCTGCGGCGGGGCAATGCACCGCTCGCCCGCCGAGCTCTGATTAACCGGTGCGCTTAGAGGTGCGAGCCCATAGCTCGCGTTTTATTCTGCTTCGCTGCGCTCGCAAGAGACGCTGAGTAACTAGTGCTATATTTGTTTTGCACTGCGGGCGGAATTTTAAAATTTACATAAAAAGGAAAATCTATGCAACTAAAAAAGATAACGCCGTTAAGCAACGAGTATCTCGAAAAGCTCGGCTTTTACTGGCACACGGACGCCGACGAGACCCCTTACGTCAGCGACGAGATCGTACGCGTGAGCGCTGCGGAGGCGGATGCGTATTACGAAGCGGCGAACGAGCTATACGAGATGTTTGTCGCAGCCGCGCAGCACGTCATCGACAATAACCTCTTCCACGAGCTCGGCATCCCCTTCAACCTCGTAGATCTAATCAAGCAAAGCTGGGAAAACGAGGTGCACTGGCACCTATACGGGCGCTTTGATTTCGCAGGCGGACTGGACGGCAAGCCGATCAAGCTGATAGAATTTAACGCCGACACGCCCACGGCGGTGTTTGAGACGGCGATCATCCAGTGGGCGATGCTCAAAGAAAACGGCATGGACGAGGCGAGCCAGTTCAACGACCTCTACGACGCGCTGCGCGATAATTTCAAGCGGCTCGTGGTGCTTGAAGGCGAGCTGGAGGATTTTTCCAAATTTTACGAGGGGTGGAAAATTCTATTTAGCAGCGTCGCAGGCAACGTCGAGGACGAAAAGACGACGAAGCTTTTGCAGCAGACCGCGGAAGATGCGGGCTTTAAGACGCGCTTTGCCTACGTGGATGAGGTGGAATTTAACGACGAAGAGGGCGTGTTTTTTGACGGCGAAAACTACGAGTATTGGTTTAAGCTGATCCCTTGGGAGGCGATCGCAATCGAGGAGGGCGAGCTTGCGATACTGCTAAAAAACATCGTGCAAAATCAAAAGGCTATCATTCTAAACCCCGCATACACGCTGCTTTTCCAAAGCAAGGGGATTATGAAAATACTGTGGGATCTCTATCCGAACCACCCGCTGCTGCTGCAAAGCTCCTTTTCGCCAATCATCGGTAAAAAGATGATCAAAAAGCCGTTTTTGGCGCGCGAGGGAGCGAACGTGGCGATTTTCGACGCCGACGGCAAAAAAATAGAGGAAAACGGCGGCGAATACGGAAATCAGAAATTTTTGTATCAGGAATTTTACGAGCTCAACAAAGACGAGCGCGCCCAGAGCTACCAAGCGGGGGTATTTTTCGCCTATGAAGGCTGCGCGCTGGGCTTTCGCAAGGGCGGCGAGATACTCAATAATCTCTCAAAATTTGTGGGGCACTACATCGAGGACGCGAAGTAGCGGCGCGGCAAATTTTATAAAATTTGAGAAATTTTAGGGTGGCGGCTCTTCGCGATAACTTTGGCGATAAGGCTATCGCGGCGGTAAATTTGTCGCTTGGCAGTAAAATTTAACGCAACGTCGCGACCAAAATTCTGCGCGGATAAAATTTTGAGCAGATCAAATTCACGTGAACTAAAATTCCGCGTAGAGCAAGTTTTGCGCGAGCTAAATTTTAAAATTTAAACGCGAACGGTAGCAGCGATTAAATTCATCTATCGCTTCTGCATAAATTAGAATTTCAAATTTAGACGCAGGTTTCAGCGGCGGTAAAATTTAACGCCTGCTTCGGCGCGAGTTAGAATTTTAAAATTTAACGCCCCGCCCGCTGCAATCATTAAATTTCGCAATGGCAGAATTCGCGATAGTTAAATTTTGCGAGAGTAAATTTTGCAATAGCAAAATCTCGCGAGCAAATTTCCGCAATAGCTAAATTTGCAGAGTTAAAATTTTGCCGTTTAAGCGCTGCGCTCCGAATCGCGCAATGGAATTTAACGGCTAAATTTAGCCGCGCGAGCAGCTTAAAATTTTAAAACGCAAGGGGAAAATATGAAAATCGTATGTTTGGATGCCGCGACGCTGGGAGGCGACGCCGATCTTAGCGAGATCGCGAGCTTGGGCGAGTTTGAAAGCTACGAGATGACCGAGTCCGCGCAAACCGCGCAGCGCCTAGCGGGCGCCGACGTCGTCATAACCAACAAAGTCCTAATCACGGATGAGATCATGGCGCAAACCGCGCTTAAGCTGATCTGCGTAAGCGCCACGGGCACGAATAACATCGACATGCAGGCCGCGCAGGCTCGCGGCATCGCGGTGAAAAACGTGGCCGGCTATTCGACGCAAAGCGTCGTGCAGCAGACCTTCGCGTCGCTGTTTGCGCTAACCAACGCGCTTGGATACTACGCGGATTACGGCAGCAGCGGCAAATGGTGCGAGAGCGAAATTTTTACTCACATTGACGCGCCGATCAGCGAAATTTACGGCAAAGAATTCGGCGTCATCGGACTTGGACAGATCGGCGCAAAGGTCGCCCACATTGCCGCTGCGTTCGGAGCGAACGTGAGATACTATTCCACCAGCGGCGCGAACGATAGCGGCGAGTTTGCCAGAGTGAGCTTGGATGCGCTTTTGAGAGCTTGTGATATCATTTCTATCCACGCCCCGCTAAATGAAAAAACGGCGGGATTGATCGGCGAGGCGGAGCTTGCGAAGATGAAAGAGGGGGCAATCTTGATGAATTTCGGTCGCGGCGGCATCGTGGATGAGGAGGCGCTAGCTCGCGCCGTGGACGAACGAGGCCTGCGCGTAGCGCTTGACGTGCTGCAAACAGAGCCGATGAGGGCGGATCATCCGCTGCTGCGAGTAAAAAATCGCCGCAACGTCATCATCACGCCCCACATCGCATGGGCGAGCATAGAGGCTCGCAAACGGCTAATAAAAATGATCGCGCAGAATATTAGGGATTTTATGAACGGCAAATGAGCGCGGTTGAAACGCCGGAGCAAATTTAACAAAATCAAGATGCGACACGAGGCCCACAAAGACTCTGCACATAGTATTTCAAAGCGCTGTATATAAAATTTTATTAACTGAAAAGAAGCGATACTGCTTCGGATAAAATTTTAAATTTACGCCGCGAATAAGCTATTTCTCCGCTTTGAATTCAAGATTTATCTTTTCTTGCAAATTCTTTTTATGCTCATCCAAAATCCCGTAACTATAAAAAATAACACAAAAATCGCCGCTACGCAGAATAAGAACTTGCCCGCCTCGCCGAAGATATAGCCCGAATGCACGCTCAAAACGGCTTTATGTATAGCAAAAGGGCGCGGCATGGTGCTTTTCGCATCATCATAGCGAGCATGCCGCAAGATGCCCTTTTTAACGTTTATACTCATCGTATTCATATGCTCTTCGCCCTCTTCGCCTTTATCGAAATAAAAGATCATAAAATTTTCTCCATCTTTTTGGGCGATGATGTTAAAGAATTCGTAGTTTTCACCGCGTTCACGCTTAAAAATATCAAATGCCGTCTGCAAATTTAAAATTTTATCTTCATCCTCAAGCGAAAATCCTCGCACTTCGGTAAAGCTCGTTTTTCTAAAAATTTCCTTTTCACCCAACGCTCTGTTGGTGATTTTGGCTATCCAATCATACGACCAATAAAGCCCGCTAGCGCTTATCGTAAGTAAAACGGGCAGTAGCAAAACTCCGATCGCGCCGTGCAAGCTATATAAAAACGCGTAACCTCTCGCTTTAAAATTTATCCTAAATGCGCGTAAAATCTTTCCTCTAAAGCTAGGATAATAGATCACCACGCCTGAAATTAAGACCAAAATAAACATAACCGTGCTAAGCGCCACGATATTTTTGCCTATTAGCCGCAGAGTTTCGTTTTTGCTTAGCCCAAATCCCAGATTAGTATGTAGATTTAGCGCTACGCCGATAAACGTATCGCCTATATTTTCCGAAGTAATTTCGCCGTTATAAGGATCTATAAAATATGATTTAAACTCACCGCTAGAATCTGTGCCAGAAAGCCTAATCGCCTCATTTTTATTTTGAGGAATTCTATAATAACTGAGCGTAAAACCGGGCTTAGTTTTTCTGAAAATATTTAAAATTTCGGCGGGTTCGAGGGCATCTTTTCCGCTCGGGCTCACGAAAGATTTGCTTTGATTTAACACATCTATAATCTCGTCGTGATACGAGATAATAGCGCCGCTAAGGGCTACGATTAAGATCGGCACGCAGCATATAAGCGTCAAAATAAGGTGGACGTTGAACCAAAATTTTTTCCTTTTTAGAATCGCCATTAATTTCCTTAAATTTTAAATCCGCGGACGAAATTTATGCGCTGCGAATTTAAAAGTTCACGTTAAATCCAACCTGCGCCTTCATCCCGTCTACGACCATCATTTGATAATTCCCCGAGCGCGTTAGTACGAATTCGTTGAATATGTTATAAAGCGTAAAATTTAAACTTGCGTCTTTTGTGACTTTATAGCTCGCGCCCAGATCAAAAATCGTGTATGAGCGAATATCCTCATCGTAGCTTAGGCTATCGCGCGTCCTACTATAATAATTTATTTGCGACCATAAGTTTAGCTTGGAGCTTACGTCGTAATCAAATCCTAGCTTTACCGAATGGATTGGAAAATTATTTAAGGTTTTGCCCTTCTCGCTACCCGTTTTTTGCTCGGATTTCGTATAGGCGTAGTTTGCATGCAGCTTCAAATTATCTAAAATTTGATAATCGCTACTTAGCTCTAGACCCCTAACCTCGGCTTCTCCGATATTTATAGTGTCCCAAATACCGCGCCTGTAAGTTTTGCCGTTATGCACGCAAGGATTTCCCGGTCTTGGACGGCAAATTAATTTGGTAGAAATTCCATCTTTGATTTTGGTATAAAACGCGGTAGCGCTAAAGTTAAATTTATCGTTATCGTCGTAAGAAAACCCGCCTTCGTAGCTTATGCTGCTTTCAGGCTTTAAAGAGCTTCTGCCTATCTGCGCTCCCTGGCCTCCTGCAAATGGCAGGGCAAGGCCCTCGCTACGCTGCTTAATATCCGGAGTTGAATATCCCGTCGAAACGCCGCCTTTAATAGAAAAACTTTCGTTTAAACGATAAACGGCATAAGCGCGCGGCGATATATGGCCGCCGTAGTCCTTATCGCGGTTATATCTGATTCCGCCGGTTAGCGTTAAATCATCAGTTAGATAAAAATCATCCTCGCCGTAGATTGAATAATCCCATCTTTTGACATTTGCCTCATCTGCGGTAGTAGCGGCTTCGTTTAATCTCTCGCTTCGGTATTGCACGCCCAAACTCAAAGCATTTGAATCGAAAAAATATGAGCCTTTAGAATTTAGCGTAGTCGTTCTAAGGCGTAGATCCTGGGCGCCGCTTTCTTTCATGCTATCGTAGTTTGCATAGCTATCTATCATAAACTTATCGTATTTTCCCTGATGAGACAGGCTTGCGGTGTAGCCTTTCATATACTCTTTCGCAATATCGTTATTGCCTCCCGAGGTTGTTCGCGTACGCCCGTATGTACGCCTAAATTTATTATTTACTTTACGATAATCAAGCGCTACCTCATCATTTTGCGTTACATTATACATCAGTTTTGCGCCCATATTCGTCTCTTCATTATTTCTATTCGCATAAGGCTCTTTATCCTCTATCTTTTCAAAAAATCTGCCGTAAAGTGCGATACCTAGTACGTCCGGGACGATAGCTCCGTTTAGATAAAAACCCGTTTGATAATCACCTTTTATTTGCGATTTTTTAGCGAAAGTATAGTATCCGTTTACATTGCCGCTAGGCTCATTTGAAAAGCCCCTGGTGATGATATTTATTACTCCGCCCATAGCGTCGCTGCCGTAAAGCGAGCTCATAGGCCCGCGGATGACCTCTATGCGCTCTATCGCATTTGCGGGAGGCAAGAAATTTTGGCTACTGCCAATACTTCTTAATCCTTTATAAGCACTATCGCTGGTCGCAGGCTTGCCGTCGATTAAAATTTTCGTATATTTTTGAGATAGGCCTCTTAGGCTTATGCCTTTTCTCGATGCAGCGCCTAGCGTTGCGGTAAAGGCACTCGGCAAATCTTTTAGCATTGCGGAGATATCTTGGTAGTTGCGCTTTTGTATCTCTTTTTGCGTAAGAACGGAGATGGAAGCGGGTGCGTCTTGGATATTTTGCCGATAGCCCGTAGCACTGACTACGGTAATTTCACCCAAATTTACGCTTTTGCCTTGTTTTTCTATCTCACTCGATATCCCGACTGTCGCTATAGCAGCGGTCAGCGATAATTTATATATTACGTGCACAAACGCCCCTTTTCTTATTAAAATTTAAACTCATTTTACTATAATAAGATACGCATTATCAAGAAATACTAAACGGTAGAGGGATTTTTTTAAACGCTAAAGGGATAAGATGAGTAAAGAGATAAGTTTAGATGATTTTTTGCAAAAAATATCTAACGACATTGAGCCGTCCAAGCAATGTGGGTATAACAAAACCGAGCTTGAAAGCGAAAGTATAAAATTCAACTTTAGCTCTTTTTATACGGGCGGAGAGATAGGATATTATAGCAGCGATATAATTTGCAGAGATTTCCTTTTGCATCGCCACGAACGGGGCAGCCGCTATTCATTTTTATTTTTCAATACGGGCGAAAATCCTATCTGCTTCAGATCGGATAAAGATCAATTCGTCTTGAATAAAGGTGAGTTTTGGCTCGGAACTATGCAAAGCAAATTGCGTGGCGTTCACGAGCTTGAAAATAAACACTATAAAAGCTCCTGCATAGCGCTTAGCACCGCTTTTGCAAATGAGCTGGGAATTTTAAAAAATTTGAATTTAGATCAAGCAGTTTGCATGAAGAAATTTAAAACAAGCGCCGTGCAAAATATCATCCTTAAAGAAATCGAAAATGCCGCGATATACGACGGCAAAATGCGCGAAATTTTTATGGAAAGTAAAATTTTAGAGATGCTTTATAAAAGTTTTTATAAATTTAATGAGCCCCAAAATACGCTTAGTCTTGATGAAAATGACATAAAAACAGTCCAAAAAGCAAAGAAAATATTACTTGAAAATATGCAAAACCCACCTAGCATTAAGGAGCTCGCTCGTCTTTGTGCCACGAATGAATTTGCACTAAAAAGGGATTTTAAAGCATATTTTGGCACGACTATTTATGCGATGCTGACAAATGAGCGGCTTGGAATTGCAAAAGAGCTATTAAGTCTAGATCAAATCAGTGTAAACGAAGCCGCTAAAATGGTCGGATACAATAATTTATCGCATTTTTCTAAAATTTTTAGGGCTAAATTTAATATACTGCCGACGCAACTGAAAAAGGATATAAAATTTTACTACTCGGATTAGAATTTCGCACGACCGACTATCTCTTAGAAGCCACATTCTTTCGCAACCGCATATCAAAATCTCATAAAATTTTATATCGCAACCAAACCCGCAAAAATACGGAATTTAAATTATAAATGCCGCCGAAATCTTGGCGGCAAAAGCGAGCTACGATCAAATATCGCAGCTGCGCGTATGTTCGGACGTCAAAGGGCGCCTTAAAATTTTAAATACGTCTAAATTTAAAACAGGCTATAAACCTCATCGAGCGTGAAGTGCTTTTTATCGATCTTGCCGCCGTAGTATGGCTTGATATCCTCGTCAAAAGCCTTATGGAAAAATTTCGCTTTATACATTTTTACCAGGCTGCTATTGACCGCATCAAGCAGCTCGGTATTGCCCTTAGATAGGGCGACGGCGATATAATCTATCTTGCCAAGGTTGATGATTTTTGCATCCAGCGCGGCATCGTTTCTAGCGTATCCGAGTACGATGGTATTATCGTCGGCAAAGCCTATGCCCTCGCCAGCCTTTAGCCTAGCGACGCACTCATTCGCGTCGGTACATGTCGCAATCTCATAGCCCGCGTTTTTAAAGTGCTCCTCGGCAGTTGTGCCTTTAACGCTTAGAATTTTTTTATGCGCGATCTGATCGATTCTTGAAATATTATCATCCTTACGGCTTAGCACGCCAATTTGCACTGAATAATACGGGTAAGAAAAATCGACTTTCTGAACGCGATCTTTTGTGACGGTGAGCTTGGATATGATGAGATCTACTTTGTTTTGCTCCAGTGAGGGAACGCGATCTTTAGATGCTACGGAGATAAAGTCGATTTTGATCTTTTTATTGCCGAATAGATTTTTGACTAACTCATTTGCCAAATCAACCTCAAAGCCCTTTAGCGTGCCGTTATCATCAAAGCTAAACGGAGGCTGGGAATCTTGCAAGCCTATGCGAATTTCGCCTGCTTGCTTGATATCTGCTAGGGAATTAGCGCAAAGCGCACCAGCACCCAGCAAAATACTTAGTAGAATTTTTTTCATATTTTGTCCTTTGAATTAAAACATTTTATAAAGATCATCTAACAAGAAATATTTTTTCTCAGCCTTGCCCTTGTAAAAAGGATCGATGCTGTCGTTAAAAATTTTCTTGAAAAAGCCATTTTTGCTGAGCTTGACAAGCCCGTCGTTTAAGGCGTTTAGCAAGTCATCGTTGCCTTTTTGCACCGCGATAGCTAAAAAGTCCGTCGTGCCTAAATTCTTTATATTTACCTCTACCTTGCGATCTACAACCGAATAGCCCAAAACTACCATATTATCGTCCGCATAGCCGCTGCCGCGACCGGATTTTAGCGCGCGGAAGCATTCGCTCGAACTAGCGCATGAGATAACCTTAAAGCCTTCCTTATTAAAATAATCAAAAGCCGTAGTGCCGGGTTCAGCTAAAATTTCTTTATCTTGTAAATCGTCTACGGTTTTTATATTATCATCGGTGCGAGTTAGCACGCCGATATTTACGCTAAAGTAAGGATTTGAAAAATCCACTAGCTTCTCGCGCTCTTTCGTAACCGTAATTGCCGCGATATCCAAATCGACCTTGTTATCTTGCACGGCTGTGATACGATCATTGCCCAGAGTTACGACATATTCGATTTTGCCGCCCTTATCGCCGAAAATTTCTTTCACGAGCTCTTCGATAAGCGAAATTTCAAAACCGCTGTATTTGCCGTCCTCGGAGACGCTAAGCGGCGGCAGTGAGCCGTCTATTCCGATACGAATGAGCCCTTTTTCTTTGATCTGCGCTAAAGAGTTAGCAAATAACGAACACGAAGCGATTAACAACGCAAATATAATCTTTTTCATAAAATTCCTTTAAATTTTACTAAAATTTGCCGGCGAATAGAATTCCGTCCATCGCCACTTTAAATTAAAACAAGCTGTAAAGATCGTCCAGCAAGAAATACTTTTTATCAATGGTGCCTTTATAAAAAGGCTCAATACTCTCATCAAAAATTTTTGTAAAAAAACCCTTTTTACTTAGCTCAATTAGTCCCGCATTTACCGCGTTAAGCAGCTCGGTATTGCCCTTTTGCACCGCGATGGCCAGGAAGTCCGTCGAGCCTAAATTCTTGATATTTACTTCGACTTTGCGGTCGACTACAGCGTAAGCAAATACAAGTAGATTATCATCGCCGTATCCGTCGCCCTTACCCGATTTTAGATCATTAAAGCATTCATTCGCGCTCGCACACGGTACTACGTTATAGCCCTGTTTCGTAAAGTAATCAAACACAGTAGTACCGGGCTGCGCCAGTATAGTCTTTCCGTTTAGATCGGAGACCTTTCTGATATTATCGTCGCTACGAGTTAGCACGCCGATATTTACGCTAAAGTATGGATCGGAGAAATCTACCAGCTTCTCACGCTCTTTCGTAACCGAGATAAGCGCGATATCTAAATCGACTCTGTTATCCTGCACCGCTTTTATGCGATCATCGCCTACCGTTACGACATATTCTATCTTGCCGCCTTTATCGCCGAAAATTTCTTTAACAAGCCCTTCGATTAAGAGTATCTCAAACCCGCTATATCCGCCGTCTTTAACGACGCTAAACGGCGGAGACGAGCCATCTATACCGATTCGAATAACCCCTTTTTCTTTGATTTGAGTCAAAGTGTTGCCAAAAAGCGAACACGCAGCCAGCATCAACGCCAAGATTATCTTTTTCATAGCGTCCCCCTTTTTAAAAATTACAGCAAGCTATAAAGATCGTCCAGCAAGAAATACTTTTTCTCTGCAGTTCCTTTGTAGTAAGGCTCGATGAAATTATCGAACGAATTTTTGAAAAAGCCCTCTTTGCTTAGCTTGATTAGCTCGCCGTTTAGAAAATCCAAAAGCTCCGAATTGCCCTTTTTCACGCCGATGGCCAAGAAATCCGAAGTGCCTAAATTTTTGATATTTACTTCAACCTTTTTATCTAATACCGGATAAGCCAGCACGACTAGGTTATCGTCGGCATACCCGTCGCCCTGTCCGGCTTTTAGCGCCTTATAGCAGGCGTTTGCGTTATCGCATCTGGCGATATTATAGCCTTGTTTTTCAAAGTATGTTTCTGCGGTACCGCCGCTAAGAACTAAAATAGTTTTATCTTGTAATTCATTTAAAGATTTAATCTTATCTTCGACGCGGGTTAAAATGCCTATATTGACACTAAAATACGGGGTCGTAAAATCGATCTGCTTCTCGCGCTCCGGAGTTACGGTAAGAGTTGCGATAACCGCGTCCACCTTATCTTCTTGTAGGAATTTTATACGCTGATTTGCAAGCACGGAGGTAAACTCCACCTTTCCGCCCGATGGAAGCATATCTTTAGCGATGGCATTTGCCATATCGACCTCAAAGCCCTGATGCACGCCGTCTTCTATCTTGCTAAACGGCGGCTGTGCGTCATAAACGCCTATTCTAAGCACTCCGCTACTTTTGATCTCGGAGAGCGATCTTGCGCAAAGCGCGCTACTAGCCAAAGCTGCGACGAGCAGACTTAAGAGAAATTTCTTCATCCTTTTTTCCTTTCTCATAAATAATTTCAAAACCATTGCCACGGCTACGGAAAACCTCAAAATCCCGCCCGAATGGCAAGCAGACATTAAATTCGCCCGCGGGCGAAAAACAATTTTAGCTTTTTATATCTTTAATGATTATTAAATAGTAAGTAAAGTCGCCAAATAAATTCGCTTTTTCATTGTTTGCTTCGATTTTGCGCGAGTTTTTTAGAATTCTCATCCGCATCCTAGCAGTAAAATTTAAAATTTTAGAATTTTACAAAATTTTAAAGCTGCAGAATTGGGTGAGAAATTTTATGAGCGCTTTAAAACTCGCGATGAAATTTTAAAATTTTATAAGATCAAATCTTGCAGGTTGCATTTGGCAAAACAGCACAAGAAAGGAGTGAAATTTTAAAATTTCGCGCTTTAGTGCAGACATAGTGGGAATTTAAAATTCTTAAATTTCTACTCCCACCCAGCAAAATGGAATTTTAAAATTTTTAGCAGACTACAAAATTCAAAAGCAAGCAAAATTAAATCTTTGCCGCGCTACAGAATTCCGCGATAAAAGTCGCGCCGTCAGCGCTAAATTTTGCGCCATAAATCATACTACAAACATCAGCTTGGCGCAAAGCACGATGATGAATCCGAATACAAAGGCGATTTTGTGGATATTTGCTCGCAAAAACTCAGGCGCAGGCCTTCCCATCGCGCGGCAACTTAAATTTATCGCTACGCACAGGGCGATGATGAGCGCGAGCGCAACTTTTAGCATAAAGATTTTTTGAAGCGGCGTGCCGAAATACCCGCCGTTAGCGCTTCCGACCCAGCGGCTCATCATCATTCCGCCGGTGATAATCAGCGTAAAAAGGCAAACCGGCATGATTTTAATCGCGCGCGAGCCGATCGCTTTTTTAACGCGCTCAAAATCCACACTCAACGTGCCTTTAAGCCGCATAAAAATCACGACGTCGAAAAATATGTAGCCCAAAAAGATAATGGCGCAGATGAGATGGACGATCTGCACGTAGGGATAAATTTGCTCCACTACCGCTCCTTGCTATGAAATTTCGCCAATTTTATGCGAAATTTCAAATTTTAGCAATGATTTTCATCAACGCGCCGCGAGCGGTTAAATTTAAGCCGATCGTGTGAGCGACGCAAATAAATTTGGCAAAATCGCGCGGGTAAATTTAGAAGTAAAGCCGCGCGGCTAAATTTAACAATGGTCGCATTCGTAAATTTACAAAATTTACGAGCAGCGCCGCGCGGGCGAAATTCTAAAATTCTAAAATTTCGCCCGCGAAAACCCGCGCAAATTCCGCAATCTATAACATCATCGAAAAGACTATGCCGAATATGATTAGCGGGATATTAAAGAAAATAAAGGTCGGCACGCAGGTATCCCACATATGGCTATGCTCGCCGTCGATATTCAGCCCCACGGTAGGTCCGAGCGTGCTATCGCTCGCAGGCGAGCCCGCATCGCCGATACCCGCAGCCACGCCGATGATAAAGATCGTCGCCGCCGTACTAAAGCCCAGCTGCGCGGCTAGCGGGCAGTATATCGTAGCGATGATAGGGATCGTGCCGAAGCTCGAGCCGATACCCATCGTCACGAGTAGCCCGATGCCGATCATCAGCAGCGCGCCGCCGAGCTTGCCGCCGCTTAAAGTGCTCGCTACGTGCACCAGCTCGTTCACGCCGCCGGTTTCTTTTAAGATCGTGCCGTATCCTGCGGCGATCAGCATCAAAAACGCGATATAGCCCATCATATGCACGCCCTCGTCAAATACATTATCCAGCTTCTTCCACTCGATGCCTTTGCTCGCAAGCATTACTAAAATTCCGCTAAGCGCGGCAAACGGAAGGGATTTGATCCAAATTTGCACGGCGAAGCACACCGCGATACCCGCTAGCGCGCCCCATTCGCGCATACCCATCTTAAGCTCGCTAAAATGTGCGTCCAGGCTCTGTTTGGTTTCGGCATACTCCCTCGGCTTGCGGTAGTAGACCACGGCCAGGATGAGGCCCACGAGCATCGGCACGGCGCTTAGCCACATTACGCTTGATATGTCGCTTAGGCTTACTGCGATGCCGTTTGCGTTCATATTTTTTTCGATTAGCCCCATAAAGATAAGTCCAAATCCCAGCGGCAGCGCCATATACGGCGTCTGCAAGCCGAACGTCAGCGCGCACGCTACGGCGCGGCGGTCGATCTTTAGCGAGTTCATGATCTTGACTAGCGGCGGGATCAAAATCGGGATAAAAGCGATATGCACGGGGATTAAATTTTGTGAAAAGCACGCAAAAAAGGCGATTGAAAATATAAAGACGTATTTTTTGTCGCTGATTAAATTTGCTACCGCGCGCACCAAGATCGCCGTTAAGTTGGTCTTTGAGATCGCGCTTGCGATGACGCCTAGCAACAGATATGAGAGCGCGGTTTCTAAATTTCCGCCCATGCCGAGACTGCCGGCGTTTTCGGGGTTGCCGTTTATGAATAAATTTATGGCATCTCCCAGCGGGATATTGCTTGAGAGCACGGCGCATATCGTGCCGATTAGGATCGCCAGCATTACGTTGCACCTCAGCAAGCACAGCGCGCACATCACACAGATACTGATAAATACGGGATTGGTAAGCATTTTTTGCCTTTTTTGGAATTTTTGCAATTATATAGAATTTAGGGCTAAATTTTGCTAAAATCGCGCAAAAAATCGGCTAGGACAGCGATGAAATATTTTTACTCCTCTTTTGTAGTAAGCCTAATTGCGCTTGCTATCGCATTTTATATCGGCGGTGCTGGTGCCGCTTATATCTGTGCGCTTTTGTGCGCGCTGGAAATCAGCCTCAGCTTCGATAACGCCGTAGTCAATGCCAAAGTGCTAAAAGATATGGCGCCGGTGTGGCAGAGCAGATTTATCCTCTGGGGCATTCCGATCGCGGTTTTTGGCATGAGGTTTTTATTCCCCGTACTAATCGTTGCCGCAAGCGCGCATCTTGGTATTTGCGAAACCCTCGTGCTTGCACTTAAGCAGCCGCATCGCTACCATGAAATTTTAAGCGAGAACGAGGCGCAAATTTACGTCTTCGGCGGCGCGTTTTTGCTGATGGTCTTTTGCGATTTTTTCTTCGATACGCAGCGCGAGCTACACTGGCTAGGCATAATCGAAAATAACGGGCTCGTGCGATTTTTAAAGCGCATTCCAAACGCGCCCACGCTGATCGCTCTAGCCGCAGGGCTCGTGCTGCTTGCTAAAACGGGCTCGGCTACGCTCGGCGCGGCGTATTTCGGCGCGATCCTGCTCTATCTGCTCATCTCCTGCTTCGACCGCCTTTTCGGCACGGACGGCGTAAAAAACGGTCTCGCGGGCTTTTTATATTTAGAAACCCTAGACGCGAGCTTTAGCTTCGACGGCGTGATCGGCGCGTTTGCGCTAAGCGATAATATCTTCATCATCATGCTAGGCCTCGGCGCCGGCGCAATGTTCGTGCGCTCTATCACGCTGTATCTCATCGCCCGCGGCACGCTGTCGCACTTTGCCTATCTGGAGCACGGCGCGCACTATGCTATCGCATGTTTGGCGTTTATAATGTTTGCCAAGCTGAAATTTGAAGTAAGCGAGATCATAACGGGCACCGTGGGGATATTATTCATCGCGCTATCGCTCCTTTCGTCGGTGCTTTACAACCGCCGCAACAAACGCAAACTAATCGAAACGATCGCGGGAAACAACGAGTAAAATTTCATAGCGAGCTTTACGGCGCGCGGGCTAAATTTTAAAATTTCAAGCTACCGCCGCAAGCCGTAAAATTTACCCGCTTGCGCCGCGTTAAATTTCAAGAGACGCTAAATTTCAAAAAGTGTTAAATTTTAAGCCGCGAGATGACATTTTAAAATTCAAATCAGCGATCACGCGAGCTTAAGCCTTTATCGCGCAATCTCTGTAGCTCCTCGCTGCCTAGGGGCGGGCTCTTTGTGGGCTCGCCGCTCTCGCTTGCGCCGCCAAAAAATCCTTCATTCAAACGCAGCTCGTCAATGATACCAAGAAGCTGCAAAACCTCGGCCTTTATCCGCTCGGCGTCTTTTGACGTAGTGCGCGGCGAAAACAGCGCGGCTTCGAAGCGGTTTTTCGCGCCGTTTAAAAATAGATAAAATTTTCCGTCCATAAACGCCGCGCTAAGAGCGATCTTGGGCGCAAGCTTAAGCTTCAAAGCCCCGAGACGCTCCATAAAGCTAGGCGTCAAAAGATACCGCGCCTCGATCTTATCGCTTGCGAACACGCGAAATTCCTCTCCGAAAATCACGTCGTCCATCAGCTCCTGATCGCCTAAAAATTTGGTGCCGGGCGAGCGGTCCGCGATGATAGTTTGCCCCTTAAATTTCTTATAAAACTCGCACACCAAAACCGAGCCGCTAAAGGCTTGCACATATTCGCCGAGCCTCCAAGCGTTCCAAAGCGCGATCGCCGATAGCAAAAAAGCCGCGGAAAGATCGCTCTTGGACCTTTGAGATAACTCTACAAGCCTCATAGATTCTCGCGTTTCATAGATTTTTATCGCCTCGCTTAGGCTAAATTTCACCCCTTTATAAACGCCGTCTATCTGATCCTCGGCTACGAATTCATTATTCGGATAGATGCCCGTTTTGCGGATCTCTTCTTCGTCTATGCCGCTTTGCGGCTCGTATCTAAAGGCAGGATCGATATTTGAAATAATAGCGCGGATGAAGGCGTCTTTGTAAAAGGCGTTGTACTCCCACTTAGCGATGGAATCATCATAAATCCCCCATACGCAGCTTACCGCAATTATCGGGATCATCGCGGACATCAGCACGGCGGAGGAGTATTCGTTTTGGATCAAGCCGTGGATAAACCAGCCGACGGAAAAAACCGCGATGCATAGCAATAAAATCAGCGGTTTTAGAAATTTTATCTTGCACTGTTGCTGCTTTTTTGCCAGCTCCTCTATCACCCTATCCATATCCAAAATTTAACTCCGAATTTGATTTGCCGAAATTTTGCCCTTTATTTTACGCTAAATTTTATTAAAATTTCATCCGTTAAGCGGGTTTAAGATTTTTTATGCTATTTTTGCGACCTATTTCGATCAAAAGGCGAGAGATGATAAATTTACCGAAAAATTGCGTGGTTTTTACCTATCCGAAAATGGGTGGCAGCGGCAAATTTTTGCCCGCAGAGTTGCGCGGCGCGGCGGGGCTTACTGGCTGCACGCTTCAGTGCAAGGCCTACGAGAGCGCGTTTGCGCAGATAAAAGCCCTCGGCTTCGAGCTTATCGCCGTAGGCAGCATGGGCGAGGCGGGCACGAGCGAGTTTAAGCGCGCTACGGGCGCTACGTTTGAGTTCATAAACGACGAAAAATTCGAGCTTGAAGCGCCACTACAGCTCGAAACCTTCACTACCGGCGACAGGAAGAAATTTTACCACCGCCAAACTCTGATTTTTCGAGGCGGTAAGGAAGTAAAGCGCTTTAGCCGTATCGCAGAGCCCGAGCAGGATGCGCAAAACGTACTTGCGGCGCTAAAAAGCCTGTAATTTTAAAAGTGCCCGCATCTCATAATGAGCCGCGTTAATAGCCCGAGCTTTTTATAAATTTAATCAAATTCAAGCTTCTCATTTTGCAGATATTCGCGGATTTGAGCGTCGAATTTTTTGCGGGCGGTGCGCGGAGAGAGAATCACGAAATGCGGAAAAAATCTTTGCGCGAGCATCAAAATCATATCGTCACTGCTGATCTCGTAGCTTAGGCGGCTCCAGCCGTTTTTAAATTTACCTTCGATCTTTTGCGAGCGAAAAAACTTCTTTGCCTCGAAAAATTTTAAAATTTTGGGTGCTACGGCGACTTCGCACACATAAGGCTCGACGTCATATCCGTCGTAAAAGCTCTCCATATTCAGCAGGAATTTCCGCGTATGCTCGCTGAGGTTGAAGGTATTTGCGTGCAGCACGACCTCTTTTATAAATTTAATCCGAATGATGCGAAAGCCGTTATTTACGGGGTTTTGCGCATCGATAATCGCAAGCTGCCAGTTTCCTTTAGAGTAGATTATTTTTAACGCTTTGGCGCTTTTTATCGTTTCATCTTCATACGTGATATCGCAATATTTTTTAAAGCCGATCGCCTTGCGGAGCTTGATCAAAACCCCGATCTTAGGCGGCCTTTCGTGCGGACTCCCTTTGATCAAAAATATATCAGCAAGCTCCTTGGCGAGCTTTTCGTCCACACGTTTATACGCAGGCGGCAAAACCTCGGTAAAGCCCGGATTGATAACATGAAGCAGATCGGCGAGCTTTTGAAACTCGAGCTTTCCCTTTTCACTTGGAAGCGTTAGTGAGCTGAGTAAATTTTTATCGGTGATGCCTACGTTACCGCGTTCGGTAAGAATAAAATTTTCGGTACCGAAAAACTCGCGTAGATCGGCAAAATACCGTCTCAGCGTACGCTCGCTAAGGCCCGTGGTCGCGGCGTAAGATTTAAGATTTATCTCGCGGTACGCACGAGTACGCTAAGCAAATTTAAAAACTCGAATATTTTTTTGTTACCCATCTACGCTCCTGTGCTCAGGTTAAATTTAGCATGGCAAATTTAAAGACTGTCGCACCGATGAAATTCTACCATAGCCCAAGCACTTTCCACCAAGCCCCGCCGATAAAAGTCCATATCACTAAATTTAGCGTAGTCATTATAAATCCCAGCCGCCACCATTCGTTTTGCGTGACGTATCCTGCGCCAAAAATTATCGGAGCAGGTGCGCCGCCGTAGTGAGTAACCGGCATCATTAAATTCGACGCATACGCAAACACTAAAGCGACCAGATACGCAGGCGCTCCCGCAGCTACAGCAACCGCAGCAAAGGTCGCATACATAGCGGCGATGTGTGCCGTGAGACTAGCAAAAAGATAGTGTGAATAAACATACACCAAAAGCAAAATTCCAAGTGCGGCGATCCACGGAATTCCGCTGACGCCAGCAGCCACGAAGTCTGCAAACCACTTAACGAGACCTAGCTTACTAAGACCGCCCGCAAGCGTGATAAGCGAGCCCATCCAGATGAGCGTATCCCAAGCCACCTTTTTCACCGAGCACATCCTGCCACGACAACACATCGCTTAGCACCAGCGCGCAAACGGCAAGCATCCCCACCGTCGTAGCGCCGATGCTCGTTAGCCCGCCCGTAGCCCAAAGTGCGAGCGCGCAAACGAACACGCCTACGACCACTTTTTCGCCGTAGCTCATCGCGCCCATAGCGGCTAACTCTTGACTTGCGATCTGCTTTGCCTGCGGATATTTTTTAAGCTCGGGCGCATAAATTTTATAAAGCAAGCTCGGCATCAAAGCAAGCGATACAAGCCCCGGCACGATAGCGCCCATCGCCCACAAAGACCATGAAATTTGAATACCTAGCGTATCGGCGGCGAGCTTTGCGATGAAAGGATTACCCGCCATCGAGGTTAGAAACATTGCGTTCGTGATGCCGTTGCTTTGCCAAAGCGTCTGCATCAAATACGCACCCGCTCTGCGCCTGGAATCGCCCGGCTCAGAACCCAGCGCGCTGCTTAGCCCTTTTACGATTGGAAAGAGTACGCCGCCCGCTCTCGCTCCCGCAGATGGCATCGCGGGCGAAATGATAAACTCGCTAATCACGATAGAATAGCCGATCTTAAGAGCACTATCTCCAATTAGGGAGATGATTTTATACGCGATCCTACGCCCAAGCCCCGTCTTTATAAAACCTCTCGCTAGAATAAAAGCGCAAAAGATAAGCCAGATCGTCGTATTGCCGAAGCCGCCCAGGGCATCGGCAGGTTTTAAAACTTTGCTTAAAACCGCAATCGTAACGCCGATGAAGGCAATCGCGCCGATCGGAATAGGCTGAAGTATGAGCCCTAAAATCGTCGCCACCACGATGGCAAATAGATGCCAGGCCTGCAGACTTACCGCTTGCTGGTGCGGGCAAAACCAGATCGCCGCGCCGACTGCGATAAGCGCTAAGAATTTTATAAATTTCGGATTCATAATGACCCCCTGATTTTATTTTGCCTCATTTGTCCCGCCGTAAATTTAGCCTAAACGGCGACGAGGCTTTAAATTTAATCGCTTCAAGCTAACGGCAAACTAGACGAAATTTTAAATTCTCCGCCGTGCAGCTTGCTACCTGCGGCGCGCAGCAAATTTGGAGAATTTTAAATTCTCTATTTCGCGGCGTGCGGCGTAAAATTCCACCGCGATTTAAAGTCGCTTTAAATTTCACGCGCTGCGCGAGCTTCGGTAAAATTTTATGAATTTTACCTGCAACTGCAGTAGCCGTGCCGTGTAAAGCCGTACGAATTTAAAGCCGATTTTACGCCGCGATCGCGAGCCGTTTCCGCTACGCAAAATTAGCGAGCAGAGTGGGCGCGCTTTTTGCGCGCCGCGACGACCCGCCTTTTGCAATGAAGCAAAGCAAAAGCCCCGCCTACCTCTTGCTATCCGCCAAAACCCTATCCACAAACGCCGCGCTTTCGCCCGTATAAAGTTCCGGATTCATGATCTTTTCCAAATCGGCGCGACTAAAGTATTTGGCGACCTCTTCACGCTCGAGCAGATCGTCGATAACCGGCTTACCGTCGGTGAAAGCCTTCATGCAGACCTCATAGACGATCTCGTGAGCGCTCATCCTACCGAGCTTTTCGCCGAGGTGCAGCATCACAGCTTCGCTTAACATAGCACCCTTTAGCGCGTCTAGGTTGCGGCGCATATGCTGCGGATAGACGATCAAATTTTCCAAAATATCGTTTTGCTTCTCAAGCGCCGCGGCTAGGCATACGCTAGCATGCGGTATGCAGTCCCATTCGACGGCTTCACAACCCCAATCTCGCTCATTTTCGCACTCCATCGCCTCGACCGCAAGAGGCGCTTGAGCACGCACAATCTTAGTAAGCGCAATGACGCTCTCGCAAACCTGCGGGTTACGCTTATGCGGCATCGTAGAGCTACCCACTTTACCCATAAAAAACGGCTCTTCGACCTCGCAAATTTCGGTTCGCTGAAGACTTAAACTTTCATGCGCGATACGTCCGATCGTACCTGCGATGAGCGCCTGCAAAGCTACGAATTCCACGATATGATCGCGGCTTGGATGCCACGAGATGACGGGTACGTTTAAGTCAAGATCTTCAAACATCAGCTTTTGCATCTCAAAACCCTTGCCTTCCTGGCTTGCTAGCGTACCTACGGCGCCGCTAAGTTGCCCCACGAACAATCGCGGTTTAATCTCCTCCAAGCGCTGCAAGCTACGCTTGATCTCCTACGCCCACATAGCGACTTTGAAACCAAACGTGATCGGCAGCGCGTGGATCACGTGCGTGCGGCCCGCCATTACGGTATTTTTATATTTTTCTGCGATTTTTAGGCACTCGCAATATGTTTTATCTAGCAGCCTCGTAAGTAGCGCATGCGCCTCGCGGATCTGCAAAATCATGCCGTTATCCATTATATCCTGGCTCGTAGCGCCCCAATGCACGAACTCGCCGCTATCGTCGTCAAAGACCTTTTTAAACTCCTTCAGAAGCGGCACGATGGTTATCGAGCTTTTGTAATTCTCACCGATCGCATCCAAATTTAAAAGCTCCGCATGGGCAAATTTCGTGATCTGCTCCGCTCTGCGCGGTTCAATTATACCGAGCTTTGCTTGTGCCCTAGCAAGCGCAGCCTCGGTATCAAGCCACTTTTGTACGCGATTTTCATCACTGAAAATTTTCTTCATCTCCTCGCTTGCAAAAAGCACCCCAAAGACCCTGCTGTCGATTGAACTTGAAGCCATTTTTTACTCCTTGGCAAAAATTTAGCCAAATTATACTCGCGGCCGCGGTCAGAATTTGACCGAATAAAAAATAAGTAGTTTTCCTTAAATTCAGCATTTTTAATTAAAATGGCACTAAATTTAACGGAGGCGGGTATGAAAAAATTTCTATTTTTGGCGCTATTTTGCGCCATTGCGGCAAACTGCGACGAGAGCGCGCCAGCGGATAAAGCTTCTGCGGCGGGCAAAACGGACAAAACAACGAGTATCGGCGAGACCGCCGCGCAAAGCGCGCGCCTTATAAAGAGCGGCGAAGCAAGCGCCGGCTCGCAAAGCAGCGCCGATGCGGTCATCCAAACGGGCGGAATTTCACGGGCGGATCTGCAAAGCTGCATCGTAAAAAGCGACGAAGGCTCCTGCGAGCGCGTCACGCGTGGTCTTAAAAGCGGCTGCGAACGAAAAGATCAGCTGTCATGCTTTTTCTACGCAGATGCGCTAGGGCGCGGCTTGGGCGTAGAGAAGGACGTAGTGGCGTCGTTTGAGCTTTTTCGCGAGCAGTGCGATGCCGGCAGCAGCGAGGCGTGCTACGAGCTGTCGGTCAAATATCTCCAAGGAATCGGC
This sequence comes from uncultured Campylobacter sp., assembly GCF_938041645.1. Taxonomy (GTDB): domain Bacteria; phylum Campylobacterota; class Campylobacteria; order Campylobacterales; family Campylobacteraceae; genus Campylobacter_B. The sequence continues at coordinate 4,113 of NZ_CALIST010000039.1, read as the reverse complement.
ACCCCTCAGAGCTTTGAGCTCTCGGGGCAGGCACTAGATAGGGCGTGCAAAATGCACAACAAACGCGCCTGCTCGGTGCTCGATCTACTACCGAAAAATTAGCGCGGCAGAAGCGGCAAAATTCCAAGCTTCGATCTCAGATAGAGCGCGTGAGCCTTTGAAATTTTAGCGGGCTGTGCGAGTGCAGTGCGAGATGAAGCGGTAAATCAAAGCGTGCGAGCGGATAAACGGAAAAGGAGCAAAGGTGAAAGCTTTAAAGCTTGCGCTGGCGGCGGCGCTGGCGCTTAGTTTGGCAAACACGGACGGCGAAGCCAAAGAGTTTAAATTTAGCGGCGCAAAAACTAGCGCGCTTTTAGCAAAATGCAGCAAAAAGGACGCCGCCGCATGCTACGAAGCGGCGATGAGATACGAGCTGGGCGGTCGCGGCGTCGTGCGAAACCGCCTCAAAGCGCAGGGCTTTTTCGCAGGCGCGTGCGAGCTCGCAACCCTCGCTGAGCGGAAGCAGGGAGGCAAAACGGACGGCGCGGGCGGGCGCGCGATGAGCGATCTGCGCGAGCGAGCCTGCCTAGGCAATGCCGCGGCGCTGGAGAGCTTCGCGAGCGGGCAGTGCCGCAGCCTCGTGATATACGACGAGCTTTGCGAGGGTGGCTCGCAGGAGGCGTGCGACAATCTGGCGCGGATGAAGCGCGATGGCTGGGCGCCCAAAGAGAGCTGCAGTGAGGAGATAGTCGCGAAATTCGGCGACGGCAAGCCGCAGAGATGAAATTTTGCCCTATTTTGCGGCGATAGAATTTTAAAATTTTGCAAGTATAAAATTTGCCGAAATTTTATAAAGCTCGACCGAAAATGGTAACAAGGCGGACTAAATTTTAAATTCTAAAACGCGTTTAAATTTGCGTCGTAAGCGGCGTCGATTTTAGACTCAGCAGAAATTAGAATTTGTGCAACAAGGCTCTTTGAATTAAAAATCTCGTGTAACGGCTGGAGCTACAATTTTAAGAACCAGAATTTAAACAAATCTGCAATTTAGCCGCGGCGATGATATAATTTTTAGAATTTTGCAAGCGTAAAATATCAAAATTTTGCGTATCTACGTCGAACCGCCCTCCCAAAAAAAGCGCGAAATTTGAAATTTTAAACTGCCATATTGTGCGAAGAGGCAAGAATTTCAGGCAGAGGGATTTCAATTAATGCGGATTAAAATATAGGTGCGGCGGGCAAATGCGTGCACCGCAAGCGATGTAATTTCAAATATGAGTTCAAGGCTCGCTAGACGCGGAATTTAAACGCCACGAGCGATAAATTTCAAAACACCCATTTTAAAATTGCGAAGCGGAGATTTAAATTTAAGTGTGGCGAGCGATTAAATTGTAAGGGGTGCTTAAATTCAAATATCACAGCTCACAAATTATGCGTAAATTTTGCGCCTAAATTCCGCAAAATTCGGCGCGCGATAAGCGTTTAATGGTATCGTAGCGAGACCATCAGACTAAGCTCTAATCACACTTAAAACCCTATTTACCGAGCACTCGCGCAAGCGGGTATTGCAAACCGCCGAAGTAAAAAAAGCCTGATCGGAAGCGTTTGTGGCGTATCCCAATCGACCACGCCCCATATTTTGCTCTATAGCCTAGCTCGTGCACGAAATTTAGATTTTGAAATTTAGCGCAAAAATATTATAATTTCGCCCAAATCACGGCTAGGACGGAAAATGAACTCACGCGTGCAAAACGAATATCTAAAATCAAAAATTATGAGCGCCGAGGAAGCCTGCGAACTGATCCCAAATGGCGCATCGGTGGGCTTTAGCGGCTTTGTTGGGGCGGGCTGCGCACTAGCGCTGCCGCAGGCTCTGGCGCAACGAGCGACAGCGCTGCACGAAAAAGGTGAGCCCTACCAAATCGAAATTTTTACAGGCGCATCGACCGATCCGCTTTTAGACGGAGTTTTGGCAAAAGCAGGTGCCGTGAGCTTTCGTGCGCCGTTTTTTACGGATGCCGATATGCGCCGTGCGATAAATAGTGGCGCCGTGCGATACACAGACGTGCATCTATCAAGCCTTGCCGCGCAGCTTAAAGCTGGCTTTTTTCCGCATCTAAACTTTGCTGTGATCGAAGTAGTGGCGATTAAAGAAAGCGGCGAGCTCGTGCCGTCTACATCGCTAGGCAACAACCAAGCCTGGCTCGATATCGCCGATCGCGTTATTTTAGAAGTAAATTACTACCAGCCGCTTGAGCTGGAGGGCATTCACGACGTTACAGATCTGCGCCTACCTCCGCACGCTGCGGATCTGCCGATCAAGCACGTAGGCGATCGCGTAGGTAGCCCCTATATGCATGTAGATCCTGCCAAAGTAGTCGCTGTCATAGAGGCTAGGACGCATGATCGCGTCAATAATTTTACCGCCGTGGATGAAATTTCAAGTGCGATCGGGCGCAACGTCGTAAAATTCTTAAAAAACGAGGAGGCTTGCGGCAGACTTCCCGCAAAGAAGCTACTGCCGCTACAATCGGGCATCGGCAACGTCGCTAACGCCGTGCTTAGCTCGCTACAAAATGCTGGCTACCAAGGGCTGCAATGCTACTCCGAGGTGATCCAAGACGGCATGCTAGATCTCATCAAAAGAGGCGTCGTAGGTACTGCAAGTGCCACAGCGCTATCGCTTAGCCCCGCAGGTGTCGAGGAATTTCAAAAAAACATCGATTTCTACCGCAAGCACATCATACTACGTTCACAAGATGTCTCCAACTCGCCAGCACTCATCAGAAGGCTTGGCGTCGTATCGATGAATGGCATGCTAGAGGCAGACATCTACGGCAATGTAAACTCCACTAACGTCATGGGCTCGCAGATGAAAAATGGCATCGGCGGTAGCGGTGACTTCGCTCGCAACGGATATTTGTCGCTATTTCTTAGCCCGTCGCTAGCTAAAGGCGGCGCGATCAGCGCTATCGTGCCGTTCGTGAGTCACGTTGATCATACCGAGCACGATACTCAGGTTATCATCACCGAATACGGCATCGCCGATCTGCGCGGCAAATGCCCTCGTGAGCGTGCTCGCGCGATGATAAGCATCGCGCATCCCACTTACCAAGACGCGCTGAGAGATTATTTCGAGCGGGCATGTGCGCAGCCCTGTGCGGGGCATACTCCACACATCTTAAGCGAGGCGCTGTCGTGGCATCAAAGATTTAAAGATACGGGGAGTATGAAGGCTTAGAGCGAATTTGCTCGAGCTAAGGCGCTAAAATCTAAAACTAAGCCCTTTCTTGCGCTGAAGCGGGAAGTTTGCACTTAAAAATTCTGCCTGCATTTGAAAGCTCTATCGCTAATTAGAGCAAAGCTCGTTAAAATTTTTATTTTGTAAAGCTCGCGCGAAATGTTATAAAACGAATGGATCGAAATTCGCGCCATAAAATTTTAAAATTTGCAGGCGGGTTTAAGGCGCGGAATTTAAAATTTTATCGCTACGGAATTTTAAAATTTAGCCTTAAATTTGCAGCTCGCGCATTTCAAATTTTAAAATTCTACGGCTTGGAATTTTAAAATTTTGAACTTCGCAAAATTTCATCCATAAATCTGCTATCAAATTTTAAATTTAGCTCTCACTTCATTTGCCAAGCCAATCCTAGCTATAAGGCGCGCCATAAGTTCGCGATAAAACCGCGTAGTATTTGTCAAGATAAATTCTGTATTAAAGCAGCAGCTTGCTAAAACAGAATTTCTCGCCTTACGAAGGCGATCTTTGGGCTATAAATTTAAAGAGGCGGGCTATAAAGTCGCGGCGAGATGAGATTAGAATTTTATCCTCGAAGGCTCCATCGGCTTGCTGTAGAAGTAGCCTTGCATATATTTAATCCCCATCTCTTCTAAGATGATTGAAATTTCGTGGTTTTCTACGTATTCGGCGATGAGCTCGTAGCCCTGCTTGCGCGCGAAGTTAGCGATAGTTTCGACGATAGCGCGCGAGTTTTTGTCGTTTGCGATATTTTTGATGAGCGCTCCGTCGATCTTTATGTAATCCACATCGAGCGTTAAAATTCTATAGTAGTTGGAGTATCCGCTGCCAAAATCGTCTATCGCGACCTTGCAGCCGTAGTTTTTAGCTACGGC
>NZ_CALIST010000038.1 GCF_938041645.1 uncultured Campylobacter sp. | reverse complement strand
GCTTTGTGCCGTGCCGCCTAAGCGCTAAGCCCGTAAAGCCGCTTGCTCCGCGCTCTTTCAATTAAAACATTCGCCGCGCGCCGTCAAATAAACGACGCCGTATGTTTATCCGCTCGCTCGCCGTCTTTGTGCCGCCGTAAAGTAAACTACCAAGCCGCAACGCACGCGATCTTGCCGCGCCGTACGGCGAAATTTAACTCTCGCCGCCCGTAGTTTCCCCGCTCGCGCCTTGATCGAGCTTTGCGGCTACGGCATCCACGATGTCGCCAAGGGTTTGTATGTTTTTAAAATCATCGGGCATCAGCTTGTAGCCTGTGTTTTTCTTGACATAATCGACCAGATCGATCGCGTCGATGCTGTCGATCTGCAGATCCTCGTAAATTTTAGCCTCAGGCACGACCTTGCTCTCGTCGATCTCGAAAAGCTCCACGAGCGCCTTTTTTAAAATTTCAAAAATTTCATCTTTACTCATTTTTACTCCTATTTTCGGCGATGTATTGCGCCAAAGACGCAACGGATGAGAAAATTTGCTTTAAATTTTGGGTTTTTGAGTTAAGCACGATGCCGTATTTTTTCTGCACCAAAAGCCCGAGCTCCAGCGCATCGACCGAATCGAGCCCGAGCCCGTCGCCAAAAAGCGCCTCATCGTCATTTATGTCGCCGGGCGCTACATCTTCGAGGTTTAGCCCCGAAATGATCAGCTCCTTAAGCTCCAAAATTTCTTCGTTCACAGATTCTCCTTTTCATATAGATTTGATATTTTTTCATATAGTTTGCGCACTCGGATCGGGTTTGGGCGATCCGGCTCAAAGCCCGTTAGATCCAGCGCGCACAGCTCGTAGAGGTCGTATTTCATCCGAACCTCGGGCGTATCGTACCATACTTGTCCTTTTTTTAGGCTTTTAGGATCCATTTTTATCGCGACGCAATTCATATTTTTTGCGAAATTTATCGCGATATAAAACGCCGCTTTGTGCATGGCGATGCGATCTGCGGTGCGCGTGCCCTCGGGGAAGATGATTAGGCTTTCTCCTCGCTCAAGGGCGCTTCGGCACGCATCTATCATCGCTTCCGAGCCGGTGTTTGGGATGTAGCCCGCGGCTGCGATGGCGGCGGAGAGGAAGGGGTTTTTGCATAGGCTTTCCTTGACTACGCAGTTTGCGCGCCGCACGTGAGCTAAAAAGATCACCACGTCAAGCAGGCTGGGGTGGTTTGCGATGATGAGGGTGCCGCTAGGCGGGAGTTTGCAGCGCCAGTTCACGCCGATACTGCCGTAAAGTCGCGCGAGCAGCAAAAATATGCGCCACGAGATCATTATAAAATCGCGCACGAAATTTCGCACGACCTCTATGCGGTTTAGCCGCAGCAGCGCTACGGGGAGGAAGAGTAGGTTTCCCATCGTACACAGCGCGCCGAAGCTAGCGAAGGATAACGCGATGCCGATCTGCTTGATTTTGCGCCTTAGCGGATTTAACTGCTTCATCGCGCGGCGCCTCTTTCGGCGGTGGTTTCGCGGCTCTCGTTGGAAATTTCACGGCTATCGGCGAGGGTTTTGTGGTTCTCGGCGGGGATTTGATGGCTCGTCATGCGCGCGATCTCGATAAAATTTCTACGGCTTGCCGCCTGCCGCATCGCATTGAAATTTTTGCAGTTCTCTGCGCGCGATATTTCTCCTCGCGGTATGCGCCGAAGTAATAGAGCTTTCATGGTCTGAGCGGAGGCGATCTCGGCGCCGTGCATGTGTCGAAGCAATAGAATTTTTGCGGCGCACGGCAAACTGCGATTTTGTGGAATTCTTGCCGTTTGCCGTATGTGTTGCCTCGGTGAAATTTCCGCAGCTTGTCGCATGCTTCGTCGTGCGTATTGCTGCGATGGAGCTTCTATCTTTTGCCGCGCGTATCGTTGCGGTAGAATTTCTGCGGTTTGCCACGCGCGCCGTCGCGAGGAAATTTCTGCGAAGCGCCATATGCGCTGCTTTGACGCCGCCGTATGACGCGCCCTCTGATTAAATTTATAGCTCGCGGCGGCGTTAAATTTAAAATTTATCGCAACGCCTCGCCGTGCGCATCTTGCTTGAGCGGCTACTCGGCTTATCGCGCGGCTAAATTTAAACTCGTAGCGCAAGCTTTGTTCCGCTAAATTTATGAAATTTACAGCCTGCTGCGCGTACCGTTTCGGCTCGCCGCATCTATTTTTATAGCGGAATTGCGCGGTGTTTTCCAGGCGCCGCCGCGGTAAAATTTTTATGGCTCGCAGCTCGCACCGTTTAGGCGGATTTTTTTTAGTTCGTTGCGTATGCCTCGGCGGCGTATTTTCGCAGCGTGCCTCATTGCAACGCGATTTGGGGGCGCATGGCACGCGCCCTTTCGGCGTACTTTTAAGATGCGCCGTTTGGCTGAGCCTATGTTTGATAGCGCGGCTAAATTTAAAATTTTCACCATATCTGAGCTTGGTGTAAAGGCTAAATTCAAAACTCGTCGTTTGCGCCTTTGCAGTTCCTTGTAGCCCGGGATTTTGATCGAATTTGCTCGTCTCACCGCGCTCGCTCATGCGATGAAATTTTACTATTTTAGCGCTCACGATCTTGCCTCAAAAAAGCTGCGATTTTGGCGGGATCTTTGACGCGCCAAGTATAGTCCAAAACCCCGTCGCTGCTGCGCCATTCGCGCTTGCCGGAGAGGATTTTAGCCAAAAATTTCACCGCGGTATCTAGCGGGATCTCGCCGCCCTCTTTAAAGCTTCGTAAAATTTCATTCTCGGTTCGCGGTTTCGGATTTTGCGCCTCTAGGCTCTGCGCCGTCGCGTCCGCAACGTGCGGCGAAATTTCGATCTGCACGTCATCTCCGCGCTGAAGCACCAAAAGTAGGGCGCAGGCGAAGTCGCAGCGCTTCAGATAGTCGTTATTTGTCTCCTCAAAATAGCAAAGCAGGGCGATTTTGTCGTTATCCGACTTGCATTCGCCGTTTTTGACTGCTTCATTTGCGTCCTGCGCGGAGCCGAAATTTTCCGTACTTTCTTTCAGCCTTGCAGCGGCGATTATTGCGCCATTTTCGAGCGCGCACGCCGCGGAGATCGTCGAAATTTCGGCATGATTTTGCGTAAAAATCGCATTTTGCGCCGCGATCGCGTTGAGTACGCTGACGCAAAAGCTCGAAGGCGAGACGCTTTCGTCCATCGAGCCGAGCAGGCTAAAACAGCGGTTGATCTCGCCCAGGCGCGAGCAAAAAACGAGCGGCATTCCTTCACGCTGCATCGCGGAGCTTTGCATCGCATGATTGCAGGCTCCCGAGCTTTCGTTTGTTTTGGAATTCTGCCTCGCGGAATTTAAAGAATTTTCATTTGTGAAATCCTGCGGCGGCGGGTTTTGCGCAGCAGTACGATTTTCGCTCGTATCTAAATTTTGCGGCGCGGAATTTAAAGAGCCTTTCTCAGCTAAGCTCTGCGGCGCGTTTTGAGAAATTTCGCCTAAAAGCGAGATGCAAAGTTTTGCCCCGAGCCCCAAGCGTCGACGCTGCAACGGCGGAATATGATCAAGAGCCGGCTTTTTTTTTAAAGGCTCTAAGGCTAAAATTTCCTCTTTTAAGCGAGCGTGAGC
>NZ_CALIST010000037.1 GCF_938041645.1 uncultured Campylobacter sp. | reverse complement strand
AGCGCTTAAAAGCCGCGTCGTAGTCGTAGCCCGCGTCATCCGTCGCCACGGGGCCAAAAATTCCGTCCTGCAGAATAAAATTTCGCGGCGGAATGAACGAATTAAATTTAAAGCCAAATCTGCGCGCGGAACAGAAAGCGGCCGAGCTAAGCTCGCGCCGCAGCTAGCGTTATGATCTGCTTAACCACCTCGCTCGCTGCCTTTAAAGAGCCTACGGGCAGGTATTCGTAGATCGAGTGGAAATTATGCCCGCCGGTAAAGAGATTCGGGCACGGCAGCCCCTTTGCGGAGATGACGGCGCCGTCGTAGCCGCCTCGCATAGGCTTGATCTTAGGCTCGATATTTAGGCTTTTAAAAGCCTGCTTCGCAAGGCGAATTGCTGGCGCGTCGTCGTTTTTCAAAAAGTTATAGACGTTTTTATAGCGGTCGTTTAGCGAAATTTCGATCCGATCGCCCCAGATCGCGCGAAGCCCGTCCGCAGTTTTTTGCAAAAATTCCATGCGCTGCTCGTATCTTTTCTCGTCAAATTCCCTCACGTCGATCTTTAGGACGGTCTTTGCGCTGTTGCCGCTAAACTCCTTGACCCAAAAGTAGCCCTCCTTGCCATCGGTGTATTCGGGCGCCTCGCCCGCGGGCAGCAGCGAGATAAACTTGTGCGCCAAAAGCAAGGAATTTACGAGCTTGCCCTTGGCGTTCATCGGATGAGCGGACTGGCCTTTGAAGGTAACGACGCAATCGCCCGCGTTCCAGTTCTCGTAGATAAACTCGCCGATGCCGCAGCAATCAAGGCAGTAGCCGAAGTCTGCGCCTATCTCGCTTATGTCCAGCGCCTTTGCGCCCCGCAAGCCCTGCTCCTCGTCTGGCACGAAGCAAGCGATTATCTCGCCGTGTTTGATCTGCGGATTTTGGACGAAAAATTCCAGCGCATTCACGATCGCTGCGATCGCCGCCTTGTCGTCGGCACCTAGCAAGCTGGTGCCGTCCGTTACGATGATCTCGTCTCCTTTATAATCTCGCAGCTCCTCATTTTCGCTCTCTTTAAGATAGATCTCTAGCTCTTTATTCAGGCAGATATCACCGCCTTCGTATCTTACGATCTGAGCTTTGGTATCATTCGTCTGCTCGGCGCTGGTATCAAGATGGGCAAAAAACGCTATGCTCGCAGCGGGCGCGTCTAAATTTGAGGGAATTTTAGCGATCAAAATCGACTTTTCGCTAAGGCTTATATTTTTTATGCCCAGGGCTTCTAGCTCGTTTTTTATGAAACCCGCCAGCTCGAGCTCCTTGGGGTTTGATGGCATTATGCCCGCAGCGCCCGCGGCTCTATTTGTGGTGGTGTTGATCTTAGTGTAGTTTAAAAAACCTCCGCACGATATCCATGATAAGCTCCTTTTACAAAATGAAAAATGCGATGACGCAGACGGAGAGAAACATCCCTAGAGCCGTTCTTTTGGCGATCTGAATAGGGCTTACCATCGCAAGTCCCGCGCAGACTATACATCCGCCCGCGATCGGTGATGCGCTCCTACCTAGCGCGCCGCTTATCGCAACCGCCATACCGAGCTTATCCTGCGCAAACCCTAGCTGGTCCGCATGCACGGTCACCGCGGTGTTAAACGCCATCGCCGCCGCATCTCCCGAGCCCGTCACGACGCCCATAAAAAACGGCACGAAGGTACCGCCGAATTTTACGTAGCCCTGCTCGCCCTTTAGCCACTCGATTACGAAATCGATCGCCCCGCACGCGTTAAGACCCGCGACGAAGACGCCCGCTGCGATGATGATGCCCATGATATCGGCATACGCGCTACCCATGCCCTTGAAAAATTCTTTCGTGATCTTTTGAGGGTTGGTCATAGTAATGACGATGGTGACGATAGCGCCCAGTAGCATCGCCTCGGCGACGCCCATCTTCGTCCATTTTAAAAAAGAGACCTGATTTAGGCTCGTGCCGCCGATTACCAAGATCACTAGCGGCACTAACGGCATAAGCGCGTATAAGACGTTTATCTTTTGAGGCTGCGCGTCTAAATTTGAACCGGCGGCGGAATTTGCGCCGTCCTCTCTTTGCGCTAGATAATTCACCCCCTTGGTGTAGTCTTTGCAAACTATCGCCGTTATACTCATTACGATCAAAACCACGATCAAAGCGGTAATCGCGCTGGAAAACTGCACCCCGATGACGTCTTGAACCGTATAGGATGGGTTGTGCGCCTTTACCATATCGGCGACAAATACGTTGTGCGCCGAGCCCGGGCTTAAAACGCTACCGAAAGTTCCCGCAAATACCGCAGCTCCCGCCATCTCCGGTTTAACGCCCGCAGCCATCATCACGGGGATCAGCGTAGCGCCGACCGCAGCCGAGCAGCCCGCAGCGGAAGGGATAGCGATATTGATAAAATATGTAAGCGCCACGACGATGGGGATCAATAAAAATCCGATATTGCCAAGAGGTCTGGTTAGCAAATTTACAAGGGCGCGGTCGCATTCGGTAAATTTCATCACGAAGGCAAAACCCATGCTGGCGCAGATCGCCTTAATAAGACCTGCTTTAGTCATATACGAGGTAAAGGCGCCCAGCCCGTCCAGCGGCTTTAGACAAAGCACGCACAGCACCAGACCCACGCCGATAAGCACGGTTTTGGTATCCTTCTTCATGATCAGTAAAGCGACGACTGCGACGATACCCGCAAGCGCCAAAAGTAACCTAAACGTCTGCACGATAACTCCTTTTAAATTTTAAATTTACTTCCCACGACGATGCGCGAGATCTCTTTTTTATACTCGAATTTTAGCACGTCCGCATACCCCATCACTTCGCACTCGTTTCCGTTTATCAAAAACGCGCTGCCCTCGGGCATAGCATAGACGCTGTCGTTTTGATTGACGATCAAAAACTCCTCCAGCCGCTCCTCCCTACTCTCGCCGTTGTGGTTTGAAATTTTACCGCTTATGAAGTGCGGATTGATCTGATACGGAAAGATCCCCAGAGCCACCGGCGAGGGCGGAAAGACGATCGGCATGTCGTTGGTAGTCATCATCGTCTTTCCCGCAACGTTTGCGCCCGCAGACCAGCCGAAATACGGCGTACCGCTATCCACGGCGTCTTTGATCACGCCTAAAAGATCAAATTTATAAAGCTCATTTAGCAACACGAAGGTATTGCCGCCGCCGATGCAGATCGATTTGGCATTTTTAACGGCGGCTTTCATATCGGCAAAGCGATGGATCGATCTGATATTATTACTCTCCAGGCAATCCGCGACCTTCTGCTCGTATTGCTCGTTCGTGCGCCTAACGCCCGCAAACGGAATGAATAAAATTTCATCCTCCCAAAGACCCCCTAAAAATTCCTTGATCCACCCCTTGCAGTGGTTCAGATAGCCGCTGTCTTTGTAACTGGAAGCGCTTAGAAGCAGTGCTCTTTTCATGCCGCTTTCCTTAAATTTTGCCGTTTAGCTTATACGCGCAGCGCAGATACACGTCCACTCCAGCAAGCAGCGAGTCCTCGTCGAAGTCGAATTTGGCGTTGTGATGCCCTGCCGCAAGCGTCGTGCCGATCATCAGATATCCGCTCTTACCGCCCGCATCTTGCACCGAGCGCATAAAGTGCGCGAAATCCTCGCATGCGCCAAAATTTAGCTCCCTTACGATCTTGTCGTTATCGATAAACGGCGATGCCTTCGCCGCATCCTCGTAAAGCTGCGTGCTATCCTCATCGCTATCGCCGCCTGCGGTGCCGCCCGTGACCTTCACGTCGTAGCTGACGCCGTAAATTTTAGAAACGCCCTCCACTATGTCCATGCATTTAGCCTTCATAAACTCATTCAGCTCCGTGCTCTCGCCGCGCGTCTCGCACGCGAGATAGCCGTTAGGCGCGATGACGTTGCGTCCTTCACCCGCGCGCAGCACGCCTACGTTGATACGCGTGACGCCGTCTGCGTGCCTCGTGATGCCGTGCATATCAAGCGCCATTTCGGCTGCGGCGAGCAGAGCGTTGGCTCCGTTTTGCGGCGCGCCCGCGGCGTGAGCGGACTTACCTTGTAAGCTTACGTCAAATTTAGTGGTCGCAAGCAGCTTTTTGGTACCGCAGATGATACCTCTCATCGTAGTTGCCTGAAAGCCGATATGACCGCCCAACAGATAATCCACGCCCTTGGTAACGCCCGCAGCTTCCATACCTACGGCGCCCCTGGTACCCTCCTCGGCGGTTTGGAAGATAAATCTAAATTTACCGCTAAAATCGTCTAGGCTCTGCGCGATGAGCTTCGCTAAAGCAAGCCCCATCGTGATATGCCCATCGTGCCCGCACGCGTGCGTAATGCCGCTAATATCGGAGCGAAAGCCCTCCTTAAAAGGGCGGTGGTCCGCGTCCGTACTCTCGGTCACGTCCACGCCGTCTATGTCAAATCTAAAAGCGACCGTCTTGCCCACGCGCTCCGTGTCTATTTCGGCCACTAGACCCGTTAGCCCGTCCTCCATCGCATCAAGAAATTTTATCTGATCCGCGTTTAGCAGCCCTTCGGCGCGCTGCTTTGCCTTCTCGCAGGCATCCTTGCTACCTACGCCCTGTCTGGCTTCAGCCTTTACCACCTCGCGACCGAGCTTTATCTCATAGCCCAAGCGCTGCATACGATCTGCGATAACGGCGGTCGTAAAAAAGGTGAACCAACCCGTCTCGGGATGCGAGTGGAAAAACCTGCGATCCCCGATCATCTCGCCCTTGAGCGCCTCTACTTTTTGTGCGATAGCATCCATTTCCTCTCCTTTATTTTTTAGCTAAGCTTAACATCGCCGCGGCTAAAACCTTCGTAGCGGCAAACGCGTCGTGCCAGTTTATGTTCTCATTTACGTTGTGGCTGATACCGTCCTTGCACGGCACGAAAAGCATCCCCACGCGATCCGCAAGCTCCGTCATATTCATCGCGTCGTGTCCCGCGCCGCTAGGAAGCCTTAGGCTTGGAATTTTAAGCTCATCGGCGCAGCTCTCAAGCAGATCTATCATCTCCTCGCTTAGCTTTACGGGGCGATCCTTGATGAGATTTTTTAGTTCAAATCTGCACCCTCTGCGAGCGCAAATTTCATCTATCGCGGCGCAAATTTTATCGTCCGCCGCCCTAAGCGCATCCTCGTCTATATCGCGTATATCAAGACCTAGCGTGCAGGAGCCCGGAATCACGTTTAGCACGCCGGGTAGCGCATTTGCATATCCCGTCGTCGCGACCGTGGTTTTGCCCTCCTTGGCGATCCTCTCCGCGCTTAAAACGATCTCGCTAGCGCAAGCTAGGGCGTCGCAGCGCATATCCATCGGCGTAGCGCCGCTGTAATCGGCCCTACCCTCGATCCGCAGCTCGTATCGTACGGGCGCGGCGATACCCGTGACGATGCCTACTGGGATACCGCGTCGCTGCAATACCGGCCCCTGCTCGATATGAAGCTCGATGTAGCTATGAAAACTGGATTTGGGCAGGACGCAGCTTTTTAAATTTGCGGGATTTAGCCCAAACTCCTGCATGGCGTCAAATAGCGAAATTCCGTCTTTATCCTTTAGCTCGTCTAGCCGCTGCCGCGATAGCTTGCCGCTAATTATCTTGCTGCCTACGGTCGCCATTTTAAAGCGGCTCGATTCCTCGCAAACAAAGACGATGAGCTCCAGCGGTCGCGCAAGCTTCTCGCCGCTATCTCGCACCGTGCGGATCGCCTCCAAAGCGGCCATGACGCGTAGCGTGCCGTCGTAAAAGCCGCCCTGCGGCACGCTATCGATATGTGAGCCAGCGCTGACGGACGGCAGATCTGGATTTTTAACGCCTCCAAATTTAGCGAAAATATTGCCCGTATCGTCAATTTTGATCTTGAAATTTTCTTTTTGAAGTAGCGATATGAGGAAGTTGCGCGCCGCTTTATCTTCGCGCGAAAATGCAAGCCGCGTAAGCCCGCCGCCCGCCAAAGCCCCGAAGCGGCTTATCTGTTCGAACTCGCTTTTAAAGCGCTGCATGTTTATGTCCATAAATCCCCTTTTCTTAAAAAAATTTATGAATACGGCATTTTAATATTAAATTTATATAACAAAGCTGAAATTTGCCTATCGCGGCGGCAAATAGGGCGCTAAAACGGCGCGAGCAGAGCTATTTTAAAATAGCGCTTAAATTTCATTTTGCCTTTTAGGCTTTAAAATCGCGACGCGCCTGCTTAACTTCAGACTAAACGGATATAATTATCGCAAAATTTAACGAGGAGCGCAGATGAAGCAGGGCTCGCTAGGGGGGGCTTTATGAAAGGCTAAGACAATTTGATAGGCTGGCGGATAAAGAGGAGTATCTGTTTGATGCGATAAATGGCGCCATCGAGGCGGAAAATTTTGACTTTGCCGCGCAAATTTGCGACTTTGTGCTAAACGAGGAATTTGAAAAATTCGGCGCGGTTTTAAGAACGAGGGCGCTAATGTGGCTCACGGGCTACATCGCGCAAAATTTAAAAGAAAGCGAATACCCAAATTTCGGCGACTTTACGGATTGCCTATGGAAATTTAAATGGATAGTCTCGGGCGTCGCTCAAAGCTCCATGATAGAAAAGGAGCTCATAGACGAGGCAAACGAAGCGATGCTGTTTTACTACGAGCGCATGGAGCTCTCGCTGGCCTCATACTACAAGGCCTTGATGAATCAAAACATTGACATGGGCGATGCTAGAGAGGCGAAGGCGAACTACGAGCTGTGGAAAAAGCTCGCCAAAGACGATATGGCTGACTGCGAGGCATGCGAAGCAAGCGATGAGATCGCGTATCTGTGCTTTGCCGGCGAGCATGAAGCCGCGCTGGAGCTTGCCGCGCCGATACTCTCAGGCGAGCTAACCTGTGCCGAAGTACCTCACACGACCTACGCTCCGATACTTTTTAGCATGATTAAAACAGGCAAGATAGAAGAGGCAAAAGCCCTGCTGCCAAGGGCCGCGGCGACGATCGAGTCAAATCCTCGCGTCATAAACGAGGTCGCCCCGCTAATCGAGATCGCCGTTAGGCTGGATGAGCGCGAGACGGCGTTAAATTTAGCCCGTAAGCACTCCGCGGCGATCCTTGATGGCAACGACGATCTAAACGACTTGCGATTTTTCATCGCAGTTAGCGCGTTCGGCGATGAGAACGACTATAAGACGGCTTTGGAGCTGGCGGGCAAATTTGACGCCAGAAATCAAAATTTTTACTATGCCGATTATCTAAATAAATTTTACGAGGAATTTGGGGGTTGAAATTTTATAATTTAAAAATCTCGCGCACTTTGCCTGCGAAGCAGAGCGCTATTTCTCAAGCACGTACGGCGCGATAGTTTAAAATTTGCAGCTTGATACTACTTCGCTCTCGCAACGGCGAGCGCGGTCAAGTTTGCACCGAACGGGCGTTGGCGGCGCGCGGTAAATTTTAGCCGCTTACTCGCGCACGTCGGCAGCCGATCGCCGAAATAAGTGATAGAGTGCGTAATACTAAATTTTAACTCGGTCGCCACGTATGAAGGAAAAAATATCGTAGTAGCATATATCAACGCTAAGCCACATAGATAAAAGTAAATATTTGCGACAACAAGACATAAATTCTAAATTTCAACCGCCGCAGAATGTAAAATTTAAACCAAACCCGCCGTCAATCTCACCCTTAAAAAAGCACGCGCGACGACGACGTATCTCGCGCCTCACCAACTAGATTTAGCGGTAAATTTAATAGCAAAATTTAAAGCATGGAGCGACGGGATTTTAAAGCAAAATTTCAAGTAGATTTTTAAATGTAAAATTTCAAGCGGAATTTTAAATGCAGAATTTCAAATAAATTTTAAAATTCCAAGAGTATCATCCCTTGGAATTTTAAATTTAATGCTTGGCTAGGTAATTTGTGTCGTAGTTATTATCCACGAAATCGGGGTTATTCATCATCCTAAGATGAAAATCGCGCGTCGATTTTATGCCGCCGATGATGAGCTCGTCTAGCGCGACCTTCATCTTCGCGATCGCGCGCGTGCGATCCTTGTCGTAGACAATGAGCTTGCCGATCATGCTGTCGTAGTAAGGCGGCACCGAGTAGCCCTCATAGACGTGGCTATCCATACGGACGTTTCTGCCGCCCGGAGCAACGTATTTTGTGATTTTGCCCGGGTTTGGCATAAAGCTTTTGGAGTCCTCGGCGGTGATGCGGCACTCAAGCGCATGCCCGCTAAATTTTATCTCGCTTTGAGGCAACAGCTTCTCGCCCTGTGCGATGCGGATCATCCACTCGATCAGATCGAGCCCGCTTCGCATCTCACTTACGGTGTGTTCGACCTGCAAGCGGGTATTCATCTCGATGAAATAGAATTTCTTGTCCTTGCTATCGTATAAAAACTCAAACGTTCCCGCACTTGCGTATCCGATCGCTTTAGCGGCGCGAACCGCCGTTTCGTGCAGGCTTTTTCGCGTCGGCTCATCTAAGATTACGGCCGGGCTCTCTTCGATTAGCTTTTGATGGCGGCGCTGCATCGAGCAGTCGCGCTCGCCGATATGCACGACATGTCCGTGCTCGTCGCCTAAGACCTGAACCTCGATGTGGCGCGGGTTTGTGATATATTTTTCCATATACATCGTGCCGTCGCCGAACGCGCTCATCGCTTCGCTCTCTGCCGACCAAAAGAGCTTTTCTATATCCTCTTCGCGCTCGACCACGCGCATTCCGCGCCCACCGCCACCGGCTGCGGCTTTAATGATGACCGGATAGCCGATTTCGGCGGCTAGCTTGCGTGCCTCTTCGACGCTTGCGATCGCGCCGTCGCTGCCAGGCACTACAGGAATGCCCGCGCGCATCATCACTTGCTTAGCCTTGCTCTTATCGCTCATTAAAGTCATTGCCTCGACGCTCGGGCCGATAAATTTAATGCCGTGCTTAGCGCAAATTTCTACGAAATTTTGACTTTCGCTCAAAAAGCCGTATCCCGGAAATATCGCGTCAGCTTCGGTTAGCTCGCAGGCTGTGATGATCGCGGGGATATTTAAGTAACTATCGCTACTGCGCGGTCCGCCTATACAGACCGACGCGTCGGCGTATTTCACGTAAAGCGCGTCCTGATCGGCGGTGGAGTGCACGACGATAGCTTGCTTGCCCATCTCCTGGATCGTGCGAAGTGCGCGCAGAGCGATCTCGCCGCGATTTGCGATTAGAATTTTTTTAAGCTCCCTCATAGCTTCTCGACCTCAAACAGCGCCATAGCGTACTCGACGGGCTGTCCATCTTCGACGAGAGCTTTTTTGATGCGACAGTCGAATTCCGCTTCGATCTCGTTCATAATCTTCATCGCTTCGATTATACCTATCGTATCGCCCTTATGCACGACCTGACCTACGCTTACGAACTCTGCCGCACCAGGGCTCGGCGCTTTATAAAAAGTACCTACCATCGGGCTGTCGATCGTATCCATAGAGCCTTTGCTTACGGGCTTTTCGCTATGCGCAACGCTCGGCGCGACGATCGTCATCTGAGGCGCAGGCATCGCAGCCTGGGCTTGCGCGGCCGTAGGAGCGTTCGCGCCGTATTTTTTTATCTCGATCTCAAAATCTTTATCTTTAATTTTTAGCTCGTTAATGCCTTGTTTCTCGCCGAAAAAGTCCATTAACTCTTTGATTTCTGCTTTTGTCATAAAATTTCTCCTAAAAAATTTTGCGAAATTTTAGCTAAACTTTTATAATTGTTTCTTTAAACGAATTTTTAAAGGCGCTCGCGGCGCCTTTAAATTTAATGGGTAGCGAAGAATTCTTTGATCTTGGCTTTGTCGCTAGACTTGCTAAGAGCTAGTATTAGCAGCACGCGCGCCTTTTGCGGATTTAGATTATCGGCGGTTAAAAAGCCGAGCTTAGCATCGTCCACCTCTGAGCCTACGCTAGTTGAACCGCTGCCCGTGCGGCTTGAGCGCACGACGATCACGCCCGCTTCGCTAGCTTTTGCAAGCGCAGCCTCCGTATCGGGGTATAAATTTCCATTTCCCATGCCGGCAACCACGATACCTTTAGCGCCCTTTTGTACGGCAGTCTCTACGAAATCGCCCACGTCCTGCGGATGCGCGTAGATAATATCCACGCGCGGAAGCGCCTTGATATCTTTGATATTAAAATCGCTGCTTATCGTATGTTTGCGAAGCGGCGCCATATAGAAATTTACGACTCCGTAATTCACGGTGCCGATCTTGCCGGAATTCGGCGAAGTAAAGGCGGCGACATTGGTCGTATTTGTTTTCGTAACCTCGCGCGCGGCGTGGATCTCGTCGTTCATCACTACAAGAGCGCCCTTTTCGCGAGCGTTTTTATCTGCCGCGACGCTTACGGCGTTATAGATATTCAAGGGGCCGTCCGCGCTAATCGATGTAGAGGATCTCATTGAGCCCACGAAAACAATCGGTTTTTTGGATTTTATGACTAGGCTTAAAAAATATGCCGTTTCCTCCATCGTATCGGTTCCGTACATTATGACGACGCCGTCGACGTCGTTTTTAGTAAGCAGCTCGCTCACACGGTTTGCGAGCTTGAGCCAAATTTCATCATTCATCTCCTGCGAGCCGATATTTGAAATTTGCTCGCCCTTGATCGTGGCGATATCGTTTATCTGCGGCACCGCCGCCAAAAGCTCGTCCACGCTCTTCGCCCCCGACTTATAATCGCCGCTAAGCTCGCTCTGCCCGCTTCCCGCAATCGTGCCGCCGGTAGCCAAGATATAGATATTGGGTTTTGCCGCCGCTAAAGAAGATGCGATAAAAAGCGCCGCCAGCGTAAATTTACTAAAAAGATTCATAATTTCTCCCTTGCAAAACAAACTAAACTGGGGCTCATTCTAGCACAAAATTTGTTAAATATTATGTTTTGCTGCTATAATGCGCGAAAAATTTTGATTATTTTAAGGAAATTTTATGGGACTGAAAAGCGATAAATGGATCAGACAGATGTCGCAGCAGCACGATATGATAGCGCCCTTTTGCGAGGAAAATATCGGCCGCGGCGTCGTTAGCTACGGACTTTCGAGCTACGGATACGACATCAGGGTCGCAAGAGAGTTTAAAATTTTTACAAACGTCGGCGGAACGGTCGTCGATCCTAAAAATTTCGACGCAAAAAACGTCGTGGATTTTGAGGGCGACGTCTGCATCGTGCCGCCGAATTCCTTCGCTCTAGCTCGCACTATCGAATACTTCAAAATGCCTCGCGACGTGCTTGCGATCTGCCTCGGTAAAAGCACCTACGCGCGCTGCGGCATCATCGTAAACGTAACGCCCTTTGAGCCGGGCTTTGAGGGGCATATCACGATTGAAATTTCCAACACCACGCCGCTGCCTGCAAAAATTTACGCGAACGAAGGCATCGCGCAGGTTTTATTTCTGCAAGGAGATGAGCCATGTGAGGTGAGCTACTGCGATAAAAAGGGCAAATACCAAAGCCAAAAGGGCATCACGCTGCCTAGAATTCTAAAGGATTAAGCAATGAAAAATTTAATCATCGTAGAATCCCCGGCAAAAGCCAAAACGATCAAAAAATTTTTAGGCGATGACTACGACGTCGTCGCTTCCAAGGGGCACATCCGCGATCTACCGCAAAAAAAATTCGGCATTAAAATCAAAGATAAAAGCTTCGAGCCCGAATACGAAATCAGCGCCGATCACGATCAGATCGTAAAGCAGATAAAGACGCTCGCTAAAAAGGCGGATCAAATTTACCTCGCGACGGATGAGGACCGCGAGGGCGAGGCGATCGCCTATCATATCGCCGCTTCGATCGGCAAGCAGGCGCAGGAGCTACCGCGCATCGTGTTTCATGAGATCACCAAAAGCGCAATCTCAAACGCGCTAAGCTCGCCGCGCAAGCTGAATATCGCAAGCGTAAACGCCCAACAAGCGCGCCGCCTGCTCGATCGCATCGTGGGCTACAAACTAAGCCCGCTTTTAAATTTAAAGATCCAGCGCGGTCTAAGCGCGGGTCGCGTCCAAAGCGCCGCGCTTAAGATCGTCGTCGATCGCGAGCGCGAAATTTTAAATTTCAAGCCGGTAGAATTCCATAGCATCGACGCGGTTTTTAAGAAGGACTTGGAGGCCGAGCTCGTAGAATTTCGCGGCGAGAAGATGGAAAAACTCTCGGTCAAAAACGCGGCGCAGGCTAGCGAGATCGTCCTGACGCTGCAAAAAGACAGATTTAGCGTAGATAGTATCGAGAGCAAATCGCGCAAAACGAACCCCTACCCGCCGTTTATGACCTCGACGCTACAACAGGCGGCGAGCACGGCTTTGGGCTTTAATCCGCGCAAGACGATGAGTCTCGCGCAGAGCCTTTACGAAGGCGTCAATACCAAAAACGGCGGCGCGATCACCTATATGCGAACCGACTCGCTAAATATCGCCAAAGAAGCGATCGCGGCGGCTCGCGAGCTAATCGGCGAGCGCTTCGGCGAAAAATATCTGCCCAAAAGCGCGAATTTATACGCTACCAAAAGCAAAGGCGCGCAGGAAGCGCACGAAGCGATAAGGCCTACCGATCTAAAGCTTACCCCCGAGCTCGCGCAAAAAATCCTGCCTCGCGACGAATACCGCCTTTACGCGCTCATCTATAACCGCTTCATAGCCTCGCAGATGAGCCCTAGCGTCTCGCAGATCCAAACGATCATCGTGCGCGGCGAAGCGGGCGCGTTTAAGATCAGCGGGCGCAAGGTGGAATTTGACGGATTTTACAAGGCTTACGGCGATCTGGATAAGGATAAAATTTTACCGAGCCTTAGCGCGGGCGACGCGATGAGCCTGCAAAGTCTAAGCTCGCAGCAGCATTTCACCGAGCCGCCGGCGCGCTATTCGGAAGCGAGCCTCATCAAAAAGCTCGAAAGCCTCGGCATTGGCAGGCCCTCGACCTATGCGCCTACCATCTCGCTGCTTACGGCGCGCAACTACGTAAATATTGAGCAAAAGCATCTGGTGCCGAGCGAGATCGCCTTTAAGATCACCGAGATGCTGGAGCAAAATTTTAAAAATATCGTCGATAGCGAGTTTACCTCCAAAATGGAGGAGAAGCTCGACGACATCGCCGAAAACAAAGCGGACTGGCAGCAAATTTTAGCGGATTTCTACTACCCTTTTATGGACGAGATCGCCAAAGGAAAAACCTCGATCGCAAGCCAAAAGCTAGCCGAAAAGATCGGCGAAGCATGCCCGAACTGCGGCGGCGAGCTACTTAGGCGCCAGGGCAGATTTGGCGAGTTCATCGCCTGCTCGAACTATCCGAAGTGCAAATACTCGCGCAACGCGGACGCCAGCGCCGAGGGGGCGAGCGAGGAGAAGGCGGCGCCCGAAGTGCTAGATGAGAAATGCCCACAGTGCGGTAAAAATTTGATCAAGCGTAAGGGCAGATACGGCGAGTTTATCGCTTGCGAGGGCTATCCGAAGTGCAAATACTCGCGCAAAATCGAGGGCGCGGCAAAGGAGAAAAAACCGCTCGTCTCCACGGGCATCAAGTGCCCGAGCTGCGGCACGGGCGAGATCGTCGAGCGTTTCTCCAGACGCGGCAAATTCTACGGCTGCACGAACTACCCTAAATGCGGCTTTGTGAGCAACTACGCGCCGATCGCGCGCGCATGCCCGCAGTGCGGTAACTCATACATGCTCCGCAAAGAGCTGAAAAAAGGCAACTTCGCCGAGTGTCCGCAGTGCAAGCTTAAAGAAGAGATCGATTGATAATAGGCGTCATCTCGGACTCTCATCGCGAAACAAAGGTCGCTGCAAGCGCCATAGAATGGCTGCTCGCGCGCGGAGCCGATCTGCTCGTGCACGCAGGCGACATCGTCGAGAGCGAGACGCTGAGGCTTTTGCGACAAAGCGGCAAGCCCTACTTTGCGGTTTTAGGGAACAACGACGAAGCGCTTGCTGAGCTAAAAAACGACTTCAACCTATACGACGAGCCCTTTTGCACGGAGTTTGCAGGGCTGCGACTAAAAATAATGCACCATCCGTTTTATCTCTTTGACGAGGAGCCCGCGGCGCAAAACGAAGCAGACGGACTAAATTTAGGCGCGGATTTGGATTTGGGTACAGGCGCAGATCGCGCGGTAAATTTTCGCAAGGATTACGGCGCGGACCTAGCCAAAAATTCTAGCTTTAGCGACGAAGCGAGCGGTGACCTGAATTTAGGCTCAGGCTGCGAGATAGATCGCAGGGGAATTTTAGTCGCAAATTCTAAAGCGGCGGGTCGCTCGGTAAATTTAAACTCAAATTTTAATGCTGCGAGTGCAGATAAAATTTTAAACGGCGCGCGCCGTGCAGACGAAAATTTCAAAAACGCGCATAAAGCGAGCGTAAATTTAAAAAGTGGGCAATCCGCGGGTTTAAATGCGAGCTTGAGCTTGAATGCAGGCGCGAACTCAAACGTAAATTTAGACTTAGGCGCGGACCTTGCTTCGGGCTCGAACGCAAATTTAAACTCAAATGCAAGCGCAAATTTAGCCGCTGATATGAGCCCAGATATGAATTCTAAAGCAAGCTCAAGTGCCAATCGCGCAGTAAATTTAACGGCGCCGAGCTTAAGCGCAAATTTAGCCACGCCAAACTCATGCGTAAATTTAGTCGCACCAAACTTAAACTCAAATTTGACCGCGAGTTTGAGCCCCAATACAAGCGGCGAAAGTAAAAATCGGGGCCTGTGCGGGCGAGGCGCGGATAGAATTTCAACTATCAAAATTTACGGCCACACCCATTTTTTCGCCGCAGCGATGGATAAAAACGGCGCGCTCGTGCTAAATCCGGGCGAGATTTGCGGGCGCAAAAAGCGGCTTTTCGAGTTTGCTTACGTCGTGGCACAAGAGCAAAAATTGCGTGCATCTCGTCTCCGTTCGCAGCGCAAAGAACTATAAAGCGAATGAAAGGAAGTCTTGAAATGATACGAAAAGCCCCTGAGCAACCAGAGAAAATGCTAGAAAGATACGAAAAAATTCTAAAACAGCGTGGGAAAAATATAAAAGGGTGCGAGGCCAAAGCGTATGAATGAAATTTACGTCCTAATCGCGCTATCGTTTTTGATCTTTGCTTCGCCCTTTTTGGCTAGCTTAGCTAGAATTCCGCTCTCGCCTATGGAGATCATGCTTGGCATCATAGCCGCAAATTTAGGGCTTTTGCCGCCAAGCGCAACCTTCGATCTAGCCGCGCAGATCGGCTTTTGTTACCTTATGTTTTTGACGGGCTGCGAGGTGGATTTTCGCGCGCTGCTTGCGATGCCGCGTAAAATTCTGCGGCTAATCCTAATCTTTTTGGCGCTGCTTTATATCCTAAGCGCGCTTGCGGTTTGGGTGTTTGAACTGCCGCAGATGCTTATCATCGCAGCGCCTCTGATGAGCGTCGGGCTGCTTTCGGCGCTGTATAAGGAATACGGCAAGGATCAGGCGTGGCTCAATCTCGCGATGCCCGCGGGCGTGATCGGCGAACTCATCAGCATCGCCGTCCTCACAGTGGGCGGCATCTACCTTAAAAACGGCTTCGGCGTCGAGATGGCGCTTCATATCGGCGCGCTTTTGGGCTTTTCGGCGGCCGCTCTAGCGGTTTTTAAAGGACTTGAAATTTTATTTTGGTGGTTTCCCGCGCTAAAAACGGTCATCATGCCCAAATACGACAAAAACGAAAAGGACGTGCGATTTGCGATGGCGCTGTTTTGCCTCATCTGCGCGGGGGTGATGCTTTTGAGGCTTGAGGTCGTCATCGGCGCCTTCATCGCAGGCACCTTCCTGCCGACCTTTTTCTCGCACAAGGACGACCTCATCGAGAAGCTATCGTCGTTCGGCTTCGGCTTTTTGGTGCCGATATTTTTCATACACACCGGAGCCGTGATCAAGCTAGAAGCGCTTCTTATGCCCGGAGTGATGAGCTTTGCCGTAAGCCTAGCGGCGCTGATGTTTGGCATCAGGCTGCTTGCGAGCGCTACGTTTTTAAGCACCCTAGGGCGCAAAGGCGCGGCGCTTTTCGCACTATCGCTTTCTATGCCTCTGACGCTAGTGATCGCCACGGCGACGCTTTTTTACTCCACCGCCGCGATCTCGCAAGAGATATACTTCGCGATGATCATCGCCTCGCTCATAGAGGCGCTTGCGTCGATGATTTTGATAAATTTTATTTACAAGAAATTTTAGGGCGGGAATTTTAAAATTTTGAAATTATAGGATTTTGGAATTTTAGAATTTCAAAATTTCGCGAAATTTTAGAATTCTATAAAATTTGATTTGATACGGGACTAAGATGGAGTTAAATTTAAAGCCCTATTTTGCGCCGCGATCGGTTAGGTCTTGGAGTTCCATGGTGTAGTTTTCTTTTTGCCATGTTCCGGCATAGCCATAAGCTTTCAAAATTTTAAATAGCAAAGCTACTATATCCTTTTCGAAAAGAGCATTTGTGCTTTTTGGATTTAGTTCCAAAAGTTGCCAAATTCTATGAAGCTTTTTGCCTTCATCGAATATATAATCCAATGTGACCTCAACAACTTCACCTTTATGATATAAAATCCAAATGCCTTTAGCAAGGCTTGCATGATCATAGTCTGGATCGGGAAAACTATATACTGGCATTAGCCAACAATCCGCATTTCGATCAATAGTCCAATCAAGCTCGTTAATAAAAGTCTCATAGTATGGATTATATTTGTAGTAAATTTCACTCAATCCATACTTTTTATCATCCTCTTTAGTGATGGTTGCATTTTCAAACGCCACTCTCTCCTCCTCAAGAAATTTTAATAATTTTAGATTTTACGATCGGTTAGGTCTTGTAGCTCCATAGTATAATTCGGCTCCTCTCCGAACAAATCACGATCTCTATATACCTCTAAAATTTCTTTTAGTAAATGCAAAATATCTTGCTTATTAAGACTTTGCGTATGATTTGGTTTTAAATCTAGGAGTTTCCAGATTCTATGAAATTTTTCTGGTTTTAAAGTTCTGTTTTTAATAATTTCATAATCCATAATCAACTCTAGTAATTCATTATTATAATATAGAATCCAAATAGTCTCTGTACTAAGAGCATGATCAAACTCATTACTAGGAAAGTTATGAAGACACCACATCCAACAATTTCTACTTTTGTCAATAGTCCATTTTCGTTTATTAATAAATTCTTTATACGGCGGATTATATTTATAAAATATTTCACTCAATCCATACTTCTCATCATCCTCTTTTGTGATGATTGCATTTTCAAATACCATTCTCTCCTCCTCAAGAAATTTTAATAATTCTAGATTTTACGATCGGTTAGGTCTTGGAGCTCCATGGTGTAGTTTGGGATTTGCTCCCATATGCCATCATATCCATATGTTTGCAAAGCATTATCTAGAAGTATAATTATTTCATCCCTTGAAATCAATTTAGTTTGTTTTGGATTTAGATCAAGTAGCTGCCAAATTCTATGAAATTGCTTAGGTCTTAGCGCCCTATTGATGTCATAATCAAGGACAACTTCAATAATTTCACCTTTATAATATAAAATCCAAATAGCTTTAACAAGAGTTCCATGTTCATATTCGGGATCGAGGAAATAAAAGATATCCCATAGCCAACAATCAAGCTCTCTGTTTATCACCCAATCTTGTTTATTGATAAAAACTTCGCGTTTCGGATTATATTTGTAGTAAATTTTACTCAATCCATACTTCTCATCATCCTCTTTGGTGATGGTTGCATTTTCAAAAGCCATCTACACTCCTTGGAATTTAAAATTTAGCGTGCAAGCGAAAATTTCAAGTGCAAATTTATGCAAAATTTTGCGACGCAATCGAAAATGGTAAGCGTGGAAATTCCAAACTCGCCGCGCTTAAAGATAGACCGGCGAGATTGCCGCGACCGCTAACTCTGCTCGCCGCGGATATATTTGCTTTCGCTAGCCGCGGCAAAGCAAATGCGGCTTCGTTAGCAAAGCTAGCGATAAAATTAATCGCAACCCATCTGCAAGAAGCATAACTGCACGATTTGTGGGCGAGCTAACAAAGCCAAAGCGAGCCGATTAAAATTTAAGCTTTAGCTTGCGGCGCTTAAAAGCCGACTTAAGCCTAGACGCGATGCGAGCGATATGCCGCGACGCGGCGCCTAAGCTTTAAGCTACATTAAGACCGGAATTTTGGTCTTTTGCAGGAAGTATTTCGACGCGCCGCCTAAAAAGATCTCCTTTATGCCGCTGTCTGAGTGCAAGCCCGCGACGATGAGGTCAAAATCGCCGGCATCGGCGTACTCTAGCAGCACCTGCCCCGGGATCTTACCCTCGACATTCAGTGCCTCGAAAACGTTGATTTTAATGCCGTGCAGAGCCAGATAATCGCTTATGCGGCGCTTCGTTTCGGAAACGTCGTCTTGAAGATAGTGGTTTGCGGTAATGACGGTGATAGATTTGGCGCGCTGTAAAAGCTCCAGCCAATTATCGAGCGCTCGCGCAGACGCCGCAGTACCGGTAAGCGAGACCAAAATTTTATCCGCCCTAAACTCCTTCAGCTTGCGCGGTATGACGATGCAAGGCTTGCCGCTTTTGGTGACCGCCGCCTCGAACGTGCCCGTGATAGAGCCCGTAGGCGGCACCGAGACTAACACCAAATCGCAATATTTGGAGTATTTCTCGACCAGCTCGGAACGGATGCCCACCATATGCCTCAAAGCGGCGCTATTTGGGACGTGATCGTCGTCGCTTTGATCTAGGCCTAGCTTGGCGCATTCAGTGTCGAAGATAGCTTTGATCACCTCGCGCTCGGCCCTCATCTCATCGCCCGCGGATTTTAAAAATTCCTCCATCAACACGCCGCCTTTTAGCGTCATGCGGACGTTGTAAATCATCTTAGGATCGAGCTGGCACGCCATTATGTTTATGTGTGTACCGAAAAATTTATTCACGAGTAGCGCTCCGTGTATGCGCTCGGCTAGCTCCTCGCCGCCGCCGATAGGGAAAAAAATCTTTTTAAGCTGCATCTCATACTCCTATTAAAATTTTAAGCTAATTCCAGTGAAATTTTAGTGCCTTTCTGATCGGTCACGCGCACTCGCACCACGTCGCCCGCCTTGTAAGGCGTCGTGATAAATTTAGCGCGCAGCAATCCGTCCACGCCGTCTCGTAGCGAGATAAAGGTGCCGAAATCCAGCACGCTTTGCACCACGCCGTCAAACTCCTCGCCGATCTGAAATTTTACCTCTTTGCGTTCACCGCGCGGCTTACGAAAATCGCGAGAATTTGAAACTATCGATAAAATTTTCTCTTTCGCGCCCGATACGCCGCTAGCTTTGGCGCCTTGAATCTTGACCTCACCCTTTTCTCGATCCAGATCGATATTTACGCCGAAGCTTTCGGTGATCTCTTTGATGACCTTGCCGCCCTGACCGATGATGTCTGGGATTTTGCTCGCCTCGACGCTAAAAATTTCAAGCTTCGGAAGCACGTCCTCGTTTATAACGATCGCCGTATCCGCCTGCTCCATAAGGCCCAAAATATGCGCACGAGCCTGCTTTGCCTGCGCGAGAGCCTCTTTTAAAACCTCCAGGCTGATGCCGCCGAGCTTGATATCCATCTGAAGCGCGGTGATGCCCTCATAGGTGCCCGCGACCTTAAAATCCATATCGCCGTCGTGATCCTCAAGCCCCATTATGTCGGTTAGCACGGCGTGTTTTTCGCCCTCAAAAATCAAGCCCATCGCAACGCCCGCAACGAGCTTTAGCGTAGGTACGCCTGCTGCCCGAAGCGATAGCGCGCCGCCGCAGACCGAAGCCATCGAGCTTGAGCCGTTGCTCTCTAAAATTTCGCTCACCACGCGGATGGACTGCGGCGAGTTTAGATCGATGCTCGGATACAGCGCTCTTTTGGCTAAATTTCCATGTCCCAGCTCGCGTCTGCCCGGGCTTTTGAGCGGGCTTGCTTCGCCGACGCAAAAGCCGGGGAAGTTGTAATTAAACATAAATCTATCGCCGATCGGCTCGAGCTGCGTTAGGCTGTCGCTTAGCTGCGCGTCGCTATCGCCGCCTAGCGTGGTGACGACCAAAGCCTGCGTCTGCCCGCGCGTAAATAGGCAGCTTCCATGCGCGCACGGCAGAATATTTGTCTCGATACTGATCGGGCGCACCTCATCAAGCGCGCGTCCGTCGGCTCTGCGGCGATCCTCGATGATCTGCGTGCGGATGATGCCGCGCTTATACTTGCCGATGACGCTGGAGATCACCTCTTGGCTCCATTCATTTTGCGCCGCGGCTTCGGTAGTTAAAATTTGATCCACGATTTTATTTAGCTCGGTAGCGCGCTCGCTCTTTGCCATCTGATTGATCGCCGCTTTAACGGCGTCTTTGTAGTTCGCGTCAATAAAATCCGCGATATCCTCATCCTCAATCTCGGGCTTGTACTCCAGGCTCGCATCGGGCTTTTTAAGCGGCAAAAAAGCCTCTTCGTAGGCGCCCGAGCCCGCGCTTATCGCCTTTGCGGCAAAATCGATCGCATCCACCATCAGATCTTCGCCAAATTCATTCATCTGCTGCGCGCCGCCGTTAATCTGCGGCAGGGAGCGCATCTCGATCATCAAAAGCTCATCGCCGACGCCGGCTACGTAAAGATCGAGCGCGCTAGCTTTAAGCGCGGAGTTGCTAGGATTTAAGATGAAGCTTCCGTTTTGATAACCTATGCGCACGCCGCAAACGGGCGCCTTAATCGGGATGTCGCTAAGATACAGCGCTGCAGACGCCGCATTAAGAGCGACGACTTGCAAATCAACCTCCGGATCTGCCGATAGCACGTAAACTACGATCTGCGTCGGATATGCGTATCCCTTTGGAAAGAGCGGGCGCAGCGAGCGGTCTATGATGCGGCTGGTAAGCGTCTCAAAATCGCCCGGCTTGGTCTCGCGCTTGATATAGCCTCCCGGGATTCTGCCTGCCGCGTACATCTTTTCGATATATTGCACAGTAAGGGGCAAAAAATCCTCCTGCACCTGCGTCTCTTCGCGCGCTACGGTAGCTAGCACGACGGTATTTTTTACGCGCAAAAGCGCCGCGCCCGCGGCTTGCTTTGCGACCTTATTGATATCGAAAATTTCGGTATTGCCATTTACTTCAATTTTGCACTGCATTAATTTTCTCCTTGTTTTTGTTAGTCTCGTGAAACGGCAGATAAAGCGGGCATTTGTTTAAAATTTGCATTATCTCCTCCGCGCTTGAGAGTGTTTTTTCTTTGTAATAAAAATCCACATTCACAAAATCTCTGATCTTATGAACAGCATAAATTCCATCTACTAGCATGGCGATCTCGTCTGCATTATCGCTGCCGATAACGGGAGTGGCATAAAAGATCGCTTTGGCGTTTAAGCTTACGAGCGTCTTTATGCAAGTAAGTGCGGTCAGCCCGCTCTCACACCCCTCATCTACCAAGATGACGTTTTTTTTCTCTAAATTTCCCAAAAGCTCGCCCTTGCGAAATTTATACATGTTTTTTAAAATTTTCTCCTCATAAAGTCTGTTTGCCTGTCCGTAAACATAATCCAGGCTGATGCCGAAGCTTCGCACGAGCTCATCTACCATCACGATCTCTTGGGTTTCGCTTACGCACGCGATCGCGCATTCCGGATTATTGGGCGCCAAAACGGGCTCTGTGAATAAAAACTCATAATGAAGCCCCAGCTTTAGAGCAAGATGATTTGCGATAGGAAGCGACTCCAGAGACTGAGCGATTATCAGAAAATTTTCATTTTTTATCACTGTAGCGGGTAAAATTTCTGCGAGTTTCATCGCGGCGTCGATTTGGTTTTCAAACATCAGCTCAGCTCTAGGCGTCATTATTTTTCGCTTCCGTATTCACTATCTACTGAAAAATCATACCCTACTCCGCCGAATGGATAGAAATTTACGAGAAAGTAAATTCCGCGCTCCTTACTTGCTTTGCTGTAGCCCGTCGTACTGGTGTTTTTAGGCTCGATATCCTCTTGATACACAAAAGAGTAATTCCAGCATTTGCGCGTATGAGAAAGTCCCACGCGCCACATTTTAGAATAAGATCGCTCCAAATCGTAATCCCAACGACCGAAAATTTTATTATTCCTAGGCAAATTTACCGAAGCGTTTACGATGCCGTAGTTATCTTTCGTATAGCGTTTGGGCTCCATGCTAAGTTTTTCATATTCGTAAGCGTGACTAAGTCCAAAGCTAAAATCGTCGTTAGAGTAGTTGGCGTAAGTATAGACCTTATCAAAGCTTTTATATTTATGCGAGTAGGTAAAGCGATTTCCGATATTTAGCCCATTTGCAAAATACGCATCGATGCGGTGTTCTAAATCGTCGAACTCATGATCGTCGAAGTCATATCGCTGCTTGACGCTATGGCGTAAAAATTTACGTCCGTCTTCATTATAGAAAAACTGCGTCATACTTAAAGCTGCATTTTCGTGGGTGTATTCGTCACTAAGCTCGCTTAAGAAGTTATCCTCCCAATAAAGCGAGTCTTGCAAGTTACCTAGCCGCGAACGATCTACTGCACCGCGAGCAAGGTCGTATTTATACTGATGATACTTTAAAATTCTATCCTCGATGTCGCCTTGCTGCCATCCGGGAATTCTAAAATCCGCTCTCCAGCTCATCGTATGATACAAGCTATCGTAAGCCCTGGCTACGTCGGTGTAGAGCGAAAGCTCGGTGTATTGATTAGCGTAGAAAGTGCTTTTATCCTCGTCAAGATCTCCGTTTGCGTAGTAGAATTTATCGTGCCAATCGATATTAGTCATATACACTCGCTCGGTAAAGGCGAAATTTAAATAATCCGCCAGTAGTGGCGTGCTTATACTAATCGGCACGTCAAACTCGTATTGGCGAGCAGTCGCGCCCTCCCATCTGGTATAATTACGCGCCTTCGCATCAAGCGAATAGATCAAATTTGGCAGTCCCAAATCATTACTAAATTTATGATATTGCAGCGTCGGAAGCTCTTGGACGGTATCTTCGTTGCGGAAGGTATTATCGGCGTTTAGCTTGCTTGTATCGATATAGTAGCGTCCGTAAGCGCCAAAATAGTGCTCGTCACCGGTCAAATAATAATTCAGCCGTGAAGTTACGAGCGAGTTATCCGCATCGTTGCCAAGACCTCCCTTTTCCTTCAGATCGTAATACTCCAGATCGTTTAGCTGGGTAAAATCGATCCATAAATTTTCGCGCAGATCGCCGTCTAGCAGATAGGTCGCAAGCTTGCTGCGATCGTATTGCACTTCAAAGCCGTGGTGACGCTCGTTTTTGTATTCGAGGCGCTTTTGCGCTCGCGAGAAGTTATCGAAAACTCCACCCCTGATCTCGCCGTAAGAATACGGCGACTCCGTAAATCGAAATGTCCCGTATACGCCAAAGCCCCTTCTGCTGCGCACCTGCGGATCGAGCTGAAAATCCCAGCTGTCGTAAGGCGCAAAATAGATCGGTTGCTTGTAGTAAATCCCCTCCTTGCTGATGTAGCCGGCCTCTGGAGGCAGTAGGCCCGTACGGCGCGTGCGATCAGTCGGAAAGCCGAAATACGGCAGATAGAGCACCGGCACGTCGCCCACGTAAAATCTCGGATTGAAAAGATGGAGGAATTTGCTCTCTTTATTAAGCATGCCGCTGCTAAATTTGATACGCCAATCAGGATCGGTAACGTTGCAACTAGATACGCTGGAGCCCTCCACGCGGTAATACTCGCTGTCGCTGCAACTGGCGTCGTTTTGCATCCAAAGCTCAGAGTCCTTGTCCATCATAAAATTTACGTAGGCTTGCTGCTTATCGTTTTTCAGATCGATTTTGACATGCTGCGCGCGCGTAGTTTCGCTGCTGCCGCGCATCGCATTGACGTTGCCGAAAAGCTCGATGATGCCGTTTTGTTCGTCGTATGTAGCGCGATCGGCGGTGATAAAGTAGTCCTGCGAATACACCGTTACGTTGCCACTAGCCTCCGTCAAAAAGCCCTTTTTCTCGACATTATCTGCTATAAGCTCGACGTCTTGGACCTTTGCGCTCGCACTGCTTGCTAAAAGAGCGCTAAAACTAAGCGCTAGAATTTTAAATTTTTTACTCTTTTTCAATCTCTACCACCAATGTTTTCGCCGCCATATCATGCAGGCTCTGACGCGAGTTCGTAAAAAGCGCCACCAAAAATCCCATATAAAAGATCATCTCGCTTATCAACCTAACCGCCGCGCGGATCGCTGCAGTAGCGATATCCATAGAGCTGCCGTCAGCGCGGACGCAATAAATTTTAACCGCAAGCTTGCCTAGCGTCGCGCCGTATAGATAGACAAAAATCGCTTGATATAAAAATTTTATTATCGCGTAATGCAAAATGAATTTTGACGCGATCTTTTGTACCTCAAGATTGCTTCCACTCTGCGCCGCTGCGACAAGCTCTGGCTCGTCGATAGCAAATAGCACAACCACAAAAAGCGTTACGCTCACCGCTTCGTCGATACTAAACGCAATTACGCGCTTGCTAAGCGGAGCGACGATCAAATTTTATCTCTTAAGGCTTGGTGCGCGATATCGCGCCTATACTGCGCGCCGCTAAATTTTATATTTTCGCACAGCGTGTAAGCCGCATCGCGCGCCTGCTTTAGGCTCTGCGCGACACCCACGCCTACCAAAACGCGTCCGCCGCTAGCGTAAATTTGCCCCTCCCGCTCGCTCACGCCTGCATAGCAGATATGCGCGTCCGCGGGAATTTCGCCGACCTCGATCAACGCAGGCTGTGAAGAGCCGTAAGGGTAGCGCTCGCTAGCCATCACGACGCCCACCGCAAATCGCTCTTTTAAGCTTATGCTGCTTAGCTTGCCTACGGCGGCGTTGTATAAAATTTCGCTCAAATTTCCGTCAATTAGCGGCATCAAAACCTCGCACTCCGGATCGCCGAAGCGGACGTTGTACTCCAGCACGTAAGGCTCGCCGCCCACGATCATAAGCCCCACGAACAGCACGCCGCAAAATGGCGCGCCCTGCTGCCGCATCCCTTTTAGCGTAGGTGCTACGATCTCGCTCCCCACTCTTTTTATCAGCGCGGCATCCGCTAGCGGGCTTGGCGCATAAGCTCCCATGCCGCCGGTGTTCGGACCCAGATCGCCGTCAAGAAGCTTCTTGTGATCCTGCGCCACGGGCAGGCTTACGAAATTCTCTCCGTCGCAGATCGCAAAAAAGCTCAGCTCGAAGCCCTCTAAAAACTCCTCCACGACGACGCGCTTGCCCGCTTCGCCGAAGCTTTCGCCGCTTAGCATATCTGCAGCGGCTTTTTTAGCTTCATCTTTGGAATTTGCGATGATGACGCCTTTG
The DNA here is from genome assembly GCF_938041645.1 of uncultured Campylobacter sp. GTDB lineage: Bacteria > Campylobacterota > Campylobacteria > Campylobacterales > Campylobacteraceae > Campylobacter_B. The sequence continues at coordinate 44,745 of NZ_CALIST010000037.1, read as the reverse complement.
CCTGCGCACAAGCCGTCCGCTTTAACCACTACGCGGCCGTCTAGGGTATCGATAAATTTTGAAATTTCGGAGAGATCGTCGCTGCTTAGAAATTTTGCGGTTTTAATATGATTTCGCGCCAGAAAGTCCTTCATATAGACCTTAGAGCCCTCTAGCTTCGCCGCAGCGGCGCTAGGACCGAATATCGCTAGACCTTGCGCTTTGAAAATATCCACGATACCTTTTGTAAGCGGCTCTTCGGCGCCCACGACGGTAAGAGCTACCTCGTTGTTTTTCGCAAAGAGCGCGAGTTCATAAAAATCTTTTAAATCTAAATTTTTACCGAGCGCCTTTGTAGCGCCGTTCCCTGGAGCAAAATACAGATTTAAAACGTTTTTATCCTCGCGAAGTCTTAGCCCGATCGCGTATTCTCTACCGCCGCCGCCGATTATTAGGATATTCAATGAAGCCTCCGTAACGTAAAAAACCCAAGTGAGCGTTGCGTAAAAAGAATCGGCTCAAACAAAGCCAATCTTGCAACTAGGAAAAATCTCTAGGTCGCAACCCGTAACTTTAAAAAAGCTCGAGCCGAGCCGCGTCACACGGACCTCTCACGTCGTCGCTTATACAAATATGTTGAACCCTCATATAAAACGCTCTCGCTTCACCCAGGCTTGGGCAAAATTATAGTCAAAATTTGCTTAAACTATGGCAAAAGCGCCAGATCGACGCAGGATTTTATCGACATTCTTTCGCAGATTATCGGCTCGCAAACCTCGCTCAAAACGCCCGCCGTCGTCCTGCCGATACAGATCGCCTTGTAGCCCTCGTCCCAGCCGAAATTTGCGGTAAAGCCGCGAACGTTTTTAGGCGAGGTAAAAATCAGCGTACTGCCTTGCGGCGGCTTTGCGGCGGCGGGGAGGCTAAGGATGCAATTTTCGTAGGCGATCACGCTTTGCAGCCGCACGCCGGCGCTAGATAGAATTTGCTCCAGCCTCGATACCGTCTCGCGCGCGCGCAGATACAGCGCGTCTCTGCCCTGCAAGAGCGGCGCGATCTCCGCGGCAAACTCATTTCCGTGCCCGTGTTGCGCCACAAAAATATCGCGAAATCCAAACTCGCGCGCAGCCGCCGCACACGGCTCGCCGATAGCGTAAACGGGCGTATCTAAATCGACCGAAATTTCATTAAATTTTATCGCCGCCACCGCATTTTTGGAGGTAAAAATTAGCGCGCCCGTCTGCGCAGGCAGGCTAAATTTGAGAAATTTTATCTCGCAGACCGCAAGCTGCCTCACCTGCGGATGATCAAATCTCGTATTAGACACCAGATATATCAAAACGCCACCTCTAATTTTAATTTTATACAACTAGTATATTTCCATCTTTAAAAAGTTAATTATAGAGTTTGGTTGAAGATACTTTTGCGCTTTTATGTCTTAGTTTCATATATTAAAGGCTTCTTTTACCTCCCAACCTCTTTTTTATAATTATTCTCCGATTTTCTACTTCATTATTTTTTCATAAAATAGAATAAAAATTTTGCCTAACAATGGTAAAATTTCGAATCAATTTATTTTTCTTGCAAAATCTCTTTCAGTTATTCCTCTTTCTCGAATCTCAACTCTCTTGTTCTCGGGTGCTGAAGTTTCTATTTCTTCTTCGGTTCGATATTTTTTTCCAAAATAAATATCTTGCCAATAAGCAATCGTGTTTGCGTTTCTTCCATCAGATGTTCTTGTTATAGTTTTTTTAGTGCTAGGTTTTATTATTTTAACCTCATTACTCTCCAGTATAGATAACCTATCTTGAACACTACTAGCTTTCATTTTTAGTTTTGGAATTTCCAAAACTCCCAAGCTCTCGTTTGTGTCAGGATCAAAGATTTCATCATCTTTTTCAAAAATAATAAATATATCTCCAACTTTAACACCATCTAAATCGCCTTTGTTTATGGCCACTCTATGACTATCTATTATTTTTACAATTCGTGCTTCCATTATTAATTTTCTCCTTGTAAGTTTAAAAATTTTTTCGATATCACTTCTTCAATATCACTTTCTTTGAGTTGTAAACTAAAATACAAACTACTATTATACTGCTTTGGCAGAGGTTTATCAATTCGATACAAAATTTGAATATGGCATGTCTTATCATTACCCTGTACATATTTTACAATGCCTATACCGACAAATACCTCAATATTTTCACTATCTATAAAGTAAAGCCTTATAATATCATTATAGGTTAATTTAATGGATGATTTATTTAAAAATAGCTCGTTGCCATCCACCTCTCTATGTAAGGGTCTAAGTTTAAGTTTTTTAATTAAGCTATAATCTGTCACATACTGCCTCATATTATACAAGTAACCAACAAGTATTGAGACTACGATTAGAAAGATGAAAATAAACAAAATAAGCCACTTAATACTTATTAAGTCGCCCACATTAACAAATAAAGTAACCATAGCTGATAAAAAACCAGATACGCCTATAATAATGGCAATTATATGTGCTTTGAGATACTCAAGCATCAGATACCTTTTTATAAAAATTTTATACTGCTATATTTAAGCAAAATAATTCAAATTTTCAGCCACCCGTTTAAAATTTCAATCTGCGCCGCCACGCTCTCGTTCGCCGTGCCTCCTTGCGACTTGCGCGCCTCTTTGGAAGCATTTAGATCAAGAAATTTAACCGCGCCCGCGTCCAAGCTCTCATCCACGCTTGCAAGCTGCTGCGCATTTAGCTCGCTCAAATCCAGGCCCAAATTTTCCGCATACGCCACGGCCTTGCCCGTGATGAAATGCGCCTGGCGAAACGGCACGTTTTTCTCCCGCACGAGATAGTCGGCTAGATCGGTTGCCGTGAGGTGCCCGCACCTGGTCATTGCTAGCATATTTTGCTCGTTAAATTTAGCCGTTTTTAGCATCTGTTTTAAAATTTCAAGGCTCGCAAGCGCGGTGGCGACGCTGTCAAAAACGCCCTCCTTGTCCTCCTGCATGTCCTTGTTGTATGCTAGCGGCAAGCCCTTCATCACCGTTAGCAGCGCGACGAGATTGCCGTTTACGCGCCCCGTTTTGCCGCGGATGAGCTCGGCGACGTCGGGGTTTTTCTTCTGCGGCATGATCGAGCTGCCCGTGCTGTAGGCGTCGCTGATCGTGATAAAGCCGAACTCCTGAGAGCTCCACAAGATGAGTTCCTCGCACAAGCGCGACGCATGCGTCATCAGCACGCTTACGTTAAACAAAATCTCCAGCGCGAAGTCGCGGTCGCTGACGCTATCCATCGCGTTTGGCGTCACTCCCGCAAAGCCGAGCTGCTGCGCGACCAGCTCGCGGTTTATAGGGTGCGGCGTGCCGGCAAGAGCGGCGGAGCCCAGCGGACAGAGGTTGTTTCGCTCGCGCGAGCTGGCAAAGCGATCGTAGTCGCGGCGAAACATAAACGCGTAAGCTAGCAAATGATAGGCAAGGCTCACGGGCTGGGCGTGCTGAAGGTGCGTGTAGCCGGGCATCAGCGTGTCCGCATGCTCGCTAGCGATATCTCGTAGCGCGGCGACTAGCTCGCGAGTTTTTTCGGCAACCTGAGCGCCGCTTTTGAGCACGTAGAGGCGAAAATCAAGCGCGACCTGATCGTTTCTGCTGCGCGCGGTGTGCAGCCTGCCGCCAAGATCGCTTCCGATAAGCTCGCTTAGGCGCTTTTCGACCGCCATGTGGATGTCCTCGTCGGCGGTTTTAAACTCAAATTTACCGCTTTTTATCTCTTCAAACACGGCGTCAAGCCCCGCGGCGATCTTTTCGCTCTCGTCAGGCTTTAAGATCCCGCAAGCACCGAGCATCCGAACGTGCGCCTTGCTGCCTGCGATATCCTCCTGCCAAAGCGCCTTATCAAAGCCGATCGAGGCGTTAAACTCCTCCAAAAGCGCCGAACTCGCCTCGCTAAAGCGCCCCTCCCACATTTTTTTCACGCTCGCTCCTTCGTTTAAATTTTCGGTGATTTTATAAAATTTTAAATCTCGCCACACAAGATTTGGGGGCGAGAAAAAAGGCTAAAGCGCGGTAAATTCCTAAAAACGCGCTTGCCGCTTCGCACACTAGACTCTAGACTTTGGAATTTACTGCGCCTCAAGTTTAGCGATTCAAAAGCGCTTGCTAGCTTATTCGATCCACTTTACTACGTCATCCATGCTGCGGCGGATCTTTTGCGGCTGTGGATTTACGCGGTAGCCGAAAGGCACGAGTAGCGCCACGCGACGCTCATTCCATTTTAGATTCAAAATCTCTCCGAGCGCTGCGCGATCAAAGCCCTCCATCGGGCAGCTGTCGATGCCGCGACTTGCGGCCTCGTTCATCATCGCCAAAGCCGGGAACATGCACTGCGCGTGCGACCAATTAAATAGCTCCTCATCGTCGTTGTGAAAATAACCGCTTAAAAAATCTTGATAAAATTTATGCCTGTCGCCGATATATTTGGGCGCTTCATCTTTTTTACGCGTAATCATTCGCTCGATATAATCACTTCCTAGCTTTATGTCCTTGATCTTTGCTAAAATCACAACCAGATGTGAGCAAGAGGTGATCTGCGGCTGATTCCACGATTTTTCGCGGATCTGCTCGCGCAACGCCTTGTTTTGCACAACCAAAAAGTTCCATTGCTCTAGCCCCGTAGAACTAGGTGCTAAGATGCCTGCCTGCAAAATGGCGTCAAAATCGGCTTTACCGATCTTTTTATTCTCGTCAAAAATTTTGCACGCGTGGCGAAATTTCATAATCTCTAAATGCGTCATAGCCTCTCCTTAATTAGAATTTTTGTAGATCAAATACCCGCCATCTTTGCGTCTGATGCTGAGGTTACCCTCATGTGAGCGCACGCCGATGCGGTAGTAGCCGTCCTCTTTGGTGACGTTGATGTCGCTAAAACCGCCGATATTTACAGCAAAGCTCGCGCCGCTAAGTGGGATCTCTTGGCGCCAAAACTCCGCTTCAAGCGTGCCCGAAGCATTTGCATCGGAGCTTTTGAAATCATCTGCGGTGATTAGTTGCACGCTGTCTTTGCGGATGACAAATTTCAATCCGTCATCAAATTTAAGCGTCTCTAACGGTAGCTCCAGGCGCGGCGCGAAGCTAGGCGTGATGCCACTTTGCGAGGCCTGCTTTTGTAAATTTGGATCAGTCGAAGTAACCGAGACGTCCAGTGCCCTATGTAGCGCGGGTTTGGCGCTAGCGCTTAGCACGAAGTCATCGTGCCAATCAATCGAGCGATTGACATCAACGATCTTTTCGTGCAGGACCCCGTCGTCGTCCCTATATCGCACAATTAAGCTTTCGATCGTAAGGGCGTCGGAGGGAAGCGCAAAGGTTTGCTGCGTAAAATTTTTAGGCGCGGGAGTATTTTGCGACGCGGCGGCGGAGCTTTGCGCCGGATTGGAATTTTGCGGAGCAGATTGCGCGTTTTGTTGCATAGTGGAGTTTTGCACCGTAGAATTTTGAGCTGTAGAATTCTGTGCCGCTTTGAAATTTTGCGCTATCGTAGAATTTGGCTCGCTTACTTCTGGCACGATCGGTAACTCATCAGGAGGCGGAAGCATCGCAACTGAAGGCTGCGCAGAAGAGTTCAGCTCCGTTTTAATGACCTGCAAAGGAGCGCCGATGCCCGCTTTGGGGCCAGGAGCTTTTTTTTCGGTCTGCGAGAGCTGTGCGCTCACGGCTTTTTTGGCGGCGCTTGCTTTAATACTGGAATTAGCTTCTGCGGCGCTTTTTTGCATTGCTGCGGTAGGGCTTTTAGATGTTTCAGGTTTCATTACAGCTTGCTTTTTAGCGTTTGGGCTTTGTGCACCTGTCCTTGGCCCTTTAATCGCCAAATTGGTAGAATTTTGCTCTTTTACCGCGACGATGCTGAGTTTCGTAGCGTTTGAATTTGCGCCATTTAAATTCTCAGCGTTTAAAAAAGCGCAAAGACCTAAAATTAGCAAAGAAATTTTTCTCATTTTTTAAGGTCCGGATCGAGCGAGCGACGCTCTAAATAAAGCTTTTGCAGTTCGGCGTTTTCCTCTTTTAGCCGCTCGACGTCGGTGAATAAAAACGCCTTTTCTTTTTGCAGCTGGCGCAGCACCTCAAACGATCGTTTGCCAAACAGCACGTCACCCACAAAGATGCCCGCAAAAACGACGCAGACGATCAGCGCAAGAGCTGCAAAAATCTGCTTAAGCGGCGAAAACGGATTGATAAAATTCAGCCGTTCTTTTAAATTTTTACGCTTTTTTAAAGCTTTTTTTGCGGCAGGATCTGCGTTTTGCGGCGCAAAAGAAAATCCTTGCGTAGCAGGATTTATGTCTTGCGCTGCAAAGCTCGTGCCTTGAGAGCCGTAGTCTACGCTCTGAGCCGCAAAATCCGCGTCGTTTGGGAAGCAGTTTTCTTTAGCGTATAACTCTGCATTCTTTAAATCGCTGCTCCCAATAAATTCCGCGCTGTAAAAGCCCGCGTCTGCTTGCATATTGCCTTCGTAGTTTCCGCTTGCAGCGGAGCTTTTGCCACTTAAATTAGAGCTGCTGCTTGTGGCTTCAGAGGCAGAACCTGCTTCGTCTATACCGCGCGAAGCTCCGTTGCGATTTTTCCGGAAGCCAGCCCCTACCTCGCTAAAGCCTCCGCCAAAATTTTCATCGCTATAAAATTCTTCATCGTCAAAAAAATCGTCCTCGTCAAAGTCTGCGTCTGAATATCTGCCTTGCGTGCCCGTATAGGTGCGCTGCGCGCCGCCTTTTAAGCCCCGCTTGGACTTTTTTTTAAAAAACATTTTAAATTCGGCTTCCTAAAAACTCGTCCGTCTCGCGCTCGATCTCAAGCAGGCGGTTATATTTGGCGTTGCGCTCGCTTCTTGAGGTCGCGCCCGTTTTGATTTGGCCCGTATTCATCGCGACGGCGAAGTCCGCGATAAAGCTATCCTCGCTCTCGCCGCTTCTGTGGCTCATCACGCAGCGGTAGCCTTTGCGCTGCGCTAGGCGGATCGTCTGCATCGTTTGGCTGACGGTGCCGATTTGATTTGGTTTTATCAAAATCGCGTTGCCTACGCCCTTGGCGATGCCTTCGCGTAAAATCTTCTCGTTCGTTACAAATAGATCGTCGCCCACGAGCTGCACTTTAGAGCCAAGCTTGCTCGTTAGCTTCGCCCAGCCCACCCAGTCGTCCTCGCTTAGGCCGTCCTCGATCGAAAATATCGGATACTTCTCGCAAAGCTGCGCGTATCGCTCTATCAGCTCTTCGCTGCTAAATTCCTTGCCTTCTAGCTTATATTTGCCGTTTTCGTACAGCTCGCTAGCTGCGACGTCAAGGGCTAGTTTGATCTGCTCGCCTGCTTTGTAGCCCGCTTTTTCGATAGCTTGCATGATTAGCTTGATCGGCTCTTCGTTATCGTTTAAATTTGGCGCAAATCCGCCCTCGTCGCCCACCGCCGTGCTGTGACCGGCTGCGTTTAGAAGCCCTTTTAGCGTGTGGTAAATTTCGCTCGCCGCTCGCAACGCGTCGCTAAATTTATCAAATCCAAACGGCATAATCATAAATTCTTGGAAATCCACGCTGTTGTTCGCGTGCGCGCCGCCGTTGATGATATTAAACATCGGCACCGGCAGTACGCTAGCGTTTGCGCCGCCTAGGTAGCGATACAAAGACACGTCAAGGCTCTTTGCCGCTGCGCGCGCTACCGCCATAGATACGCCAAGCACCGCATTTGCGCCTAAATTTGAATAGTTATCGGTGCCGTCAAGCTCTCTCATCTCATCATCAAGCGCCTTTTGACCAAAAGCATCTAGTCCGATCACGGCTTCGGCGATCTGCGAATTTACGTTTTCCACCGCTTTTAGCACGCCCTTGCCGCAGTATCTATCGCCCCCGTCGCGAAGCTCTAGTGCCTCGCGTTTGCCCGTGCTTGCGCCGCTTGGGACTATCGCGCTTGCTACGGTGCCGTCGCTTAGAGCCACAGTCGCTTTCACGGTCGGGTTGCCACGGCTGTCAAGTACCTCTATCGCATAAACATCTTCGATATAAATCATTACTCATCTCCACTTTGTAAATTTTCTTCATCGTCCGCGCCTGCGCTGAAATTTACGCTACCCATCTGCTCGCGGATCTTTGCTGTGATCTCTTCAGCGACAGCAGGGTTATTCTCTAGATAAATTTTAGCGTTTTCGCGCCCTTGTCCCAACTTAGTGTCGCCGTAGCTGAACCATGCGCCGCTTTTATCGACGATGTCGAGCTTGACGCCGTAATCGATCAGCTCGCCTACCTTGCTGATGCCCTTGCCGAACATTATGTCAAATTCCGCGATCTTAAACGGCGGCGCCACCTTGTTTTTTACGACCTTGACCTTGGCGCGGTTGCCGATACTCTCTTCATTTTGTTTCAAAGTAGCGATCTTGCGTATATCGATGCGCACCGAAGCGTAAAATTTAAGCGCATTGCCGCCCGTAGTGGTCTCTGGCGTGCCGTAGCCCATCGCGCCGATCTTCATACGGATTTGGTTGATAAAGATCACCGTGGTGTTCATCTTATGCACGACGCCGGCGAGCTTACGCAGCGCTTGACTCATAAGTCGCGCCTGAAGCCCCACGTGCTGATCGCCCATGTCGCCCTCGATCTCGTTTTTTGGCGTGAGCGCGGCGACGCTATCTACGACGATAAGATCGATCGCGCCGCTCTTTGCTAAGGTTTCTACGATGTCGAGCGCCTGCTCGCCGAAGTCGGGCTGGCTGACGTAGAGATTGTCGGTATCGACGCCTAAATTTGAAGCGTATTTGACGTCTAACGCGTGCTCGGCGTCTACGAATGCGCAAATTCCGCCCGCTTTTTGGCACTCGGCGATGATATGAAGCGTAAGCGTCGTCTTACCCGAGCTCTCTGGCCCGTAAACCTCGATGATGCGCCCTTTCGGCACGCCGCCGATGCCAAGCGCGATGTCAAGCCCCACAGAGCCCGTAGAGATGGCGTCTATCGGCTCGACCTGCTTATCGCCTAGCCGCACGAGCGTGCCCTTGCCGAAAGCTTTGTCGATCGATTTTAGCGCCGCATCCAGCGTCTTTTTCTTTCCCTCGTCCATGTTTTTCCTTAAAAATAAATTCGCTTGATTTTACCAAATTTGAAATGAATTTTTGATTATTCGCCCAAATTCGGCGCGGCATCGGAATTTGAAATTTTTAAGGAGCGCAAAAAGTTCTGCAGGACGAGCCTCAAAGCTTTAAATTTAGCCTTTTAAACAGGCCCTGTTTTCACGTTTTTCTTTAGAAATTCCGCATTTTTATAAGGGCTGTAGCAAAATTTCACTATAATTTCGCAACATTTAAAAATTACGCCGCGTGCGAAATTTAAAGCGGAGCAAAAAGGATAAAATTTGAAGATTTTTAAGCATATAAACGTCGCCCACTCGCCCGACGCCGACGATATTTTTATGTATAAGGCGATTGATTTTGGCTGGGTAAGCTCCAAAAATCTAAAGCTTAGCGCCACCGCGCTTGATATCCAGACGCTAAACGACGAGGCGCTAAAGGGCACCTATGAGGCCACGGCGATTAGCTTCGCGCTATATCCGCTGATCTGCGATGAATACGCGCTTTTGCGCACGGCAGTGAGCTTCGGTGAGGGCTACGGCCCAAAGCTAGTTAAGAAAAAGGGCGCGGTTTTAAAGCGAAATTTCAAAGTCGCGCTCAGCGGCAAACACACGACAAATGCCCTGCTTTTTCGCATGGCATACCCGCAAGCGCGCGTGATTTATAAAAATTTTCTCGAGATCGAGGACGCGGTCTTAAGCGGAGAGGTGGACGCCGGCGTGCTGATACACGAGAGTATTTTGGACTTTTCGGACGAGCTTTGCGTGGAGCGCGAGATCTGGGATATCTGGAGCGAGCTAGCGGGCGAAAATCTGCCGCTGCCGCTAGGAGGCATGGCGGTTCGCCGCAGCCTGCCGATAACCGACGCCATCGAGTGCGAGCGCGTATTAACCGAGGGCGTGCGCATCGCCACCGCGCATAAGCCCCTTTTGTCGCACATGCTCATGGAGCGAAATCTCATCCGCGTGGACGACGCAAAGCTCGAAAAATATCTGAGCCTTTATGCCAACGAGGCCTCGATCGAGCTTTCGGGGGCACAGATAAGGGCGGTGGATAGGCTGTTTGAGCTTGGTTATGAGCGCGGATTTTACCCTGCGCCGATTAGCGCGCAGGAGAATTTTATCCCGCGCGAATATAACGAGATCCGTTTTGCGGACTGCGGCGGACAAAACCCGATGTAAAGGCGGGCGAGGTTAAAATTTAGTTGAAATTTAGCGCTTGTTTCGGCTAAATTTTTACTAGAAATGAAATCACATTTGGCTAAATTCCTCGGCGTTAAGAGGTTTGCGCCTCGGTTAAATTTTACTTCGGCGTAAAAGTCGCCGCGCGAGGTAGAATTTTACCCCGCGTTCTTGCCATTGTGGTGCAGCCCCTCCGCCGCTTTTGGGTTTAGCTGCGGAGTGCGACGTGAATTTAAATTTGCGCGTAAAATTTAGCGCCGAGCTTGCCGCGGATTTTGCCGCCAAGCTCGTCAATCGACCGCGCTGTAGCGTTATTATCGCCGTGCAATCTGTAGCTGCGCCTTAAATTTACGGCTACGCAGCGATGAAATTTTGCAGTGCGGCGCTACATTGCGCGGCTGTATTTTGTACCGCAGAGTGCGAGCCCTGCGCACACGATGTATCGCGCAGCCCAAATACACTGGCGAGATAAATTTAATCGCAGCAGCAGCGTCAAATTTTGAAATAGCGTTCGCGTTTTGCACCGTGCGGTGCGGCGGTATCGCTAAACTTTAAAACGATGCGCGGCGAGCGACGAGCGTGAAATTTAGAAATGAAATTTAAAAGGCAGAATTTTGAAAACAAAGCAGATAGATTTTAGCAAATACACCTCCGTGCGCATCGGCGGGAGCTTTGCGGTGCAAATTTTAAAGGACGAGGCCGATTTTGCGGAGTTTGAGAGCATATCGGGGGGCGCGATCATCGGTGGCGGCAACAATCTGCTTATCTCGCCCGCGCCGCCGCACCTTGCGATGCTAAGCGAGGAGTTCGACCGCATAAGCTTAAGCGGCGATGTCCTTAGCATCGGGGCTGCAACGAAGTCGGGCAAAATTTATAACTTCGCCAAAAAGCAGGGTCTCGGCGGCTTTGAGTTTTTGCGCAACATCCCGGGCACGCTCGGCGGGCTAATCAAAATGAACGCGGGGCTCGCCGGCGCGAGCATTAGCGATAGCCTGCTTGCCGTGCGCCTGGCTCGCGGCTGGGTGGAGCGCGAGAGGATAAGCTTCGGCTACCGAAGAAGCGGGATAGATGAGCCGATTTTAGGCGCCGAGTTTAAAATTTCGCGCGGCTTTGATGCCGAAGTCGCCGCGGATTTCGCCGCCAAGCGCGCCAACCAGCCAAAGGGAGCTAGCTTTGGAAGCTGCTTTAAAAACCCGCCGAATGACGCCGCGGGCAGGCTGATCGAAGCGGCGGGGCTTAAAGGCCACGCGATCGGCGGCGCGAAATTTAGCGAGCAGCACGCCAATTTCATCATAAATTTTGGCGGCGCGAGCTTTGAGGATGTGATTGCGCTCATAAATTTAGCGCAAAGCCGCGTTTTTGAGGAATTCGGTATCGAACTGGAAACCGAGGTCGTGGTGCTATAAAAGGAAATTCGTATATTTTGCCCCGACTAAACTTACTCGGTTGTCCATTCCGTCTTTTTGCACTGGATTTTTTATGCTTTGAAATTTTAAAATACCGACGAAATCGTCAAATTTAAAAGCGCTCGATACGGTGCGCCGGCGATACTAACCGCTGTTTCATCGCTTAAAATAGTCACTACAAAAATGGCCCGCAAAAGCAATCAATTTTATCCCGTTTATCTCGCCATGAAAAACAGTTGTTGAATTTTGCGCACCAAACCGATGAGGCCGTCTAAATCGGCATTCCGTAACCGTCTAAGCGGGCAAGCAAATTTAGCTCAGATAGTAACACGCAAAAGCCACAACGGCGACGATAAAAGTAAGCGCGGCCGTTAATTTATATAGCCGCAAAGTTCCCGCGCAGCGACTTTTCATATCGCGGATTTTGGGCGGCTTGCTAGCTAAATTTAGCTCCGCAAGCGCCGCGTCAAATTTGCCGCAATCAAGCCTCCACTCCGCAAAATCTCTAAAAATCAGCGTATCAAAATGCAGCCTAACGTGCAGATAAAATAGCCCCGCAAAAGCCGTCAAAAAGCTCGCAATCACGGCAAAATTCGTAAAAATCGTAAGACAGACGGCTAGCTGGAGTAAATTTAACAAGAAAAACAGCCTATGTGTCGCCAAAAACCTAGCTGTAACCAGCGCCAAGACTCTATCGTCCGCCCTTTGGCGGCATTCCCGCTCCCCGTCTTGCGCCGCTTTTTTGCTTTGCTCCGCATTCGTCATTTTCTCTCCTCATTTTGGGCGTTTGTCTTTAGTTAAATTCTCGTTTGTTTTCGCCGAGAATTTTGCCATGCCGCTTGTTTCCAGCCTGTAGATTTTTCAATTTGATCCCTCAAACCGGACTTGATCAAATTTGGCCCGCATCTATTTCGCGCTTAAATTTGCCGCACTTGCTTTTGCGAATTTGGCCGGTCTTTACTCCGCTTTCGAACTTACGCGGGCTTCTGCGGCTAGCCGCGTTATCCTCTCGCGCAGCGAGCTAGCGACTGCGATCTTTTCGCGGCGAGATTTTAGTAAATTTAGCGCCTCGTCAAAGCCCAGTCCCGCATAAATCACCAGCCACGCAAGCAGCACCGACGCGCTCCTGCCGTAGCCCAGCGCGCAGCACACCAGCACCTTTTTGCCGTTTGTCTCGGCGGCTCGTTCGTTCGCGCCTGTAAGATTTTGCCCCGCCTCGGCGATTTCGCTTTCGTTTGCCGTGCCGCGGGTTTGCAGGTTTGTCCGCGAGTCCACCTGCTCGTTAAATTTAAAATCTCGCCCGTGCGCGTAGCCCGCTTTGGCGCTAAAATTTGGTCCTAGCTCCGCCCTTTGCGGTAAAATTTCGCCGCCGCTAAAAGCCATTTTCACGAGTCGCTCGAGCTCATCTGCGCCGCGTTTTAGCTCGTCCGCGCCAGGCGTTATCATATCTAGCATAGGCAGGCTCGCGTAAATTTGCGCGCCGCTAGGCCGCTCAAACTCGGCCGCGCAGTCAAGCACCGCGTCAAATTTACCTGCCTGCTTAACCGAGCCAAGATACAGCCCTGGCAAAATCTCGTCTGAAAGCCGGCGTCCGCGCAGCCAAAAGAGCGCATTTAACCGCGCGACGCAAAGATACGGGAAGAGTAAAGCTTTAGCCGCGGCGGCGTGACGGCCTTGCCCGTTTTTAGCAAAAACCCGCGCGCCCAAAAACGCGTAACCGCAAGCGACTAGCGCGAAGCTAAGGCTCGCCCACGACAGCCACAGCATCCACGCGCCCCAAATTTTAGCTCCCAAAATCGCCGCAAAAAGCGTCATAAACGCAAGCCCTAGATATAGCGCCGCCCATTTGTAGCGAGCAGCCTCCATAGCTATAGCAAAACTAAGCGGCTCGCCATCCATCGGACGAACGAGCAGCACAAAACATCCCGCGGCTAGCCCCGTCGGAATGTCGATAAAATGGTGCTGATACGTGGTCAGCACGCTAAAGCCGATGAGCACAAACCACGCTACGAGCGCCGCTTTAAGCCAAACCGCGCGCGCCTTGCGAAGGTAAAATGCGCCCACGACGACGCAAAGTATGATGTGCAGTGACGGGGCTTGATTAAACGGGAGGTCAAAGGCGGCGAGGCTCGAGAACAAAAAACCGCTAAAGCCTGAAACTGCGGGCTTTTCCCACGACATTTGCAGAGGAAAAGCGATAAAAAACAGCGTCGCGATCATCTGAGCGACTAGCAGCTGTGTAACGTAGCGCGCGAGCTCCCCGGCGTCACGGCAGAGGAAAAATCCAAGCGCGTAGAGCAAATTTAGCGACCAATACGGCACGATGCTCCACGCCCAAAACGGTAGCGCGCGCTCCCACGCGAAATAAATCTCGGGCACGTTTGCGCGAGCGCTCGCGAGGGCGTTCGTGGCGCCGTAGCTAGCGTAAAATATCGCCGCAACGACGACTAGCGCGGCCAGCTGATATAAAAACGGTTTTGTTTTCATTTTTGCCTTTTTTGCTAATTCTATCAAATTTTAGCAGATTTGCGCGTTGGCGGCTTAATGGGCCGAGATCGCTCGCTTGACGCAAAAGGCGTAAAATTTACTCGCCGAGACCCGTATCTTTAAGGTGCTAAATTTGAATTAGTCAAATTTATCGTTATGAATTAAACTTTTTGTGCAAGTCAATCTTTCTTGTTAAGGGGGAAGGGGCTTGAATTACGAAGTCGCTCCCTTCCCCCTTAACAATCCCCCAACCCCTACGACGTGAGAGGTTGCTGCACTGCGTGCAGGTTTATCTGGCGCTGTCGCGCCGAAAATTTAAATTTGACATTTTCAGGGTACAGGTCTCGGCGACTCAAATTTGCAAATTTGAGCGTAAAACGATAAGGCGAAGTATCGCGAGATGACTTTTCGAGTTTTGAAGCAAAATTAAGCGTGCGCTAGGCATATAGCCTGCGGAGCGAAAATTTTGCGAAATCTCGGAAAAGCACTCGCGAGACAAGCCGCTTAAATTTTAACGGCCAAACTCACGCTAAATATCCCATCCCCATCTATCCACTCTTTCACCTTTTTAAATCCCGCATTCGCCACGAGCTGATCCATCTCGGCTTGGCTGCGGCGGCGCATGATCCATGCAGCGCCCTGCCTGTGGCTAGATAGAGCGCGCGCGATCATCTCGAGCTGCGGGTGCCACGGCTGGTTGGTGTAGATGAGGTAGCCGCCGCTTTTTACGCTGCTTGAAAAGCCTTGCAGCGCGGTGCGCACGACCGAGTTGTCAGGAAAGAGCTCAAACAGTCCCGACACGACGCCTAGCGTATATGCGTCCTGCAGACCCTCGTAGCTAGCGGCGTCAAAGGCGTTTGCCTGCGTAAAGCTCGCGACGTCCTGCAGCCCGCGCTCTTTTATCATTTCGCTGCCGGCTTTCACGTTTATGTCGCTGTAGTCGCGCAGCGTTATGCGCTCAAATTTATGCCCCTGCACGGCGTCTAGTATGTATCTGCCGTGCCCCGAGGCGATGTCTAGCAGTCGTAGCGGCTCTCCGCGCTCTTGCAGCTTTGCTACGGCTTGGTCGATGGCTAGCTTGATATTTCGCTTGCGCTCTCTGATGCCGCGCCAGCCGATGGCGTTTAGGTAAATTTCGTCGATAAATTTAAAAAATTTATTCGCCCCTTGCGGCTCGTTTCGGTAAACGTAGTCAAGCGTACTGCCGCTATCGTAGCCCGTATTTTCGCCCACTTTTAGCCCGCCGACCCACGGCGAGAGCGCCTGCATACCAACTCTTTGAAACTTAAATATCAAATTTTTCGGGCAAAATTTCGGTAGCGGCGTAGCTAACCTATCGGCCTCTTCGCGGCTAAAGCCGTATTCATCCGCATGCGTGCAGTCCACCTCGCTAAAAGGTGCTCTAAACCTCTCGCCGACGAACTCACGCACGATCTCAAACGCCCTCTCCCGCTCGCTCTCGCCCAGCGTATCGTGGTAAAATCCCTCTAAAACCTCGCGCCTTTTTACGCGCGCGCCAAGAGCGTTGTAAAACTCGTGCTGCGGGGCGTGCTCCACGACCCAATCATCGCCTGAAACCAGCAGCAGCGTAGGCGTCGTGATCGCCGCGGCGTCCGAAACCACTCGCTGCGCCGCTTCGTAAAGCCCCAGCAGTATGCGCACCGAGATCGCGCGAGTGATGAGCGAGTCGGCGTCGTAGCTGGCCTGGCGATCCTTGTCGTGAGTGAGATAGTGAGCCTTGACGTAGCTGTTTACGAAAAAATTTCCGCGAGAGGAGTAGAGCGCCTTTAGTCCCGCCCTGGCAAACGGTACGTAAAGCTTCACGCTAAACGCGGGACTAGCCAGCACCGCGCAGCGAACGCGCGGAGCGTAGTCGTGCAGCCACGCCGAGACCAGCACCGCTCCCACGCTCTGGGCTATCACGGCTAGATTTTGCGTCTCAAAGCCAAATCTCTGCTCGATATGCGCTACAAACTCGTCCACGTCGGCGATGAGGCGACCGATACTTGGCGCATCGCCACGCTCGCCCTCGCTCCTGCCGTGTCCGCGCTGATCCCACGCAAAATAGCTCAAACTCTCGTCCGCTAGCCCGTCCGCTACGTGCGTCGTCCTGCCCGAGTGCTCGTGTCCGCGGTGAAATATCGCTACTGCTTTGGCGTTTGGCGCGGCTTTAAATTTGAGATTTTGCTCGGCGTTTTCGCAAGGCGTCTCGCTCAAATTTGACGCGCCGCATTTGCTAGCTTCATTTAAATTTGAGTCCGAGTTTTCGCCGCCGTTTGGTAAATTTTGCTCGTCCGATTTACCTTCGCCGCCAAAACCCGGCTCCGCATTTTCATCCGAGCCGCCTGTTTGCTCGATAGTCAAATTTGACGTTTCGTTTGCAGTTTGGACGCTCAAATTTGACCCGTCAAATTTATCGTCCTCGCTCAAATTTACTTCGTCTGCACCCGGGTTTTCGCACGCTACGTCGCTAGCCAGGCGGTATCTGTAAAATATCCTCGCTCCATCGCTCGTTATAAAGCAACTCTCTTTAAACTCCATTTTTCGCCTTTCTTGCTTAAATTTATCGATTTTTGCGCTTATTTTATCCTAAAATGCCCCGTTATCTCGTAAACGTTTAGCACGTCCTCTTCCTGCGCGCCAAGCCCGATGTTATGGATCACGAGCGGGGTTTTGTCGCCTGCAAATTTATCCGAAACTATGCCGATATGAGGCCTGCCGTTATCCAGCCGCCACGTCACGATATCGCCCGCTTTAAACTCGCCCTTCGCCTCGTAACCCTTGCGTTTTAGATAGGTGGCGATATTTGGTACGCGGCGATGATCGATGTTTTTGTCGGTCTTTTTCGCGCCCCAGTTTTTTGGGTAGACGCTAAAATTCGCGCTCATATCCTCATGGATGAGCCTCTGTAGATCGATGTCCTGCCCGCGCAGCGCTCTAACTACGACGTCGGTGCAAACGCCCTTTATCATATCCACGTCACCCATCGGATAGGCTAGCCTAGAGTACGAAGGATCGTAAAACAGCGTCTGTCCTACTTGCGCTCTAGAGTCTTGCACGAGCTTCTGGGCAGAAAAAGCAAAAGCCAAATTTGCTGTTAGCGCTAAAAGTAAAATTTTGCTCCAAATTTTCATCAAAACCTCACGCGTAAAAGTATCTAACTATGTGAAAAAATATCGGCGCAGCAAAGCACAGCGAGTCCATACGGTCAAGCATCCCGCCGTGCCCGCTGATCATATATCCCCAATCTTTGACGCCCAGATCGCGCTTGATTGCCGACATAACAAGCCCTCCTAAAAAGCCCATCATGCAAACGGCAAGCCCGATAAAAAACGCCCCCGTCGCGCCAAAAGGCGTGAGATGATGCAAACACGCAGCCAGCGCGCTAGCGCTAAGTACGCCGCCAGCAAAGCCGACCACCGTTTTAGACGGGCTGATGCTAGGCGCAATCTTGTGCTTGCCAAAAAGTTTACCCCAGATGTACTGCAGCACGTCGCTAGCCTGCACGACCAGGATCAAAAACAGCATCAGCTCCATGCCGCTACCTCGCTCAAGACCCAGTAAAAGAAGCGCGGGGATGTGCGAGATACAAAAGACGCAGATCATCAGCGCCCACTGGATCTTCGTCGAGCGCTCTAAAAAATATGCCGCATCGCCGCAAATAGCCGCCAAAATCGGCAAAAATAAAAATCCGTAAACCGGGATAAATATCATCGCCATCGCGTACCAATCTGCATAAATAAAAATATACTGCATAGGTAAAATCACGTAAAAGCACGCCACGAGCGCGATGTGATCGCCTCTGCGGATGTAGATGAGCGACAAAAACTCGCGCAATGCGGCAAACGAAACTAGCAAAAACAAAAATATTACGGCGTTTTTGCCCATATACGTAAACGCAAAAATCACCAAAATCATCGCCCACCAGGCATTTATGCGCGAGGTCAAATTTGCGATGGTTTTGTTCTCGGCGCCGAATTTAGCCTTTAGCATAAAGGCAACGGCGCTAGAGACGACTAGCACCGCGATGAGTCCTAAAAATAGATTTAAGATATGATTTTGCGGGTTCATTTTAGGGCCTTTTGGTTAAATTTGAAGCTAAATTTGACGTATGTTTCGGAGTGCTCCAAGCGAGTCAAATTTACGCGCGTTTGGTTTGCCCTGCGGGCGGTTAAATTTGCTAGCCAGAATTGCTCGCGCTTTGAGCCCACGTTTGGGTCAAATTTGATTTGCGGCGAGGCGAGCGTTTTGATCCGGGTTTCGCGCTCAAATTTGACGTTTTCGGCCGCCGCTTTAGAAGGCTCGCCGTCAAATTTTTCGTAAAAATCGGTCGCAAATTTTGCCTTTTCGTTTGACGGATTTATAGGACTCAAATTTACCGCCCTGGCCAAAGCCGTCGCGCTAGGCTTTCGTTCTATCATTTTGCGTATCGCTCATCGCTAGCAGCGCGTCCTGCGCCTTTTGTAAAAACTCGCCCTTACCCTCGCCGCTATAAAATATCTCCTCGCCCACTATCAGCTCGCAAAGCAGCGGGATAGGTATCATAAAGCCCTTAGGCAGGACGTTACGCGCATTTTTGATCCAAATCGGCACCAAAGGCACGGAGGGGCACTCCTGCGCTAAACGAAATATCCCGCTTTTAAACGGCTGAAGCGCTAGGTCGTCGTTCATCTTGCGCGTGCCTTCGGGAAAGATGATGAGAGAGTGCGTCTGCAGCGCTTCGCTCATTTGCGCTAGCGCTTCCAGCGGATCTTTACGGCGACTTATTAGCACCATGTTAAACACGTTTTTAGCAAGAAATCTGCGCATAGGCCCGCTCTCCCAGTACTCCGCCGCCGCGACGGGGCGCACGCACTTTCTCACGCGATACGGCAGCGAGACGAAAATCAGCAAAAAATCGCCGTGGCTGGCGTGGTTAGCGTAGTAAATTTTAGTGCCCTCGCCGATGTTTAAAAGCTCCTGCGGCGGCCGTACGCCCGTGATAAATATCGTGATACGGCAAAGGATAAAATCAAGCGCTGCAGCTAAAAACTCTTTCATCTTGTATCCTTTTTACTCTTTTACTTTTCAAATTCACTTTTTACGGTGCCCTCAATTTTACGGTTGCGTGCGGCAAATAAGCTTCTTGCCCACCTTGCCGAAAACGAGCGTTTAGACATAAATTTGAGGCGATTAAAGCCGATACGGTTTTAAGTAACGCCTGCAATTTGCCACTTTTGCTACTTGCCTTTAATTTCACCGACTTTGATAAAACGCTCGAAATTAACCGAGCGCGTTTTGCGCGCCTAGCGTCTTTTAAAACGTCTAAATTAAGCGGACAAATTCGCCGTGATATTTTATCCTCGCCTCAAAAAATCTCGTAAATTTAAACAAGATCAAATTTATAACGATTGCGTGCCCGCGTCGAGGCGAGCTTAAAACTTTTGCAATTATATCAAATTTAGGCGAATTTACCTTGCGTCGATTTTGGAGATAGATATTAAATTTATCCTCGTCCGAGGCGCCTTATTCCCAGCTTTTTAGTCCCATCCTCACGCGGTTTGCGCAAGTAAGCGCGAGTAAAAATATCGCGGCGTAAAGTACCCCGCTAAACCACTCCGGTAGTCGCCCAGATAGCGCATATACCGTACCGATAAGCCCGAATATAAACGCGCGGTCGCTCTTGCCCATAGGCCCGTCGTATCGCCTGCCGCAACCGTGCACCTGCCCTAGGACGCCCAAAAACTCACTCATAAAAGATAGAAAGATAACGAGCACGATAACGCCCCAGTCAAACGGCGCCATGAAGGCAAACGGCAGATACAGCGCGGCGTCCGAGATGACGTCCGTGGCTTCGTTTAGGTAGCCGCCCAGCGGGCTTTTTTGATTAAACTCGCGAGCCAGCATGCCGTCGATGGCATTTAGCGCCATACGCAAAAACATCCAAACGGGCAGCAGAAAGAATAGCGTCGAAATTTCGGCGAATTTTATCAGAAGTCCGCCCAGCAGAACGGAAATGACGCAGGCTGTGATCGTGACTTGATTTGCGCTGACGCCCGCGCCGTGAAGACGTCTTACTAACGGACGAAGTAAATTTTGAAATTTGGGCTTTAACTCGTAAATCGTCATGGGGACTCCGAAAATTTGATTTTCGTATTGTCGCTTAAAAATGCTTGGAGGCAGATTAAATGTGTGGCCTGCTTTTGTGTGAGCTTTTTAATCGTCGATTTTTAAAAGCATTAGGATGGCGAAATGAACGATGCAAATATGAGTAAATTATCTCTTCTATCATTGCCGCGATGGGCACTCAATTTTTTTGACGTGGGCTCGCGACGGTAAAAGTAGCGTTTACGGCACGATTATAGGCAGCGTGGTAATCTCCTTATGGAAAGCGTACGGTGCAATCATCGTCATATCAGTATCCATCTTTGCTCAACTCCTCTATGTGGACCGCAAAAATTTATAAACCGCATGGGATTTCATCGCGATAGATTTCAAACTTCGCTCTCCGCCGAAAATGTAATAGACCTTGTCGCGAAAATTCTAAATCATAGCGGCGCCGAGCCGGGAAGAGTACTTTTAAATTTTAAAATTTCGCGGCGGTGCAAAGCCTCTGTATTTGCGGATTTAAGGTCAAATTTAGAATTTAATCTCGCCAGATATTTTCGTTTAATTTTAGACTTTTTACTATGGAGAGAAAGAATAGAAGCTCGTGCTTGATAGACGCGGCGGGATCAAATCCAAATACGCTGCGATCTACGCTAGGCTCGAAACTATCGTATCCCGTGCGGATGAAAATATAGACGTTTCTACCAGAAAAGCTTAAACTGATCGGTCCGCCGGCACCGCTTCTAAAGCGA
Source organism: uncultured Campylobacter sp. (assembly GCF_938041645.1). Taxonomy (GTDB): domain Bacteria; phylum Campylobacterota; class Campylobacteria; order Campylobacterales; family Campylobacteraceae; genus Campylobacter_B. The sequence continues at coordinate 23,758 of NZ_CALIST010000037.1, read as the reverse complement.
AGCAAGCGCCGCATAAAGGCGGGTGTGAGGGCATACATTGCAGACACCGCATCGGCGCTATATACGCTAAATGCGGAGCTAAACTCGCTATCGTCCATAGCGATCTTCTTAAGTCCGCCGAGTATTGGCCTCGCGCTGAGCGAAGGCAGGATCACCGCCACCGAGTTTACGCGCTTTTTAAATTCTGCGTAGAAAAAGATCCCCCTGCTGCTACGTCGTTCGTCAGTATGAGTCACGCAGACATCGGCAAAGCTAAAAAATACTCCGTCATAAACGCCGGAAATTTTATCTTCGCAATCAAAATAGCTTATGCCGTCCACAAAAAGACCGCTTGCGCGCAAATACGCCGGCCTAAACGAGCCTGAAATTTCGTAGCGATAACCTAGGCTTGCGATATAGGGCGCAATATATTGGTGTTTAAAGGCGCGGACGAATTTTTTGGATCTGTTGTATTTGATCCGCTCCAGCGCGGCATCTGCGATATTAAACAAAGAAAGGCAGATGGTTACGAGTGCGATGACGAAGCGCAAGGTTTCATTCTCGCACATTTCTACGCCTTTGGCAAGCATCCACAGCAAGATGCAAAAGATAAATACGCGCACTATATTGGTATCTTTATTCACTACTCTATAAGAGATGCTGCCGCAGCTAAATACCACTATGATCCAGCAGAGAACCATTGCTGCATTTTGATCTCTAAGATTGAAAAACAGCCACAGCGCCGAGGCTAGCACCGCTAGTACTATTATCGAAAACGCCGTGCCTTTGCGTTGCTCCGCCTCATCCAGGATGCCGAGCCTTAGTTTTTCCAGTTCGTTTGCGGTCATCTTTCTCTTTCTAAATTTAGCTAGCAAATTTTAAAGCTTAGCCTTGAACCGCCCCTAAATTTAAAGGACTAAGCTTTAAATTTAGCGTAAAATTTAGCTTTGACACAAAATTTCTACGATCACCTGCGGCAATAGCTCATGTTCGATCTCGTGGATTTTGGCTTCGTAAGCCTCAAAGCTCATGCCTGCGCTCTTTTCAAACGCGCGCTGAGCGATGATCGCGCCGCCGTCAAGCTCCTCGCTGACCCAGTGTACGCTCACGCCGCCCACCTTCATATCGCTCTCAAAGCTCTGCTTTATCGCGTGCGCGCCCTTAAAAAGCGGCAGCAGCGACGGGTGCAAATTTATCGCGCGAACCCTACTCGTAAAAACAGGCGTTAGAATCCTCATAAAGCCCGCAAGCACCGTAAGCTCCGCGCCGCTTTTTTCGATCTCGCGCACGAGCGCGGCGTCGAATTCCTCGCGGCTAGCGAAATCCTTGTGATTTAGGATCACGCTTTTAAGTCCGAATCTCGCGGCTTTTGCGATACCGCCGGCGTCCGCTTTGTTGCTTAGCGTTAGCGCGACTTCGATCTTGGTGTCCCCAAAAGTTTTGCCGTGCAGCTTCTGCAGGATCGCCTCCAAATTTGAGCCGCTACCGCTAAAAAGCACGGCGAGCTTTTTCACAACCATTTTACCTCCTCGATGAGATCGAGCGGATTTAGCGCGTAGGAGTTTTTGGCGAAGGCTCGCGCGGCGAGTGCGTGGGCTAGGACGCCGCAGATTGAGGCTTGCAGAGGCGAGTAGCCTTGCGCGAGCAGCCCGCCGATGAGCCCTGCGAGTACGTCGCCGCTGCCGCCCTTTGCGAGCGCGGCGCTACCCTTGTCGCAGACGTAGATGATGCCAGCTTGGGCGATGAGCGTGTTTGCGCCCTTTAGCACGAGCACGCCGCTAAATTTCTCGCTCCATGCCCGCGCAAGCTCGAAGCGCCGCTCTTGCAGCTCGCTCACGCTAAGATCTGCGATACCTGCGATCTTTAAAAGCGAGCAGAACTCCTTCGGATGGGGCGTTATGATTAAATTTGAATTGGCGTTTAGTAAGCTTAAAATTTCACGCTCATAGCACAGATCGGCGTCGATGACGCAGCTTTTGTCCCGTAGTGCGGCAAGATCAATCTTCCGCTCTCCAAGGCCGCAGCCGCAGACCACGACCCGTGCGTGCTCAAACGAGCTTTTTTGCATCAAAATCGGGCTTAAATTTAACGGCTCATCGCTAACGATGCTAACGAGCCCGCTGCCGATCGCGTGAGCCGCCAGAGCCGCCATTTGCGCCGCTCCGCTCATCTGTCCGCTTACGATGTAGGTGTGCCCGAAGTCGCCTTTATTGGTATTTTGCTTCATGCGTAGCGGCAGCTTCAGATCGCTTTTTTGAAGCAGAAAATATTCGCTTCTCCTTTCAAAATTTGAGCGCGAAATTCCAAGATTTGCGACCTTGATCCGCCCTACATAATCCTTCGCGCCGTCCGAAAACAGCGCGAGCTTCAGCGCTCCCATCGCGATCGTCAGATCCGCACAAAAGGCACAGCCTAAAATGCGCCCGCTCTTATCGATGCCGCTTGGGATATCGACTGCGATTTTTAGGGATTTCGTGCCGTTTGCGAGAGATAAAATTTCACAAATTTCAGCGCTTATCGGTTTATTCAAACCGCTGCCGAAAATCCCGTCGATTATGCAGTCTGCGCTTGTAATCTCATCGTGCAGGATGCGCGGTTCGCCGTATTCGTTGCCTAGCTTGCCGAAATCTCCGCCGTCTTCTGCGGTTTCAAATTTAGCGCTTGTAAATTTCGCGCATAATTTATCGTCGCCGCCCGAAATGTCCGCGCCGCTTAGGCTTTCGCGCTCGCCCTGCGGCTCGCTTGCGCCAGCGTCTTTTAAATAGGAGCCGCTTGCACTTTCGTGCGCGCAAGCATCCTTGCTAGATGCGCTACCTGCGTGCTTGTAAGCGGCTTTTGCGCTTGCGATATCGATAAGCCTAACGCCCGCAGCCCGCGCCGCTTCCGTTTGAAATTTACCCGCCGCGCTTCTGTTTTGAAGCACGCAAAGCGCGGTGCAGCTAAAATCGCCGCTTAGCTTTCGCAGCGCCGCCATCGCGTCCGCGCCGTTATTTCCGCCGCCGCAAAGCGCCAAAATGCGCGAGCCCTTTTTGAGCCGCTTTCTGATCTCGTCCTCGATCCTGCCTGCGGCGTTTTCCATTAAAATTTGCTCGCCAAGTCCAAATTTCGCGCTAGCTCGCGCGTCGAGCTCCTCGGTGCTAAAGAAAATTTTTTTCAAATTTCGCTCCTTATGCGAAAGCTAAGAGCCTCCAAAATATGCGCCTTGGCGATGATCTCGGCGCCTGCTAGATCGGCGATCGTGCGCGCGAGCTTTAGCGTTTTATTTACGCCGCGTTGCGAAAGATCGTAGCGGGTGATCGCCGTTTGCAAAACCTCTCGCGCAGCGCTTTCGCAGACGCAAAATTTTTCGGTATCCTCGTCACGTAGCTTTGCGTTTAGCTCGCTCTGTCCGCGAGCCTTTTGCGCGCGAAACGCCCGCAGCACCGCGTCCGCCATCTCCTCGCTGCAAACGTCGCTCTTGTCGTCCGCGCCGGTCTCGTCCATCGCGACATATATGTCGATGCGATCGAGCAGCGGCGCGGAGATCGTGTTTTTGTAGCGCCTGATGTCGTTTAGCGAGCAGGTGCAGGTGAGGTTTTTGGAAAATAGATTTCCGCACGGGCAGGGATTTTGCGCCGCGACGAAGATAAATTTCGTCTGGTATTCGACCTTGGAATTTACGCGCGAAATCAAAATTCTATTATCCTCCAGCGGCTCGCGCAGGCTTTCTAAAATTTGCTTGCCGAAGTGCGGCAGCTCGTCGAAAAACAGCTCGCCGCCGTTTGCGAGCGCGACCTCGCCGATCTTTGCGCCGCTACTGCCGCCGCCGAAAATCGAGCTGCGAGTGCTGGTGTGGTGCGGCGAGCGGAAGGGACGTAGCGCGCTAAAATCGATGTCTTTGTTATTTAGCGACTCGTAGGCGCACGAGAGTAGCACTTCGCCCAGGCTCTGCGGCGGTAGAATTCTGGCTATCCGCTTTGCGCACATGCTTTTGCCGCAGCCGGGGCTGCCCTCAAAGAGGATATTGTGCATGCCGCACGCGGCGATCAGGCTCGCGCGCTTGGCGCGCTTCTGTCCTTTGACGTCTTTGAAATCGAGCGAAAAATCGCGGTTGGGGACGTAAGCTTGCCCGTCAATCTCCACGACGTTTTTAAAAAGCGGATGGGTTTCTCGCATGAGCCTGCTTGCGGCGAACTCCTCGTCTAAAAAAAATCTGACCGCGTCGCTTAGGCTATCTACTGCATAAACGTCGTAGTTTGGGATCGTGCAGGCCTTTAGAGCTATGCTTTGCGGCACTAAAATTTTAGCGCGCTTCACCTTCGTGCTTAAAAAAAGCAGGATCGAAAAGAGGCTCGCCGTACTCTTTAAGCTGCCGTCTAAACCGAGCTCGCCGAAGACGAAGAAATCGCCGTCGATGCGCTCTTTTTGCAGCGCGATGAGAAGTGCGATCGCAAGATCGAAGTGCGAGCCGTTTTTGGGCATATCGGAGGGGGAGAGATTTATGATGATTTTGGAGGCAGGAAATTTAAAATTTAGGCTCATAAGTGCGGCTTTTACGCGGCTTTCGCTCTCTTTTATCGTAGCGCCCGCAAGGCCTACGATATTAAATCCCGGCAGCCCCCGCACGAATGTCGACTCGACCTCTACGGGGATCAGTGCATCCGTGAAGGCAGCGCATTTTAGGGACTTCATTTCGATTTTTCTTTTAGGCTTTTTTTGAATTCTTTATCAAATTTTTTGCGTTTGTTGTATCCGATGCGCTCGATAAAAAGATGTCCGTCGAGGTGATCCATCTCGTGCTGGATACAGACGGCTAGCAGCTCGCTAGCGTCCATTTGCTGGATATTGCCGGCGCGGTCTTGAAACTGCACCGTAATAAACTCGGCGCGCGTGACGTCCTCGTAAAAGCCCGGCACCGACAGGCAGCCCTCCTGGAATACGACCTCGCCTTCCTTTTTTAAAATTTGCGGATTGATGATCTCGATGAGGTCGTTTTTGTCTTGGATCTTTTCCTCATTGGCTAAATTTATAATCAGAGCGCGCACGGGCCTGCCTACCTGGATGGCGGCAAGGCCTATGCCGTTTTTTGCGATCATCGTCTCATACATATCGTCTAAAAGCTCGCCCAGCGCCGCGTCGAATTTCACGACCTCGGTCGATCTTTGATAAAGCTTTTTATTCGGATAGGTAAGGACGTCCAGGATCATCTATTTAAAGCTCTTTTGAAGTACTTGATCGATCAGCCCGTATTGCACAGCATCCTCGGCGCTCATGAAAAAGTCGCGATCGGTGTCCTTTTCGACCTGCGCGAGATCTTTGCCGGAATTTTGCGAAAGGATGTTATTTAAAATTTCTTTCATTCGTAAAATTTCTTTGGCTTGAATTTCGATATCTGTAGCTTGACCCTGCGCGCCGCCTAGGGGCTGGTGGATCATTATGCGCGAGTTTGGAAGTGCGTAGCGTTTGCCTTTTGCGCCGCAGCTTAGCAAAAACGCTCCCATCGACGCCGCTTGACCGATGCAGATCGTGCTTACGTCGGGTTTGATGTAATTCATCGTGTCATAAATGCTAAATCCGCTCGTAACCACGCCGCCAGGGGAGTTGATGTATAGATAGATATCCTTATCCGGATCCTCCGCCTCCAAAAACAGAAGCTGCGCGACGATCGAGCTTGCCACTGTGTCGTCGATCTCACCGCTAAGCATTACGATACGGTCTTTTAGCAGCCTCGAGTAGATGTCGTAGCTGCGCTCTCCGCGACTAGTTTGTTCGATAACGTAAGGAATCACCATCTATTCGCCCTTCTCTTCTTTTTTGCCCTGTTTGGAGAAAATATCGTTAAATAGCTTCTCCTCGATTAGCGCCATTTTAACGGCCGGCAGCATGCCGTTGTTGCGGTATCTATTTAGATGCTCCTTCGGATCGGCGCCGTAGGTGTAGGCCTCCATATAGACCGATTGGACGAGCTCCTGATCGCTCACGTCGATATTGCGTTTTTTGGCTAGCTCGTCGATTAAGAATGTAAGTTTGACGCTGTTTTCGGCAGCCTTTCTAAACTCTTCGCGCTTTTTATCTAGGGCGTCTTTGTTGTTTTTAAATTCCTCGATCTGCTCTTTTGAAAAGCCGCTCCAGGCGTTGTTAAATTGCAAATTAATCTCCTGCTCGACGATCGCTTTTGGAAGCGCGAAGTTAAATTTCTCGGCGAGCGCGTCTGCAAATTTAGGCTTTAGATCCTCGTTTATCAGCTTTTGAAGCTTATCGTTTTTGATGCGCTCTTTGATGCGCGCTTCAAATTTCTCCTTGCTCGGCTCTTTCTCGCCCGGAAGCGCTTGCTTTAACTCCTCCTCGCCGAGCTCTTTGGCAGGTTTTTTAGCCTGAATTTCATGAAGTTTGACTTTAAAAATCGCGTCCTTGCCGGCTAAGCTTTTCGCGCCGTAATCTTGCGGAAATTTAACTGCTACGTCGCGCTCTTCGCCCACTCTAAGTCCGATCATTCCGTCTTCAAAGCCCGGGATAAATTGATTTGAGCCGATCTGAAGGACGTAATCCTGCGCCTTGCCGCCGTCGAATGGCTTGCCGTCCACGAAGCCTTCGAAATCAAATTTTGCAAAATCGTCTTTGGCTAGAATTTTTTTGTTGGTTTTAGAAAGCGGCGCGATCATCTGCAAAAATTCCGCTACTTTCTCGTCGATCTCTTTTTGAGTAACGCGCGGGCTGCTAAATTTAGGGATCAGCTCCTCGTATCCCTCGACGTTAACCTCGGGCCTGAAAGAAATTTCGATCTCCACGTCGATGTCGCCTTCTTTTTCGTCAAATTTAGAAAAGACCGGCTCGGATAAAATTTGATCTTGTTTTTTCTTTAAAATTTTAAGAGACTGATCGATCATATCTTTAAGAAGCTCCTGCTTTGCGTCGCCCTCAAGCTGCTTGCCGTATCGCTTCAAAACCACTGCGGTAGGCACTTTACCCTGTCTGAATCCGTCGATTCTTAGCTGCTTGGAGGCCTTTTTGGCTAGCTCTTCTACTTTTGCCGCGACCTGCTTTGCTTCGATCTTGCTCGCAGCCACCGCATTCGCGGCGTCTTTCATTTTTGCTTTTACTTCCATAAAATTCCTTTAGAAAATTTAAAAATAGCTCGTAATATATCAAAAAATTTCTTATTTAAAGTATAAATTCCTAAAATTTGCCGAGCCTAAGCGGTTTGTATTTATCAAAATTTTAAAATTTTAAAAGCCTGCCTTAAAATTTAAAGCGGGCTTGAGGTTAAAATTTTACCGATACGTTAAACATAAACTGCCGCGCGTAGCCCATTTGAATAGGTATCACGCTCGTGGTCGTGCCGGTTGAGGATGAGGTGTAGTATTTTTTGTCGGTCAAATTTTTGACGTTGAACGAAAAATTCGTATCATAGCCCGAAATTTTAGTATCGTAGCTCACGAAGGCGTCATAAACTACGGCGTGAGGCAGCTTAAACGCCGTTCCTGCGGGCACGCTCGGTAGGTTCGTGCGCATATAATAGGTGTACCACGAGCCGAAGTATCGCGCGCCGCCGCCAAGCCTAAACCCCTTTGCGCCTAGATGCGCGAAATCGTAGTTGGCAAATAGGCTTGCTTGGTGTTTCGGCGTCGCTTCCAGCGGTTTGCCGATTAGCACCGCAAAAGCGCCGTCGTCCTCGCGCACCCTCGTTTTGGTATATGCATAGCTCGCTGACATGCTAAGTCCCTGCGTCACGCGCCCGTTTATATCGAGTTCAAATCCTCGCGAGCGAGCCTTGCCGATCGTCTCACTTATATTATTTACCGTCCGCAGGATGTTTCTTTTATCGATATTAAACACCGCCGCGCCTGCAGTGACGCGATCGTTTTGAAATTTAGTGCCGAGCTCCACGGATTTGCCTTCCTCCGGCTTTAGATCGCCGCCTATCGCCTCGCCTATGGACATCTGCGGCGTGAAGCTTTGCGAGTAGTTAGTATATACTGACCACTGCGGGCTTAACAGGTACAAAAGCCCGCCCTGATAGGTCGTAGCGGCCTTTTTCTGATCGGTGTTGTTCGGTCCTTGCCAGCTTTGTTTGGCTACTTGATCGTAAAATTCCCTACGCACGCCCAAAGAAAGTATTAACTCGTCGGTTAAATTTATATTATCTTGGGTGTAAAGACCGATCGTTCTTAGCTTTTGATATTGTATTTTTGGCTCTCTATCGTTCGTTAGGATGGCGCCCGAAGCGGTCTGTCCGGTAAGCATATTGATACGCCCTGCGGTGCCTTTTAGCGCGCCCGGGCGGTATCTGTAGTAGTTTTTGTAATCCGTGCCGAAAAGGACATCGTGCTTAAGCGGGCCCGTTTCAAATTTGCCATTTAGCGTGACGCTTGCTGCGTGCGTGCGGTGTATGAAATTATCGTAGTAGTTATACGATCGCGTCGTGCCGGTAAGGCCTTGGGGCGTGAATGGATTGTTCGGACGGACGTAGCCGTATTCGTGCTTACTGCGCGAGAAAGCATAGGCGCCTTTTAATATCCAATCCTCGTTAAATTCCTTCTCAAAGCCGAAATCAACCGTATCGAGCTTGCTTTGTAGTTTATTTACCGGCTCGTCGAAGCGGACTTTGCCGCTGCCGTAAATTTTACCCGTACTCGGCACCAAAAACGCGCCACGATCCACCGGATCGGTAGAGCGGCTATGGGTGTAGCCTAAGCTTATCGAATAATCGTCTCCTTGATACGCAAGCGACGGCGCAAAGAGCGTGTTTTTTACACCGCCGAAATTTCGCCAATAATCCTTCGCGTAGTAATCGAATATAAATCTATACGCAAAGCCGCTATCTGCAATCGGCCCTGTAGTATCAAATCCCGCGTCCCAATAGTTGCGATTGCCCAGCCCACCCCAAATTTCATTTACAAACTCATACTGCGGCTTTTTGGTTACCATGTTTATGACGCCGCCCGGTTGCTGCGCGCCGTAGAGCATGCTCGCGGGTCCTTTTAGAACCTCGACGGATTGAATAGTTTTGTTGAAATTGTGCATCACGGCGCCAGGCACGCCGTTGCGCATAATCGAGCCGTCGCGACCCTCGCCGAAGCCACGCTTGATGATCGCATCGAAAATATTTCCCGTCGTATTTGCATAGCTTATGCCGCTTACGTTTTGTAGCGATTCCGCTAAGGTTTCTGGCTTTTTGTCCTTTAGATGCTGCTGCGTTACGACATTTACGGTTTGTGGAATTTCTAAAATTCTCTTAGTCGTCTTGCCGATCTCACTGCGTACGGCGCGGTAACCGTCGTCGTTATTCGCCCATTCTACGACCTCGATATCGCCTAGGTTTTCGCCCGAGGCGGAGCTTGCCGCGGCGTTTTGTTCGGCGCAAGCAAAGGAAAAAAGTGCCAAAGCCGCGCCAAAACTCATCTTAAATTTCATTACTGAACTCCTTATAGATAAAGCTTATCGAAACGGCGGATTTTAAATAAAAATTTCTTAAATTTAAATATATTATCATTAACATAATGAGATTGATAAAATTTCGCGCGGAATTTTAAAATTTATCAGCGTTATAAAAGGCGTTTTTGAGTAATATCGCGCATCGATCTTTAAGGAATTGCTAAAAATGGACGAAAAAAGCCGAGCTAAATTTGAAAACTGCGTGTCGCAGATGCTTGAAATTTTAGGCGAGGATCCGAAACGCGACGGGCTTGCGAAGACGCCCGAGCGCGTGGCCAAAGCCTATGAGTTTCTAACTAGCGGCTACGAGCTGGATCCAAAAGAAATTTTAAACGACGCGCTGTTTGAGAGCAGCAACAATGAGATGGTTTTGATAAAAGATATAGAATTTTATAGTCTCTGCGAGCACCATCTACTGCCGATTATAGGACGCGCGCATGTTGCGTATATCCCGAATAAAAAGGTCGTGGGGCTTAGCAAAATTCCGCGTATGGTAAATATTTTCGCGCGCAGGCTGCAGATCCAAGAGCAGCTTACCGAGCAGATCGCAAGCGCAATCCAAGAGGTGATCCATCCGCTCGGCGTGGGCGTGGTGCTGCAGGCGCGGCACATGTGTATGGAGATGCGCGGCGTGCAAAAGATCAACTCGACCACGACTACGTCGGCACTGCGAGGGCTTTTTATCAGCCGAAACGACACGCGCAAGGAATTTTTCGATCTAATAAATTCTCCGAAAACTTTTGGTTTTTAAAACGGCGAGCGTTAAAGAAAAATTTAGCAATTATGTTATATTATCGTGCGAAATTGATAAAAGAGCGAAATTGTCTGATTAAATTTCAGACAAATTTTAGAAAGGAATTTTATGCAGCGCGTTTATTTAGATAATAACGCCACTACTATGGTCGATCCCGAAGTTTTTGAGGAGATGAAACCATTTTTTTGCGATAAATATGGCAATCCAAACTCCCTTCACAGCTTCGGCAGCGAGACTCACCCCGCGTTAAGAACTGCGATGGATAGGCTCTATGCGGGACTAGGCGCTGCGGATGCGGACGATATCGTCATCACGAGCTGTGCGACCGAGAGCAATAACTGGGTTTTAAAAGGAATTTACTACGATAAAATTCTAACCGGCGAGAAGGATAATATCGTCATAAGCTCCGTCGAGCACCCCGCAATCAGCGCGACCTGTGCTTTTTTAGAAAAAATTTGCGGCGTAAAGATCACGCGCCTCGGCGTCGATAAAAACGGACAGATCGATCTTGACGAGCTTAGCGAAAAGATCAACGACAAAACCGCGCTTGTTAGCGTGATGTGGGCAAATAACGAAACCGGCACGATCTTCCCTGTCAAACAGATCGCGCGTATCGCACACGAGCATGGCGCGCTATATCATGCCGACGCGGTGCAAGCGATAGGTAAGATAAAGGTGAACGTACGCGATGCGGATGTGGATTTTTTGAGCCTTTCCGGGCATAAATTTCACGCTCCAAAGGGCGTCGGCGCACTCTACATAAAAGATAGTAAGCCGCTTACGAGCCTGCTTCACGGAGGAGAGCATATGGGCGGACGCCGCAGCGGCACGCTAAACGTCGCAGGCATCGTGGGGCTCGGCAAAGCTTTGGAGCTAGCGAATAAATTTATGGATTTTGAGCGCACTCAGGTAAGCAGGCTGCGCGATAAGTTAGAGGACGCGCTTTTGCAAATTCCAAACGTTAGCGTCGTGGGCGATCGCAGCATCCGTGTGCCAAACACCATCCTTGCCTCGATCCAAGGCGTCGAGGGAGAGGCGATGCTGTGGGATCTAAATAAAGCCGGCATCGCCGCTTCTACGGGCTCCGCGTGCGCGAGCGAGGCGCTCGAGAATAACCCGATAATGGAAGCGATCGGCGCGGATAAGGAGCTGGCGCATACGGCGCTAAGGCTTTCGCTGTCGCGCTTTACGACGGAGGCGGAGATCGATTACGCGATCGAGCATATAGGTAAGGCTATCGCTCGTCTGCGCGGGATTTCAAGCACGTTTGCTTATGCACCGCAAGGTTATGAGAAAAATAAAGGATAAAAAATGGCAAAAAATAGTTTAATAAACGGCTCAATCTGGGAGCAATACTCGCAAAAAGTGCAGGATCGCATGAATAATCCTCGCTATATGGGCGAGATCACCGAGGAGGAAGCAAAGGCTAGAGGTGGTAAGCTAGTGGTCGCTGACTTCGGCGCCGAGAGTTGCGGCGATGCGGTGCGGCTGTACTGGCTGATAGATCCTAAAACCGATAGAATTTTAGACGCAAAATTTAAAAGCTTCGGCTGCGGCACGGCGATTGCGAGTTCGGATACGATGGCTGAGCTTTGTATCGGAAAGACCGTCGATCAAGCGGTAAAGATTACAAATTTAGACGTAGAGCACGCGATGCGCGATACCCCAGATGAGCCTGCCGTACCGCCGCAAAAGATGCACTGCTCGGTCATGGCATACGATGTCATTAAGCAGGCTGCGGCGAATTATAAGGGCATCGATCCTGCGCATTTCGAGGATGAGATCATCGTGTGCGACTGCGCGCGCGTAAGCCTCGGCACGATCAAAGAGGTGATCCGTCTAAACGACCTCCATACTGTCGAGGAGATCACACAATACACCAAAGCGGGCGCGTTTTGTAAATCCTGCGTGCGCCCGGGCGGACACGAGGAGAAGGATTACTATCTGGTCGATATTTTAAAGCAAACCAGAGAGGAGATGGAGCGAGAGAGACTTCAAGCTCAAGCCGACGCGAGTGCCGCTAATAACGTGAAAGCGGGAGCCGAGATGAGCTTTGAGCAGTTAAATTTGATCGGTAAATTTAAAGCGGTCGAAGGAGTGCTTGACGAGGATATCCGCCCGATGCTCCAGATGGACGGCGGCAATCTCGACGTCATCGACATCAGGCCCGCAGACGACGGCAAAACCGATATCTACATCCGCTACCTAGGCGCTTGTAGCGGTTGCGCCAGCGGTGCGAGCGGTACATTATACGCGATCGAAAATGTTTTGCAAGAAAACCTTAGTCCAAACATCCGCGTAATGCCGATCTAGGCTTATCGGTCGCTACGTTTCATCTTGGCTTGGTCTTTACGAAATTTTAAGAGCTTGGCTTCTGTATAATTGATGCAGTGCTAAATTTCGCCCCTTAGTTAAATTCGCAATTAGACGCTAAATCTGCGTAGAATTTCGGTGCTTGCTTTTAAGAATATCGTAAATTTAGCTAAGGTTTTCTAGCGTGAAATTCATCCGTAGATTTTGTCTATAAAATTTAATTAAAGGAACTTCTTATTTCGCTCGTGTAAGTTTTTTACGAGATTTCGTTTGTAAATTGGACATAGAATTTCTCCGCGAATTTCATCTTTTCATAAATTTAGATGAAAATGCGCCATAAATCGCAGAATTTTAGCTGGCTATAATTTCTTTTTATTATAATTGCGCCTTATTTCAACTAAAAGGAGAGCAAATGAAAGTATTTGTTTTGGCGGCTCTGCTACTTGGTTTTCTATCTGCAAATTCTTTGGATCAGATCAAAAAAGGTAGGCTCGTTCGCATCGGTGTATATAACGATCAGCCGCCGTTTAGTGCGCTCGTAGACGGCAAATACAGGGGATTTGAGATTGCTCTTGGCGAAAAGCTCGGTAAGGAGATTTTCGGCGATAATCCCGGCAAGGTAAAATTTATCCCGATCACGGCTTCAAGACGCATTAGCGCTTTACAGCGCAATGAAGCGGATATGGTGATTGCGACCTTTACTCCGACGCCCGCGCGAGCTAAGAAGGTGGATTTTTCAGAGCCTTATTTTAAGGTGCAGGTAGGTGTGTTAGCCAAAAAAGACGAAAATATCACGAGCTTCGATCAACTCCGCAAAAAGAGGATTTTCGTCATCAAACACTCTCCTATTCACAATTTCTTACGCAAAGCGGGCTTCAGAAAGAATTTGAATTTCTGCGCCAGCTCGGCTAAATGCTACCGCGCTTTCAAAAGGGCGAAAAATGCCGTGCATGTCGATGATAACCTAATCCTGCACGCATACGCAATCATCGATAATAAAACGCAGGTTGCTTTGGATGGTCTAGGTAAGCAAACTTACAACGCAATCGCCGTGCAGAAGGGCAATAATGCGCTGCTAGAGCTAATCAATACATCTTTAGCAGGACTAAAAAAAGATGGATTTTTGGATAAGACCTTTGATGATACGCTCGGGATTTTTTATCATGGCACGATCGATAAGAAGGAATTCTTGGTTGAATAAAATTTCGTGCAGAATTTAATTCGTGCGTTTGATTCCCGCGTAAAATTCGATTCATTGTAATGACGGAGTTAAAAATACGTTGCGGGCTTAATTTGCTTTTAGAATTCGGCTTTGATTTTGTTAGTCTCGCCAAAACGCAGATTTTATCGAAATTGGTGAGGCTATTTAAAACGCGCGCACCACTAGCGTGAAATTCCATTTTCGGAAGTAAAATTTTTAAGCGATTCGACTGCATTTAAAATTTACGCAACTTTTATAGAGCTCGTTTGAATTTTACGTTCCGTAAAATCCGCGCTAACTTATAAAATTCTATTTTTAGCTCTAAATACTTGCTTTCCCGCTACAACTTTATGATTTAAATTTCAAAAATTCCTCTAAAAGGAGTTAAACTCCCAAGCGCTATTGCCGCCTCGGTATGGAGAATTTAAAATTTACGTCCTACATCAAAGGCAAATTTTATGCAAAGTAGGCGCCAAATGAGCAGGCGGAGCAAATAATTTCAAATTTAGCGGCGCCTGTCTTATCGGGTGCCGCGAAGCTGCATATTACAAAGACCTGGCAAATGCAAAAAGCAATCGTAAAATTTTACCCCAAGAGCCAATCTCGATTTATTTCACCAGCTCGTAATTATACTCTTTCGTTCCGTCGAGTAGATTTGTGACGTTGTAGCCTAGCTCATTTAAGGCCTTGGCGAGCTTGGCGCTGCGGTTGCCGCTGTAGCAGTGCGTGATTATCTTTTTGTCTTTATTGACCTCAAGCACGCCCTTGTAGTTTTCTAAAGGCTCGCCATCAGGAATATTTATCGCACCCTTCATATGCCCCGCGTCGTAGTCTTGCTTCTGCCTAGCGTCGATGATCAGTACGTTCGGCTCATTTGCTATTTTTAAAAACCCCTCCGCGTTTATGCTGCCGACCTTATACAGCTCGTAGTCGTACTGCTTCACGCCAGGCGCATTCATAAGCATACTAAAGCCCTTTTGCTTAAGCAGATCAAGTGCCTTTCCACTGCGGTTGCCCGTATTGCAATAAAGCACGACGTTTTTATCCTTGTAGGCGTTTATCTCATCCAGCCTGCTTTCAAGCTCTCCAAGCGGGATGTTGATCGCGTGTTTTATGTGTCCTGTGGCGTATTCCTCCGTACTTCTGACATCAATGACCAGATAATTTTCTTTCGCTCTATTGTCCTCCTCTATTGCTGATAGCGCCGCGCCGCTTATGGCGTAGCCGTTAGGTTGCTGCGTCTCGGCACCGCAAGTTGCGAAAGACCCCAATGCCGCCAGCAAAACCGCGCTTTTTAAAATTTTGTGAGAAATAAATTTCATGTTTTTCCTTTGAATTTTAGCTTTTAAAGCGAGAAATTATATCAAAATTTTATCTAAATAGTGTGAATTTACGCGGAATGTGATAGGTTATGCTGATACGGATTACCGATGTGAAAACGCGAAAGAGACTCGAATAAAAAACTTTTGCCAAAATATCTTAAAGGCTCGTAGGTAAAGATACTTTGCGTAAATTTATCTTTTAGAGACGGAGCAACAAATTCAAAAAAACTCACATTTGCCCGAAGGTAAATTTTATGCTTTTGCTAATTTTCATTATTTTTCAAGTATAAGTAAGATATAATCTCGAACTTTTTGGGGCGCCGTTGCGGCTCTTAAAGGGATTAAAGATGGTGTCAAGAGAGAGACTTGAACTCTCGACCTCCGGCTTATGAGACCAGCGCTCTAACCAGCTGAGCTACCTTGACACGAATAAAGAAGTGGCAGTATAGCTAAATATTCTTATTTTTAATTGAAATACTTTAAAAGGAGAGAAAATGAATGCGGCTTTGATTTTATTAGTCGTCATAGTTTTGTTAGTTCTGGCGTTAGTGGGCGTTTACAACTCGTTCATCGCTAAGCGCAACCAGGTACGAAATATCGCCTCCACCGTCGATACGCAGCTTAAAAAGCGCTATGACCTCATCCCAAATTTAGTTAGCACCACGCGCGAATATATGAGCCACGAAAACGCCGTGCTAACGCGCGTTAGCGAACTTCGCTCACAGGCGATCAACGCGGCTTCTAACGCGGATAAATTTAAGCTAAATAGCGAAATTTCGGCTCTTTTGGGGCAGATCCGCATTGCGGTAGAGGCGTATCCGAACCTCAAGGCTAACGAATCGTTTGCCAAGCTACAAAACGCGTTAGGCGAGTGCGAGGAGCAGATCAGCGCCGCACGCCGCGCTTATAACGGCGCCGTTACGGTTTATAATAACGCCTGCGAAATGTTTCCTACTAACATAATCGCTAACGTTTTTAACTTCGCCAAAGCGGAATTTTTCGCCGCCAGCGAGCAAGAAAAGCAAGCCCCAAACGTCTCTGAGCTTTTCAAAAAATAAGCGCGAGACGTAGAAAATTTGCGATGAAATTTTAAAATTTCATCGCAGATAATGCGAGCGCCGCAAAGCTAAATTTCGTAGCAAACAAAACAGATCGCGCGAAAAATATGCTCTTTAAAGGATTTACTCCGCACCGCGCGCGCTCGTCATCTCGTTTGAGATATTTTGCGATGCGCGGTACTTAGAATTTTAACAATAAAATTTATAAAACTAATTTGATTTGTATTTTCTCGGCGCGCAGGAGCTTATTTTAATAAACGGCGCAACGCCAAATTTTAAAAGTCTAAATTTCGCAGCGTAAATTTTGGCTAGCTTGCCGCCGGCGTTACTTACGCAAGCGGCAGCAAAAGCAACGCCACGTTAATCATGTGTTATTTTGCAAATTTGCGCTTCGGTTGCGACTGCGAGATCCTTCGGCGCGAGAGCGATCTGTTTTCCGCGTACGCCTGCACTAACGTAAATTTTCTCCTGCGTTAGCGCTTTTTCATCGATGAAGGTGCGGAAGTGCTTTTTCATCCCAAGCGGCGAGCAGCCGCCCCTGACGTAGCCCGTGACCTTTTGCAAATCCTTCAAATCCATCAGCTCGCAACGTTTCGCGCCGCAGATGTGCGCGAGCGCCTTGAGATCTAGATTTAGATCGCCTTGCAGGCAGGCTACGACATATTCGTGATCCGCCGTGCAAACTATCGTTTTATAAACCTGCTCGATCGGCTCGCTCACGCTATTTGCCACGTGTACCGCGTCTAAATTTAAAGGATCCACCGCGTATTCTTTGATCTCGTAGGGGATTTTCAGACCGTCCAGTACACGCGCGGCGTTTGTTTTTGAACTCATTTCGCCTCCTTAAATTTAATAGCGGATTTTGTTTTCTTTCAAAAAATCGCGCAGATCTTCATATTCGCTCTGATCGAAATAGCGCCATTTGCCGGGTTTTAACATCCCAAGCGTCATTCTACCGAACGCCGTGCGCTTAAGCTCCACGACGTCCAGATCAAAATAGCCGAAAAATCTACGCAGCTCGCGGTTTTGCCCCTCGTTAATGATCGCTTTTATTTTCGTATAACCGCCGCTGCTGGGCATTATGCGGTAGCCCAAGAAGGGCTTAAATTCCATCGATTTGATCTTGCTTTTAGCGTGCGCACCTTTGCTCGCATCTGCAGCAAAAAAACCCTCGCGGATCGACGTTACGACCTCGTCCTTCACCTCGCCTTTTACCTTTAGATAGTACTCTCGCTCGATGTCGCTGTTCATCAGCGCCATAGCGATCGCCGGCGCATCGGTCAGCAGCAAAAGCCCCTCGCTTGCAAAATCCAAACGCCCCACGCTAACAAATCTGCTAAACCCCTCCGGCAAGCTATCGTAAATCGTCCGCCTGCCGCGATCGTCCTTTTTAGTAACTAACTCGCCTTTGCGTTTGTTATAAACGATCATCGTAAATTCCGTCTTAGGCTTAATGAGGCGCGAGCCTATGCGGATCTTCTCCTCGCCGCTAACCTCTATAAAATCGCTAACGACGCGACCGTTAATGCTAACCTTGCCCTGCTTGATCAGCTCGTCCGCCTCACGGCGTGAGTAGCCGGTGTTATGAGAGATAAATTTATTCAGACGCATCTTTTGCATTATTTTAGCCCCAGACTCGTTAGATCATGGATATGCAATATCCCCACGGGCGCGCCGTTTTCGACCACGGGCAGGACTTGAATTTTAAACTGCTCGATCAAATTTAGCGCATCTATTGCGAGCATATTTTTATCGTCCAGCATTTTAGGATTTTTGGTGGCATATTTCAGCGCGCCGTCATTGATGTCAAAATCCTCTCGCATCAGAGCGCGGCGCAGATCGCCGTCGCTTAAAATCGCCTCGAGCGCGCCTTTTTCGTCCACTAACAAAACGGTGCCGAGCTTTCCGTGCGTCATAACGTCGATAGCTTGTTTTAAGCTGGCGTTACGCTTTGCAACTGGCAAATTTTTGCTTTGCATTACGTCTTTTACTTTGACGAAGAGTCGCTTGCCGAGGCTGCCACCTGGGTGAAAATTTGCAAAATCCTCCTTGCCGAATCTGCGCTGCCTCATCAAACAGATCGCTAACGCGTCGCCCAAACCGAGCGTTAGCGTCGTAGAAACCGTAGGCGCGGCGCCGAGCGGGCAGGCCTCTTTGACGATACCAAGGCTTATGAACTCATCACAAACTTTGCCGAGCGAGCTGTTTTTATCGCGCGCCATCGCGATGATCTTCACGCCGAAGCGTTTGAGGTGAGGCAGAATTCTAACCAGCTCCTCGCTCTCGCCGCTAAAGCTGATCGCAAGCACCATATCGTCCTTGCCGATCATACCCAGATCGCCGTGCAGCGCCTCGGTAGGGTGGACGAAAAACGACGGCGTGCCGGTGCTAGCAAGCGTCGCGGCGATCTTAACGCCTATGTGACCGCTCTTACCCACGCCAGTGACGATTACTTTGCCTTTGCAAGCAAGGATCAAGTTTACGGCTCGCTCAATTTCGTCGCCGATAAGATCCGCATGCCGCAAAAGCTCCGCTCCTTCGAGCCTCAGTACCTCTCGTGCCGTATCTAAAATTTCACTCATTAAACCTTCTTTTTAAAATTTGCTTTCATTTTACGCCTCTTTGCGCCACGCCTAAATTTACGCTAGCTGAAATTTCGCGCCTTTGAAATTTGCGCCATAGAATTTTAATCCGCGAAATTCTGCGCCGCTCTGCCCGCTTGCCGCAGGCTTCCTAGGCATTCTTTAAATTTTGCCTTACGCCAAAATTTTACGCTTGAATTTTATTCGCCGCTTTAAAATTTCGCGCTGCAAGACCTGCTAATGCCGCCTTGAAATTCCAACGCTGCAAAGCCCACTTACGTCGCAAAATTTCACGCCCGAACGCTAACCGGCGCCATTAAAATTTCACTTGCCTGTCGCAGATCAAAGTCGCCCCTGCTCACTAAATTTAGCCGCGCCTACATCAAATAAATCACCGGCACGATGGTCGGATATTTTTTGATCTTTCTAAAGATATGCTTTCGCACAGCCTGGCGAATCTTGCCCTCCAGCGCCCAGTGATCGAGCAAAATTTCATCTTTTAAATTTGCTAAAAACTGCTCGATGATGCCCTGCATCTCCTTGGTAAAGTGCGCCGTTTGATTATCGGCGACGAGCCCGTAGGTGATGACGCGCGTCTGAATGAGCCTCTTTTCGTTTTTGTCGATCTGCGCGATGATGACCGCGACGCCCGCATCGGCTAAATTTTGGCGGTGTTTGACGATCTCGTCGGAGATCTGCTTGTTGATCTGATTGTCGATAAAGACTTTGCCCGTCTTGACGGTCTTGACGCGCTTTAGGTATTTTTCGCAAACCTCCATCTGATCGCCGTCGTTCATCAAATAGATATTTTTCTCCTCGATGCCGCACTCCATCGCAGTCTCTTTGTGTTTTACGATATGGTTGTACTCGCCGTGCACGGGTAAGAAAAATTTCGGCTTTATCAGGCGCAGCATGAGCTTTTGCTCCTCGATCGAGGCGTGCCCGCTTACGTGTATCTCGCTGAAGTCCTGATACGCGACCTTCGCGCCGCTTTTTAGCAGGTAATTAAGCACGGTCGAGACGCTGCTTTCGTTGCCGGGGATCGCCTTGGCGCTGATGATTACCTGATCGGTGGATTTGATCTTAATGTATTTGTGCTCGTCCGTCGCCATGCGGTACAGCGCGCTCATCGTCTCTCCCTGCGAGCCAGTAGTTACGATCAAAACCTCATTATCAGGGTATTTGGAGACCTGATCGGCGTCGACGAAGATTTTTTTGTCTAAATTTACATAGCCGAGCTCCATCGCGGTAAATAAATTTCGCTCCATGCTTCGTCCGATGACGCAGACCTTGCGGCCGTATTTTACGCCGCGCTCTATAGCCTGATAGACGCGGTGGATGTTTGAGCTGAAGGTGCTCATTATCACGCGCCCCTTACAGCTTGAAAATATCGTATCAAAGGTCTTTCCTACCGAGCTTTCAGACTTTGTGATTCCCTCTTTGTGCGAGTTTGTGCTATCGCTCATCAAAAGCATAACTCCGCGATCGCCGTAATACGCCAGGCGGTTCAGATCGGTCGGATAGCCGTCAATCGGCGTGTGATCGATCTTAAAATCGCCCGTATGGATGATTGTGCCCGCCTTCGTCGTGATCGCAAGCGCGCTTGCATCGATAATCGAGTGCGTTATGTGGATAAACTCGACCTCAAAATCACCGATCTGATAAAGCTGGCGCTTCTGCACGGGGCGGAAGTAGCTACGCTCGGCTTTTAGGCCATGCTCTTCAAATTTATTGCTTATCATCCCTAAAGGAAGCGGTGTAGCGTAGATCGGGAATTGAAATTCTTTGAAAAAATATGGCATCGCGCCGATATGATCCTCATGCGCGTGGGTGATAATGATGCCTTTGATCTTGTTTTTTATCTTGCGAACATAATCGAAGTCGGGGATTAAAATGTCCACGCCAAGCATACTCTCCTCCGGAAAGCTCATGCCCACATCGACGATGATCGCACTCGTATTGGTCTCAAAAACGGTCATATTCGCGCCGATCTCGCCCAGTCCGCCAAGCGGCGTGATACGCACCGTCTCATCGCTGCGATTAGCGTCTTTAAGCGGGTGCAGGCGCTCCTCGTGGATCAGCTTGTTTTGCGCGATCGCATCGTCCATCGCCTTTTGCCACGGCTCGTTGCCAGTAAGACTTTTTGGCATATTTGAGCGCTTTTTGTGCTTTTTCCTTTTCTGCGAGTCCGAATAGTTCGTATCGTCCGAGGCGTTAGAATTTGCGCCTTTTGCGTTATTGCCGCCCGGTTTTGCGGCACCGTTTAAATTTGCGCCGCCCGCGCCGTTTTCGTTGCTTTTTGGATATGCACCGCCGAAATGCGCACCGCTCGCGCCGTTTGAATGCGTAGCATTTAAACCGCCATTTGACGCGCCACCCACAGAATTCGATCCGTTGCGGGAGCCGTTTTTTGAACCCTTTGAACGAGCGGAATTTTGCGCGTTTTTCGCGCCTTTATTTTTGCGGGGGCCGTTTTCATGCTCGCCGCCGAATTCCACATCGCCCGCAGAGCCTTCGCTTGCGATAGATTTTTTTAGATTTTCCTTGCGTTTTTTATAGCGATTGCTTTTTTTGAGTCGTTCGACGCCGTTTTCATTTCTGTTTTCTTCCATCTTTTGCCTTTAAATTTTTAAAAATTTCTAAAAAAAGGGTGGAATTTAACTCGTGCGCCCGAACCGCGGACGGAATTTTCAAATTTAAAAAGATCTCTTCGGCTAAGCCTCTATCAAATTTTGCGCTTAAATTTTTAATAAGCGTCTTTCGCGGCGCACTGAAAGATACGCGCAAAAAGCTTTTAAATTTCTCGTATTCATCGAGACTTTGGAAACGGGCGCAACTTTTTGCGCCGAAACTCTCCGCGCTTTCCTCGGCACCGGGCTTGAAATTTTTGCCCTTTACAAGCCTAATCACCGATGAGGTCACCTTTGGCGCAGGCTCGAAGCAGCCAGGCTCAACGTCAAACAGAAGCTCGCAACCGCCCGCAAGATCGGCCAGGATCGAAAGAGCGTTAAAATCGCTCTGCCCTGCTCTAGCGCAGAATTTTAAAGCGACCTCCTTTTGGATCATCACCAAAAATCCGCCGCATAGCTCATCGTCGATCGCCTGCAAAATCATCTTTGTAGCGACGTAGTAGGGCAAATTTGCGACTAAAAAATATTCGCCGCGCTCAAGACCCCGCTGCTGCCAAATCCGCAAAGCATCGCCCAAAACGAGCTCAAGCTCACCGCTAGCGATCTGCTGCGCAAATTTAGCGCTTAAAATTTGATATAAATCTTCATCTATCTCGAAACTTTTTAATCTGTAAAATTCCAAAAGCTTGCGAGTTAAATCACCTAAGCCAGCCCCGATCTCAACGACATTCTGTACATTCTCGGGAATCGCTTGGATGATCTTATTTAAAACGGCTTCGTCTTTTAAAAAATTTTGCCCGAACTCTTTTTTCGCCCTAATCATCGCGAGAGTTTATCCAAATTTTACTTATAAAGTCATTATATTAAGTAAAATTTGGCTAAAATTATAAAATTTAACCGAAGGAAGGTCGCCGTGAACAAGTTTGCAAAGCGGATCATCCCGTGCCTCGACGTCAAAGACGGACGCGTCGTAAAGGGCGTAAATTTCGTAGATCTCGTGGATGCGGGCGATCCGGTGCAGGTCGCCAAACGCTACAACGAGGAGGGTGCGGACGAGCTGTGCTTCCTCGATATCACGGCGTCGCATCTGGGGTGCGATACGATCGTAGACGTCGTAGAGCGTGTCGCGCGCGAGCTTTTTATCCCGCTGACCGTGGGCGGTGGGATCCGCACGATCGATGATATCTCGCGCCTACTAAACGTCGGCTGTGACAAAATAAGCCTCAACTCCGCCGCGATAAAAAATCCGAATTTAATAGACAAAGCGGCGAATAAATTCGGCTCGCAGTGCGTCGTGGTAGCGATCGACGCAAAACGAAATTCGAATGAAATTTCGCGCGGCAATTTATATGGTGCGGCAAGGAATTTGAGCGAGAGTTTGTACGACGGCGCACGGAATTCGGATGCGAATTTACGCAATGAGGCACGGAATTTTGGAGAGATCTCACGCGGCTCGCAGGATGAAATTTTAACTAAAAACGGCGAACCTTGCGGCTATAGTGTGTTTATAAACGGCGGTAGGCTGGATACCGGCAGAGACGCGCTTGCTTGGGCAAAAGAGGTGGAGGAGCGCGGTGCGGGCGAAATTTTACTCACATCGATGGACTGCGACGGCGTTAAAAACGGCTTTGAGCTAAATTTGACGCGGATTTTTAGCGCGCTCGACATCCCCGTCATCGCAAGCGGCGGTGCGGGTAAAATAGAGCATTTTAAGGACGCATTTTTAGCAGGCGCGGACGCATGCCTGGCGGCATCGATTTTTCACTTTAGAGAGATCGAAATCAAGGCGCTAAAAGCATATCTGCAGGAGCAAGGCATCGAAGTGAGACTGTAAATTTGGTCAGATTTATACCGCAGGGTTGAAACTTAGCCGCCAAAGCGACCAAATAATTAATTTTATTTCAGCCTTTATTATCTTGCAAGTTTTTTGCAAGCATCGTTTTTGCTTAGATAAAATTTATTCGTTTTAGCTAAATCATAAACTTTTTTATGATACTTTTACATCTTCTACCCGCCACCTGCACTGCTACCATTATGAAAGGTAAGAGTACAGCTCTCATAGATATTTGCTTAAATTGATTTTAATTTCACCCGATACTTTACGACGAAAGAATTTCAAAATTTAGCCTTAAATTTATCGTCATTTTGCTATGATTAGTGAAAAATAATGAAAGCGTGAATGCGTAAATGATAATCTCTGCCGGACGAAATGAAATTTTTGATTTTGCCCTGCCTATGGGCGTAGGGCTAATGGATATGAGTATAAATTTGACTAAATTTTTATGCGAAAATAGGCAAAGCTTGCCGAGTGAAATCATTTTCGTGGGTTCTGCAGGGCTATATAAAGAAGGTAAAATTCTAAAAATTTATGAAAGCAGATCGGCTGCAAACTGTGAGATATCGGCGCTTTATGAGCTTTCATACTCTCCGATTAGCTATGAAATTGCAGCTAGGAATTCTACCAATGTTTCATATGAAACAATAACTAATAGCTCAGATTTTATC
>NZ_CALIST010000036.1 GCF_938041645.1 uncultured Campylobacter sp. | reverse complement strand
TTTCACGTCGTTTTCGTATTTTTGCACCACCATCGCCGTGAAAAAAAATCCGATCAGCGGCGGCAGCCCCCTATACACCGCACTTAGAAGCAGGTAAAAAAGAACCCCCGCGCTAAAAAGCGTGTCCGCTATAACGTATAGATAAGTGCGATTTCGTTGCATACCGGAAACTTTTTGCATTTAATACAATCGGCCCAAATTTTTTGCGCGGGCAGCTCATCCTTTGGGATTTCGGTAAACCCCAGCCGCTCGAAAAATTCCTTTTGATAGGTGAGCGTAAATACGCTTTTCAGCCCGTAAAATTTCGCTTCGCTGAGCAGCTCGTTTACGATAGCTCTGGCAATGCCGCGCCTGCGAAACTGCGGAGCGACGATGAGCGAGCGCACCTCGGCAAGATCTGCGTTAAAAATTTTAAGCGAAGCAAAGCCCGCTAAAATTTCGGCTTCTTTTAAGCACTGCGATTCGTGGGGCTGCGAACGTTCGGTTTGAAAAACGCCCGCTTCTTGCGAATACTCGCTCCGTAAAATTTGCTCTTTGCCCGCTTGCGCACGCCCCGCCCCGGATATAGCTTGCAGCGCGCTATTTTGTGGCATATCTCTTTGCGACGCAAAATTACCCGCGGCATTTTCGGCGGAATTTTCAGAAGTAATTTCGGCAAAATTTTCGGCAGAGCTTTGGATTAAATTTAAATCGGCATTGCGCGCTAAATTTAAATCGGAATTCTCTTTAGAATCAAAGCTCGTATCCGCCTTAGAATCGCAGCCGAATGCCAGCACGTATGAGCGAATATGAGCAGCAATCTCATCGCTTTCAAGCGGCAAAATCACGCCGTTTTGAACCTCCTCTTTTACGAGCTCCTGCATACGTGAAATGTCGCAAAGGCGCGCCTTTTTTAGCCATATCATCTAAAATTTTCCCTAATCTTTGCGCGATTTTCGCGGCGCATTTTATATCCGCTGAATTTAATTATTTTGAAATTCTGCGCCGCTAAATTTAACGTATTTAAATTTAGAAATTTCATAATCCAAACGCCCCTCGCACGATGATTTCGCGCGCTTTTTGCAGCCCGCCGCCCTTTAGCGTCGAGACCAAAACGGCCTGCGGATCGTGCCTCAAAAGCTTTGCGCGCTCGCTTTGGTTGAGCTTGTCGGCTTTGGTGTAGAGCCTCACAACCTTTTGATCGCCGCGCAGAAAACTAGCGAGATAGTTTTGCAAATTTTTATCTATCGTAAGATCAAACTGCCTCGCGTCGATGAGATGGACGAAAAGCTTGATATTTAGGCGCTCTTTGATGAACTCGTCGAGATTTTTTTGCCAGATATAATACAGTTTTTTAGAAACCTTGGCATACCCGAACCCCGGCAGATCCACGAAGATCAAAGAGATATTTTCCTCCAAGCTCGCAAGATCCGAAAAAGCGGGGTTGCCCGCTAAGCTTAGCGCGGATCTACCTGTAAAATTTAATTCAGAGCTTTGCGCGGAATTTGACGTAAAACCTGCCGCAAGATCTGTCTCGCGATCCGATCTAAAATCCGCCGAGGCACTTTTTAAATTTAAAATAGAATTCTGCTTGGAATTTTGCGCAGACGCCGCAGCGTCCGCGCGCTCTTGCACGCAATTTGCAGCCGAGCTTAAAGCCTCTTTGCTCGCTAGATCGGGCGACGTTTCATTTTGCGAGCCGTCCGAGTCTGCGGCAAGCTTTTGTTTAAATTTAACCTCAAAAAAATTTATCAGCTGCGTTTTACCAGGCGTCGAGCTTGATTTGGCTAGATTTTTGCGCCCGGTAAGCGCGTTTATCAGGCTGCTTTTGCCGACGTTGGAACGCCCCAAAAACGCCACTTCGCTCATCGCAAACTCGGGCGCACCCGCGATATTTGCGGCGGAGGTGATAAACTGCGCGCTGCTAGGATAGATCATTTGTTTTGATCTTCGACCTGAAAGATCAGACGCACGGGCTTTTTCTCGCCGCCGCCGCTTTTTACTTCGTAGGTGCCCTTTTGGCGATTTACGATGATCTTATCGCCGTAAACCTCCTTTTTGGTCTCGGCCTCGTGCAGATAGGCGTTGTTTTCAAGCGTGTAAGCCTCGATGGTCGGATCGTAGGTCAGTACGCCGCCCTTGCCGTCGTAATGCTTTTGATTGAGTAAAATTTTAAAATTTGCATTTCCCGTCGCGACGTATTTGGTAGGCTGGCGCTTGGCGTCGAAGTAAATCGTCACTTTATCGGAATTTAGCGTATCGTAAGCGCCCTTTTTGATATGAACGTTGCCCGTCAGCACGCTGATCTGCTTGATCTCGTCGGCGAAAAAATTATCCGCCGTGACCTCGACCTGCTCCTGCGCGGCGCTAAGAGTAGTAGCGCTAAAGCTAGTAATTAGCGCGACTGAAAGTATTAGTTTGTGGAGTTTTGATCTTTTATTAAATACCATGCGTGGATTCCTTTTGAGTTTGTTTGTTTGGTTTTGGTGTCGTAGCTTATGCTTGCGCCCGTGATACGGTCGCCGCCTTGGCGCAGCACGTACGGCACGTCGGAGCGGACGATCTTGCTGCTCGTATCGTAGATGATCTCTTGCGCCGTGTAATCAAAGCCTCTGCTATTTACGTAATGCGCGTCGCCGTTAAATTTTATCAGCTCGCCGGCGCGCGTCGCGGTCTTTGAAACCAAAGTGTGATTTAGATCCGCGCTAATCTCCTCGGCTTTAAAATTTACAAACTCGTCGCGATCCTTATAGCGCGTGCCGCCGTCCGCGGTAAATTTAGCATCCACGCGCTCGCCGATCTGATAATCGACAATCTTTTTCATCTCCATATTCGCAATGCTTAGATCTTGCCTAAACATATCGCTAAAATACGGCGTCTGCACGCTTAAAAACACCATCGCGACGCAAAAGATCGCAATCGCGACGTAGAAAATTTTTATCACCATCGCTCGGCTCCTTTTGATCTGCGCGGAATTTCGCCCCTCGCAGGCATTCTCACGCGCGCTTGCGAAACTACAGCCATTTGCTATTCCACTCTTCGCGCATGCCGTTTTTATCGACGAGTATTTCGATCATCTCGCGCACCGCGCCGCAGCCGCCGTTTTTGCTTAGCGCGACGTCTGCTTTTAGCGAGCTTAGCGCATCGGCGGGCTTGAAGCTGATCGCGACCGCATTTAAAAGCTTCGCGTCGTTTATATCATCGCCGATCGCGGCGGCCTCATCGAAGCTTAGGTTAAAATTTTTTAAAATTTGCTCCGCCCTTGAGAGCTTGTCTTTTTCGCCTTGAAAGAGCGTATCGATCTTTAGCTCACGCGCGCGGTTTGCGACGATTTGCGAGCTTTTGCCGGTGATGATCGCGACCTTTAGCCCCAGCCGCTGCCACTCCTGGATGCCGAATCCGTCTTTTACGTTAAATTTTTTCATCTCTTCGCCGCCGTTTGAATGATACAGCCCGCCGTCGCTAAGGCAACCGTCTACGTCTAAAAATATGATCTTTATCACTTCGTTTTCCGTTTTTTGAAATTTTGTGATTTTAACGAAATTTGGCTGAATTTTTGGCAAACGCCGTATAAATTTAAGCCGCGATCTTAGCCCTTAATTGGCACGTAGCCGCTATTTTCGATGATGCTTTGCCCCTGCGGCGAAAGGATCCAATCTATCAAGATGCGGATATTTTCGTTTTTGTTATTTTCGTCGTAAACCGCGTAAATTTCGGCTACGAGCGGGTATTTGCGGCTAGAGATATTTTCTTTATTCGGATACGCGCCGTTTAGGCTAAGCATCTTCACGCCGCCTTTTTGCACGATCCCCTCGACGTAATATCGAAACGAAAAGCCGATTGCACTACCGAAAAAGCCTGTGATCTTGCGCTTAGGCTGCGTCTCGCCCATAAATTTTAAAAACGCGCTCTGGCTGCCGCTGCCCGCGTTTCGCTGCACGGCATCTATTCGCATGCGCTCGCCGCCGAGCTGCGACCAGTCGCTATATTGCCCAGAATAAATTCCTCGCACCTGATCCACGCTTAAGCTTGAAACTTTGTTATTCGCATTTACGATAAAGACGAACGCCTCCAGCCCGATCGGCACGAAGCGTAAGTTTGCGCCCTTTTCGCGCGCGTAATCAAGCTGCTGCTTTGAAGGGGCGGCGACAAAGATCAGATCCGCCTCGCCGTCGCTTATGGCCTTGTATGCGCCGCGAGTGTTGCTAAATTTAAGCCTGCTAACACTCGTGAAATTTTGCCCGTCAAATTTCACGCTTTCTTTGGGATAGTTTGCCGCGACGAATGCCGAAAATACGGGATATAAAGCCGCTGCGCCGTCGATTATCGGCAGATCGCCGCTAAGTTTTAAGCCGGAGCTGGCGCGCACGATCTGCGAACCCTGCTCAAACGGCAGGAATTTATGCAACTCGATCGATTTAGCCTGCATCTCGGCGCTGCTTTGATTTACGTATCGCTTCACGACGAGGCTGTAAAATGCAAAATCGAAAGCCGCAAAGCTAAGCAGCAGCAAAATGACGATAGATGTGCGCTTCATCTTAGTTGCCGTTCGCGATATAGGAGATGATCGAGCATTTGCTCTGCAGATACAGCGCCGCTGCAGTTAGCGCGCAAACGCTGATCGCCCAAGCCGTCAATATTACGGCGATCGTTTTTTGAAAAATTTCATCGCTCATTTATGCCTCACATATGCGCAAGCGCGCTATTAAGCAGCCATAAAAAGCCGGCTAAGACCGCCGAAAAGATTATGAACAAAAACGCGCAGAGGATCAGAAGATTTCTAATCTTTCTGCGGCGCTCGGGCTCGCTTTTAGCAGATTTAATAAATTTTACCAAATACACGATGAGGCAAATAAACGAAATTATCGGCAGCGCGATCAAAACCGAGATCGAGATGAATAGATCCGGCAGCCACTCAAAATATACCAGCGGAGCAAGGGTGCACAAAAACGCAACCGTCGAAATAATTAGAAATTTTTTATCTCTTTTATGGCGCTCCGGCTCGTCTTTTGATCTGATAAATTTAATCAAACACACGATAAGCCAAACAAAGCAGATCAAAAACAGCACATTTAAAATCTCCATAAGCGATCCGAAATTATTCATCTTTTACCTTTAAATTTTAATATGCAAAGCGGCGGTTTAGCGCTCCGGCAGTGCGAAATTTCATATAGTATAGTTCGCGGTTTTCGCGGCGGGCGCAAATGCACCGCCAGCGCAAGCGGTCTTAATAAAGCGGCGCGCTTTGCCAGAGCAATGGCGAAATTTTGCAAATTTAAAGCGGCGGCGAGAGTAAAATTTCAAACGCCGATAAAATTACAAAACCGCGAATTGCTAATTTTGCTAAATTTAGCGCGCATTTGCCGCTATAAAACGCCCTTGGTGCTAGGCACGCCAGCGCGCTCGTTGATACTTATCGCGCGGCGGAATGCGACGGCAAACGCCTTAAACGCGGCCTCTGCGACGTGATGCAGATTTTCGCCGCGGATCTGGCTTAGATGCAGCGTTAAATTTGCATTGAAAGCCAGAGCGCGGAAAAATTCCTCCACGAGCTCGGCGTCGAATTCGCCGATCTTACCGTGCTTCAGGCTCGGGCAATCAAATACCAAAAACGCGCGGTTGGAAAAATCAAGCGCGGCGCTTACGGCGGCTTCGTCCATCACGACGACGCTATCACCGAAGCGCTCGATGTTTTGTGCGGGATAGATCGCCTCTTTGATCGCGCTTCCGAGCACGATGCCGCAGTCCTCGACGCTGTGATGAAAATCAACCTGCAAATCGCCCTCGCAGCGTAGGCTCAGATCGATCCACGCGTGCTTGGCAAATGCACTAAGCATATGATCGAAAAAACCGATGCCCGTTTGTATCTGCACCGCGCCGCGCCCGTAAAGCTCCAGCTCAAGCTCAATTTTAGTCTCTTTCGTAGCCCTATTTTTGCTTATCATCGCGCAATCCTTAAAACTAAATTTTGTTTGAAATCTATCTAAATTTCACTAAATTTCGGTTAAAATTTCGGCCAGCTTTTCGGAATTTACGCTGCCGATCTGGCGCAGGTTCGCAATCTCGGCGCCCTCTTTAAAAAACAGAATCGTAGGCGGGCCGAATACGTTGAAATGCGCTTTTATCACCCTATTTTGCTCGCTATCTTCGCTAAGATCGATCTTTAAAAGGCTAAATTTATCAAGAGTGCCCGCAAGAGCGGGATCCGCGAACGCTCGCTCGCTCTGCTCGCAATTTTTACACCAGCTAGCCCAAAAATCCACTATCACGGGCTTTTTGGAATTTTCTATTTCGCCGCGCAGCTGCGCCAGATCGTGCACAAACGAAAAATGCGCGCCGCTTAAATTTTTAGCGCGAGAAATTTCGCCCGCTTGCAAGCTCTCGCCGCCCAAGCCGCCCCAGGAATATCTCGCATTTTGCGGGATTAGATTACCAAGCGGCCTGGAAAAATCTTTCGCACCGCTGGCAAAGCCCGCGAGCAGTAGCGCCGAATATAGAGCGATTACAAGGGCTAAAGCGCGCTTGATGCCACCCGCGCCGCCGTCGAATAGCCCCAAAAATCCTGCGAAGATCGCGCCTAAAACCGCGTAAATCAGCAGGCTTAAATTTTCGCCGATGAGCGTGCGCGAAATCCATACCGCCGTAAAAAGCAACAAAAAGCCGAAAATTTTAGGCACCGCCTCCATCCAAGCTCCGGGTCTAGGCAGTGCGCCGCCGAGCCCTACCACAAGGAGTAGCGCGCCGCTTCCGAGCCCCAGCGCAAAAAGAGCCGCCGCGCCCAGCAGAACGTCGCCGCTGCCCGCGATATAAACGAGCGCGCCCGCAAGCGGAGCGGAGATACACGGCGATACGACGAGCGCCGAGATAAGCCCCATCGAAAAAACTCCGATCAGGCCGCCGGCATTTTCGCTTTTGCTATTTAAGAAGCTTTGAAAGCGCGCAGGCAAGCGAATCTCGTAAAATCCAAACATCGAAAACGCGAGCGCGGCGAATATGAGCGAGGTTAGGATCAGTGCGGGCGGAGTTTGCAGCAGGCCCTGTAAATTTTGCCCAAAAACCGCCACGAAAGCTCCTAAAATCGCATACGAGCTCGCCATCCCGAAAATATACGCGAGGCTTACGGCTAGGCTTTTTTTCGCGCTCGGCTTCGAGGAAGTTTTCGCCACGATGATCGACGAGAGGATCGGGATGAGCGGATAGACGCAAGGACTTAGCGAGAGCAGCACGCCGTAGCCGAAAAACAGCGCGATCGCCGCGATGAAGCTCTTGCCGCTAAGAACATTTAAAATTTTATCCTGCTCGGAGATGGAATTTGCGCCGCGAGAAGTTTTTGGCGCGGAGGTTTCGTCGGAATTTACTGCAGCGCTTTCCGCCGAGCTCGCCGCGGAATTTCCCGTCGCGTGCGAGCTTGCCTCAAAATTTGCCGCGGCGCCCGAAGCTGCGGTATTGCTTTCAAAATTTAAAGCCCTGCTCTGCGTGCCCGCGGAAGCCTGCGCAGAATTTGCGCCTTTTCGATATTTTTTCAACTCGGAGTTTGAAATTTTACCGATCTCATAGCCCTCCGCCGCGCGCTTGAAGCTAAAGCCGAACTGCTGCGGCTGGTAGCAAAAGCCCGACTTCGTGCAGCCCAAAAAATCGCCGTTAAGCACAAAATCATCGCTGTCTGCGGCATTTGCGAGTACGAGGCCTAAAGGCACGACGATGCTAAATTTACCCTCGTAAATTTTATAATCCTTGTATTCGGTCGCGGCGGGCAGATTTATTAAATTCGTCACCTCCGCGCCGTCAGTGAAAATTTTTATCTCGTTTTGATAGAGATAGATCCCGTCCGCGATATCAAAGCTTAGCGTTACGCTACCACTTTGCGCCGTCGCGTCAAGCTTGAACGCATCGGAAGGTTTTAAGGGCTCGGCACCTAAACCCAAGAGAAAAAATGCTACTAAAATCAGCGATCTGATCAAATTTTATCCTTTGAAATTTTTTTCTACATTCTAACGTAATAAGTATGAATTTATAGTGTAATCTAAAGAACTTTTTTGTAAAATTCCTTAAAATTTTTAGGAGGCGATATGAGCAAAGAGATCAAAACCGAAACGGGCGAAATAGCGCTGAAAGAGATAGAATTTAAAAGCTCAAAGTACGAAAAAATCTCGTTCAAAGACTACGAAACGCTGCTTGAGAGATACCAGATCGAGCTTTTGAAGCTGCAAAAATTCGTAAAAGAAAAGGGGCTAAAAATTTTGATTTTGATGGAGGGGCGCGACGCGGCGGGTAAAGGCGGCACGATCAAGCGTTTAACCGAGCACCTAAATCCACGCGGATGCCGCATCGTAGCGCTCGAAAAGCCGAGCAACGTCGAAAAGACGCAGTGGTACTTCCAGCGCTACGTCGCGCACCTACCCAGCGGCGGCGAGATCGCGATCTTTGACCGCAGCTGGTACAACCGCGCGATGGTCGAGCCGGTGATGGGCTTTTGCACCCACGCCGAGCATAAAGATTTCCTGCGCCAAGTGCCTAAATTTGAGGAGCTTTTGGTAAGTGCGGGGATAATTTTGTTTAAATTTTACTTCTCAGTCTCCAAAGAGGAGCAAAAAAGGCGCTTCGAATCGCGCCGTGCCGATCCGCTGAAGCAATATAAACTCTCGCCGGTGGATGCGAGATCGCAGGAGCTGTGGAATCAATACACGCTCGCAAAATACTCGATGCTGCTCGCTTCAAATACCGAGTTTGCGCCGTGGACGATCCTAGATAGCAACGACAAAAAGATCGCGCGGCTAAACGCCTTCCGCTGCATCCTCTCACGCATAGACTATCCCGAAAAGATCGATGCAAAGGAGCTTGCGGTGGATCCAAACCTCGTGCGAAACGGCGCCAGGGAGATAGTGCTAATGGAGGATAGCCAAAAAAGCGAGGCTTGGCGCAAGCTGGAAAGCCCCTCCCGCAAGAACAAGAAGGATAAGAAAAAGGGTTGAATCTTGCCAATGAAGATTACTCGCTAGGGAGGCTTGCTAGGAATTGCTTCATTAGGGATTTATTTCCTAATATATAGAAACGCATTAAATTCTATGATTGTGCACCTCAAGATTCTTTGAAATTCTATCTAATGGGATGGAATTCTACACAACGCCACGGGCTACGTGATGAAGTATATCACGTTTCAATTCCTAATGGAATAGAATTCTACCTCGTCGCTTGCTTTTCTCTGCGGCTGTCGTTCATAGTTTCAATTCCCAACGGGATGGAATTCTACCAAATACTGCAGGGCGAAGCTTGCGCAGTTTCAGTTCGTTTCAATTCCCAACGGGATGGAATTCTACGATATGGAAATGGAAATTGCATTGTGGATCATTGGTTTCAATTCCCAACGGGATGGAATTCTACTTTAACCTTGTCGGTAACCCCGAGTTTGGTGATAATTTCAATTCCCAACGGGATGGAATTCTACGATAGGTCTTTTATTAAAGGGCTCGATCCAAAAAATTGTTTCAATTCCCAACGGGATGGAATTATACTTTCACCGGGCCCCTCCGCTTCATCATATACGGACTGTTTTAATTCCCAAAGGGATGGAATTCTACTTAAAGGCTCTCGTATCCATTAAAGATAGCATTATGATGTTTCAATTCCCAGTGGAATAGAATCTTGCCTACTATAAAATTTTAAAAGTAATAATAAAAGTAATAAAAAGACTTTTGTTTCAATTCCC
>NZ_CALIST010000035.1 GCF_938041645.1 uncultured Campylobacter sp. | reverse complement strand
TGCAATTCAAAATTTTTAAAGTAAACGGATAGTAAAATACCGATAAATTTCAAACAAGGAGAATGAAATGAAAAACACTAAAACGCTTCTAGGTGCACTTACATTGGCTGTTTTATTAGTAGGTTGCGGCGATGATACCGAGGTAAAGACCAAGGAATATTATGACGCGCATCTAGACGAAGCCAAAGAGGTTTTAGCAAAGTGTGATTTCAATACTTTAAAAGACGGAAGCAACTCTTATAAAAATTGCGTGAATGCCAAAACTGTCGTAGAGGAAAAGAGTATGGCGTATTCGGTTGAGTATTATAAGAGCCATTTAGACGAAGCCAAGGCTATCATAGAAAAATATAAAGAGAAAGTTCCGGCCGATGAAAATAGTGTCGAAGCTGTTAATTTAAGGCATGCTCACGACGCTGTTTTCTTGAGCAGATTCAAGAATCGTCTGGTAATACCAGATTAAAGAATATAAAAAATAGCCAGGAAATAATTTTAATGCTGAACCCTCCTTTCTTACGTTCTTAATGTATTCTAAATTTACCCCGCGCTTTCGGTGGGGTAAATTTACTCTGGGCGGCGCTTAATTTTGCGGCATAAATCTCGCCCGCGAAACGACATGGCGCGAAATTCTACTTTACGGATTTTGGAATTTCAAATTTAGCCTGCGAGCTTTTGGCTAGCGTAGAAAAGACTTATGGGCTGCGCGGCGCCTTAAAATTTAATCATTTTAAAATTTACGCCGCGTAGCTAGTCTAAATTTCTCTCGGCGGTGGTTTGCGCGGCGCACTAAATTTTAACTTCGCGCACGCCCTTTATCTACGTCCTAGTCTAAATTTAAAATTTCAAATTTGCGGCGACAGCTCGTGCGGCGCGAGGAATTCCTTACATACAGCAATCTTGACTTGCGGACTTGCGCTATTAAATTTAAAGAAGCGACGGCGCCTTTTTCGCGCTATGCTGCTTCAAGTCGTACGGCGGCGTTGCGCGTTAAATCTTAAATTTACGTGCCGGGCGGCGGAAGGCAGCATTTGCCCCGTAAAATTTTAACTTTCGCGCGCTGGATGACGGCGAAGCACCATTGCTCATATGCCGTCGCGAAGCCGCTTCTAAATCGCCGAGCCGAGTTAAATTTTAGCGCGCCAAAATTTTAATTTGCGCTGCGATTTATAGCGCATCAAAATTTTAACTTGCGCAGAGCGATCCACCACGTATCTAAATTTTAAGTCGCGCAGTGCGATCCGCGATGAACAGGAATTTTAATTTGACGTGATTTATGACGCACTGGAATCCCAACCTGCGCTACGGATCTACGACGCACGGGCGCGTAGCCTAGTCGATTGCTCGCATCGCATCGAGCCGCTTTAAAAACAGGTCCACTTTGCGCAGCTGCGCCGCATCTAGCGCCCTGCCCGAGCAAAAATACTCCACGCTGTTGCCGTTTGGATAATTCACGCGCGAAATGCCCGCTCCTTCGCTTCGCGGCTCAAATTCTAAGGACAAATCCGCGCCGCCTCGAGAATAAAGCTTGAGCTGTGAATTCGTATCAAATTTTACGCCGCCGTCCGCGTCAAATTTAGTCGCCCGCGAGGGCAAATCCTCGCCATGTGCGAGCTTCAGCCCTCCGCCCAGCTCGCTTGCAAGGCGGTTTAGCGTGCCGTCGATACCGTCGATGATACGCACGTGAGGCGGCAAAATTTCGTGCAAAACGTCCTTGAAATAGTTAAAATGCGTGCAACCAAGCACGAGCGAACCGAGGCGCTCAAGCTCAAATTTAGCTAGCTCCTCGCTCAGATACGTCCGAACCGCAGGCGAATCAAACTCCAAATCCTGCGCAAACTCCACGAGGCGGGGCAGCGGCAAGCTCCACGTCTCACACTCCAGCCGCCCCACGAGGCGCGCGAGCTTTTCGCCGGCGATCGTTAGCGGCGTGGCGATGAGCAGCGTCGGGCGCGAGCCGAAGCTGTCCGCGGCGAGCTTGACGGCGGGCTCCATGCCGATGACAGGCACGCTAAATGCGCCGCGAAGCTCCGAGATGGCGGCGCTCGTGGCGGTATTGCAAGCAACGACGACCGCGTCCGCGCCGCGCGAGACCAAAAATCCCACCGCATCAAGGCTCAGGCGCACGATCTCGGCTCTATTTTTCGTGCCGTATGGGACGTGATCCTCGTCGGCAAAATACAAAAACTCCGCTCCGCTAAATCTCCGCAGAGCCTCAACTAGCACGCTTAGTCCGCCGATGCCCGAGTCAAAAAACGCTATTTTCAAATCTTTATCCAAGGTTAAAATTTCAAAAAAGGGATTATAGCTCAATCCAGGTAAAATTTAAATTTTGAGCGGGCTTGGTGGATCTGCGGTCGGAATTCTCGCTACCTTATTAAAATTCGCGATAAATTTAATCAATTTCTTA
>NZ_CALIST010000034.1 GCF_938041645.1 uncultured Campylobacter sp. | reverse complement strand
CCGTATCTTTAAAATTTAGCCGTAAAATTTGAAGCGTAAAGGCGCGCAAGTAAGCAAGCTCAAAGCTTTAAGCGGCTAAGATTGCGCCTTAATTTTTAACAAAATATGTCGCGCTACGCAGAGTGCGCGTTATCATGTCTTTTGAAAGCTAAGGAAGATGAAATGAGAGAAAAACTTTATATAGCGCTAGCAAATATAGGCGGGCTTATGGCGCGGACGAAAGCGGGCGAGCTCGTGGCGTGCTTGCTTATGCAAATCGACCGCGGCTTTTTTACCGCACTGCGCGAACGCCCCGTATGGAGAGCGTTTTGGCTTAGCACGGTGCTATGTTTGCTTGCGTGCTGGGTTGAAATACATTATCAGATCAATGGGTATCATTTTTCGCATGTATTTAAAGGCTTTTCTGCGGTGCTCATCACAAATTTACTCATCTTTCACCTCTGCTATTTGCTTAGCGGGCGATTTTTTAAGCTCGTTTCGTACGTGCTACTGGCGCTAATTGCGCTGATTACGAGCGCGGCTTTGTTTTTGATCGTAAATTTCGACTCAAGCTTCAACGTCGTGGCGATTGACGCGATCGTCCATACCGACGCAGCCGAGACGCGCGAGTTTGTTTCGCAGTTTCTTAACCCTGCAACGATTTTATATTTAGCAGTGCTGCTTGGTTGCATTTTTGCGGCGTTAAGAGCGGGGCAGAGAAAGAGGGAGCAAACGCATAGCCGCCTAAGATTGCTGCTAGCGGCGCTTTATCTTATCTATGGATCGATCTTTTGCGCAGATATTGCCGTCAAAGCTTCCCAGGGCAAGCAGAGCTATATAACCAAGCTATCGCAATATGTCCCGCTGGAGTTTGCCTTTACGATAAAAGATTATCTGAGCGATAAAAATTTCATCACTGATATGCGCGAAGTGCAGCTCGGATATGACGAGGCCAAGCGCGCGAACGAAAGCGTTTTAAAAAGCAGCGCAAATTCAGATCCGCAAAGCGCCACCCCCGGCCTTGCATCTCAAAATTCTACTTCCGCCCCAGGCGCTCAGGTGCAAAGCTGGGGCGAAACTTTAAATTCTGCGCCGCAAAACCCCAGCGTGATTTCAAATTCCAAAACCACTGACGCTGCTACAAGCCCCGCCCCACAAAAGTCTCGCGTCAAAAATATCATCCTAATAATCGGCGAGAGCTTGCAGCGCGGGCATATGTCGCTCTACGGCTACGGTGTTAAAAATACGCCGCTTTTGGAGGGTCTCGAAGCAAGCGGCAATCTGATAAAATTTAGCGATACAATCTCGCCTTACGGCACTACTAATCAGGTGCTGATGCGACTTTTAAATTTCAGCGATTACGAAAGCGAGCGCAAAAAGGCGTGGTTTCGCAACCTTAGCATCATCGATATGTTTAAGCTAAGTGGCTACCGCACCTTTTGGATCAGCAATCAAGAAGCCTTCGGTGCACATGCGTTAAGTGCCAAAAGCGCTGCCGATCGCGCGGACGCGGAATCCTTCCTCTCAAAGAGCAATCTTTACGAAACCGTCCGCATCAAGCCTGACGGAGTGCTGCTTCCGCTCATAAATCAGGCAAAAACGGAGCAGAGCGAGCGAAACTTCTACGTGATCCATCTCATCGGCAGCCACATGGATTACAGCCTGCGCTATCCCGAGGGATTTGGCAAGTTTAGCGCGGCAGACGTAAAGGCAAAACTTACTTCCAAGCAGAAAGATGTCGTCGCATATTATGATAACAGCGTGCTTTACAACGATTTTGTCATAAATGAAATTTTTAAAATTTTTTCGGGTGATGACAGCCTCATCGTCTATCTTAGCGATCACGGAGAGAATTTATACGAAAATGGACGCCTTGGGCACGGCATGGAGAGCCGCTTTACTTACGAAATTCCGCTGATTTTCATAGCTTCGCGCGAGTTTTTGAGCGATCACGCTAAGCTATGGCAGAGGCTAGCTGCGGCGAAAGATAAACCTTTTATGAGCGATGATTTGGCACATCTGCTAGCAGATATCATCGATGTCGCGCCACTTGAGTTTGACGAGCGCAAAAGCCCGATACGAGCGGATTTCAATGCTTCGCGCAAGCGAATTGCTAACGGAGTCGATTATGACGAGAAATTAAAGAATACAAAGGGTTACGAGTTCGAGTAACAGATGAGTTTTGCTTTTATGCCGTTACATGCTGCATGAACTAGGAATTGGCGCATCACACTTTTGATCGGTTCATCAAAATCAGATTAAAATTTACGCCACCCCATATGGCTACGCCGATAAAAAGACGTGCAACGCTTGTTAAATTTTAGATCAAATTTATGCACCGCGGCTAGCTCTCCTTCTTTACCTCATCCATATATGAGTAAATCGTGACTTTCTGCGTCCTAAGCGCCTTTGCGACGAGCTCCACCGCACCCTTTACCTCAAAAATTCCTTTTTGCGCGAGAAATTTTACGATGCGCTTTCGATCCTCTTTCTTCATCCGCTCTACATCCAGATCGTGCGTAGCCGATGCGATAAGGTCCTGGACGATATCAAGGATATTTTGCTGCGAATTGTTAGAGCTTTGCGTTTCTAAACTTACGCCGTCATTGAAGTTCGCTTCATATAATGCCGCGTTATCGCAGCCTCCGTCGATAAAATTTACGCCTTGCGACTGCTTGCTATCGAGTTTTGCGTTTGGCAGAAGATTTTTTATTGCTTTGTATGCCGCCATGGCGCTTGAGGTATCGATATTTACGCATAGCGCGCCTACTACTTTGCCGTCTGCGCCGCGGATCAGCGAAGTCGAGGAGCGTATGAGCTTGCCGTTTTGTGCGGTGAAGTAGTAGTTTGCGGTGCAGTCGTTTTCAAAATTTTTGCTTAGCAA
The DNA here is from genome assembly GCF_938041645.1 of uncultured Campylobacter sp. Lineage (GTDB taxonomy): Bacteria > Campylobacterota > Campylobacteria > Campylobacterales > Campylobacteraceae > Campylobacter_B. Next base: position 273 of record NZ_CALIST010000034.1, on the reverse strand, counting down.
CACGTCCTTTACCAGATGATCGAAGCTTTGACCGATCCTCCTACCCGTTACGTCGCCGAGGACGAAAACGACGGAGTTTTGCGGCGTGCTCATATCGTGGATGACCACCTCGCAATTGCCGATCGTATTTTTAATAAGGTGCGCGGTCGGTATAAAGGTCTGCAAAAGCTGATTCAATTTGAGTTCCTTAAATTCCATATAAAAAAATCTATAAATTTAGATCAAATTTTAAAATTTTTGCAAATTTATAGAAATATTTATATATCTTTAATA
>NZ_CALIST010000033.1 GCF_938041645.1 uncultured Campylobacter sp. | reverse complement strand
AAATTTAAGCCTATATCTCGCAATCCTTAAAATTTCGGGCGAAATTTTAAAATTAGCCCGCAAGTCCGGTTAAAATTTTAAAGCGCTATCTAAATTTACGCTCCTACTTTAAAGCTCAATTGCGCACCGCTCCCCTTATAAAAACAAAAAATATCTCGGCGTTTTGCGCTTATACTCTAAATACTCCTGTCCGTAGGCCTGCTCACAGTAACGTTTCTCGCCCAGGACCACGAGATGATTGTATATGGCAAAGGGCACTATCACTATGAGTAGCCACAGCGACGCCGAAGTGACGCAAACGCCCGCCATGCCGAGGAAATAAAAGAAATACATCGGATTGCGCGATAGGCGGTAGATGCCGCCTTGTGCGGCTTTGTCCGCAGGAGCTGCCGCATAGTCGTAAAATGCCTTGATGAAGCCCGCAAAAGCCGCTATGTAGATCACCGCTCCGATCCAAAACCACGCGCTGCCCGTCTTAAGCGGCACGAACACCGACAAAATGAGCAGCGCTACTTGCAGCAGCGAGCTTATGATCGCATTTCGCTTGTCCGCGAGCGTGTACCAGGAGGTATCGGTAGCGCGTTTGCCGACCTCTTTGTAGACAAACATATACACGAACTGTATCAGCACCATCGCAAATGAGGGTATTCAAGCGCCCACTAGAGCAGGCTCAAGCGTCGTAAAAAATGAAATTTCCATGACCGCTTCCTTTGCTTTAAATTTTATCTTACAGCTTTGTTTTGCCCTTGTTTGCTTGTCGTTGCTTTATCCTTTTTCACCCGCCGCGAGTTTAAATTTTACTCCGCCTCGCACCGCCCGTTTTAGCGTGCTGCGGCTATGTTTGTCCGCCGCGCCGCGGGTTGGGGATGCTGCTTCTGTTGGGACAATGCGGCAATGACGCCGTCATTTAGGTATCGACTCGCCGAGTAACGATGAGATCTGCATTTTATGCGGGCGGCATCCGCACTTCAATGCACCAAAAATGCGATAGTGCCGCTTGTTTTGACGATACGACGACCGCTCGCCCGTATGACTAGACGATTTGTCTAACCGGTGTCGAGATAGGACGGGCGGTCGCTCGGCACCGATGTGCCGCCGCACGATGAAACATTCTGTGCCGATGTATCGCCGCGTGATGAGGCGTTCGGCACGGGTACTGCCTGCTAGGTGCGGCGCTGATGCCGTTGCTTCGGCACCGCGCCTTATTTACCCTCCGGATTGAGTCCTTTTAAAATATAGCCAAATTCCGTATCGCTTAGCTCGTAATTCATAAATTTTTTATAAAACGCCTTCGTTTCGGCTTTCACGTCGATGTCGGCAAATAGCTCCGGCTGAATGGTTTTGGCTGCCCATAAAATTTGAAGCACCGCGTCCGCTCCGTATCGATCCCAGTTGAAAACCCCGCGCGGATTGCCGTAAACGCGTCCATTTTTGACCGCATCCGTGCCGCTGTAGATCGGGCTGGATTTGATCTGAGCTACCGCATCTTCGTTGTGATCGCCGCCCACGATTATGATCTGCGGGTTGCTCGCGATGATCTCCTCGGCGGTGATAGTTTTCATCGGGCCTTTGGTGGCGGTGATCGCGTTCGTGCCGCCGGCTAGCTCTATCCATGAGTCGATCAGCGTGCCCTTACCGTCGATCTTTAAAAGATCGGTTCCGCCTACGATGTGAAGGACGCGCGGGCGTTTATCGGGGCTTAAATTTGCGGTGCGGCCGCTAACCAAAGCGATATTTTTATCGAGATTTGCGATCAGATCCTTCGCTCTTTGCGGCGCGTCGCCGCCTAGCATATCGCCGCACATCCTGATGCTGCGCCTCATCTGCTCGTAATCGCTAAAGCTCGCCTTTAAAACGGTAAAGCCCTGTTTGGCTAAATTTTCGCCCGCTAGTGCGGTTGAGACGATGACTACGTCGGGGTTACGGCTCATCAGCTCCTCTAAATTTACGTCGTTATTTTTTAGCAGTACTGGGATCTGCGCTAGGCGCGGATAAATTTTAAGAAACCATGCGTTTTTGCTGATGTTATCGGTGGTGGCGACGATCTTATCCGCTCCGCCCAGAGCCAGTAAAATTTGATTGTTCGAGTGCCAGAGTGCCGCGATACGCTCAACTTTTGCGGGGATTTTGACCTCAGCTCCGTCCATATCCTTGATAGTTCTAAGCTCTGCCGCGCTCGCAAAAAGCGCACCCGCTAAAAGCAGTAGTAAAAATTTTTTCATTTTTTCTCCTAAAAGGTATTGAAATATACGCTGCGATATTACAAAAAACCTCATTAAAATTGCGTAAATTTTAACCGCTGTCGCCGCGATTATTTATTATTTTTCAAAGTAAATTTTTATATAATCCATTTTAAATTTAGCATTTTTAAAGGAGAGAAAATGGATGAAATTTTGTATTTAATAGGCGCCGCCGCCGGGGTTTTAATCGCGCTTTTTATCATCGTGCCTCTGTTTTTCAGGCGCATAGTGGAGACGAACGAAGTGCATATCGTCCAGAGCGCGCGTAAGACGACGAGCTACGGCAAAGATACCGGCAACGGTAACAGCTATTATGAATTCCCAAGCTGGGTGCCGGTGCTGGGCGTTACGAAGATCGTTTTGCCCGTCTCTGTTTTTAGTATCAAGATCGAGGATTATGAGGCGTATGATCTGGGCAGACTTCCTTTCGTCGTCGATATAACGGCATTTTTTAGGATTATGGATTCAAATTTGGCCGCGCAACGCGTTAATAATTTTGAGGATCTTAACAATCAGCTTAGAAATATCATTCAAGGCTCGATCCGTTCGATCCTTTCGAGCCGTGTGCTTGAGGATATTTTGCAGATCCGCTCCGAGCTCGGAGATGATTTTACCAAGGCGGTAAAGACGCAGCTGCAAAACTGGGGTATCGAGCCCGTTAAAAACATCGAGCTGATGGATATCCGAGATAGTAGCGGCAGCAAGGTCATCTTAAACATCATGGAGAAGAAAAAATCCCAGATCGAAAAGGAAAGCCGCGTCGAGGTCGCAAATAACACCAAGCTCGCCCAGATCGCCGAGATCGAAGCCGCGCAGGCAACCGAAGTGCGCCAGCAGGAAGCAAATAAGATGGTAGGCCTTAAAACCGTCGAAAACGAGCGGGAGGTCGCGATCTCAAAGGAGCAGGCCGAGCAGCTCATCAAGGATCAGCAAAAGATCACGCAGGAAAAGGCGATGGAGGTCGTGCGGGTAAACGACGTCAAGCAGGCCGAGATCAAAAAGCAAGTGGAGATCGTAAAGGCCGAGCAGGAGCAGCGCAAGATCGAGATCGACGCCGAAGCGCGCAAAAACGCCAAAATCCGCGACGCCGAAGCGATCAAGGAAAATCAAATTTTAGTAGCGCAGGGCGATAAAGAGAAGCAGTTTCTCGCCGCCGCGGCGCTTTTGGAGATGAAGGACAAAGAGGCGCAGGGTACGCTAAAGATAGGCTCTGCCGAGGCCGAGGCGCTTAGGCTAAAAGAGCTCGCGCCCGTAAACGCACAGATCGAGCTGGCGCGCGAGATCGGCGAAAATCAGGGATACCAGACCTATCTCATTTCGATCAAACAGATCGAAGCGAACCGCGACATCGGCCTAGAGCAGGCCAAGGCGCTAAGCGCGGCGGATCTTAAGATCATCGCGAACGAAGGCAGCGTGGGCGAGGGGATGAGTAAATTCGGCGAAATTTTAAGCGCCAAGGGCGGCACGCAGCTAGCCGCGATGCTCGAAGCGCTAAATCAAAGCGAGGTCGGCAAAAAGGTGCTGGATAAAATTTCGGGCGCCAAAGAAGAGGGCAAATCCGAGTAATATTCGCAGCGCCTCGGGCGAGTAGAATTTTAAATTTATACGATAGCGGCGCTGCAGACGAGAGTAAATTTGAGCGGTCTGCCCGTCCGAGCGGTTTGGCTGTCCGCACTTGGACAAATTTAAGGCGCTAGTGGAATTTAAAGGTTGCGAAATTTCAAATACTCGCGGAATTTCAGATCTCCGTGGAATTTTAAAACGCCTCGGAATTTTAAATATCGTGAAATTTAAATGCCTCGGAATTTCAAACGCTCGTAAAATTTCACGCCCTTGTGCGCGAGCATTTAAAGACGGCGCTGTATTGCAAGTATTCGCAGAGCGCCGAAACTGCGGGTAAATTTTAAAAAATTCGCAAAGCAAGATTTAAAATTTCGGCGCTGATACATAGCGCTCACGCGAATTGCGCTTAGCGGTTATCGGTTGCCGCCAAATGATTGGGCTTTGCCGCCTAGCGGTCAAATTTTGCCGACTAGCGAGGCTAAATTTATTCGGTTCGCATGAAATTCAAGAAGCGCGAGCCGTTTGAGCAGCGTAAAATTTAACCCGCCTGCATGAAATTTTAAGGAGCGCACGATGCCAAACGCCGTAAATTCCGCACAGTACCAAGTGCACATCAAGCAGGCGGAAGCTCTTTTTAAGAGGAAAAATTTTACTCAGCGCCAAACGATAAATTTAGGTGGCGGATATGAGATCGTAAAGGACGCATATAGGCTCGGCGCGGTAAATTTTAGCGGCGGCAAATATACGCTGTTTGGCGCACCGCAGATAATAAGCTGGCGCTGTATAGATGATCGGGCGGAATTTTTCAGCCTGATCCGCCACGCAAACGGCAAATTTTACCTCGTCTTTCGCCAGGATCTATACGGCTACAGCGTGCTTGAACTGGATCGTGGGCGGATCATGCGCTTCGTGCCGGACGTCTGGATGCTCGGCAAGGAGAGCTTCATTTGGGGCGGCGTGCACTATCTGCGGGGTTGGAACGCGCTGGCGGTGGACGACTGCTACTGGGCGGCTCCAAACGGAGTGCATTTGGTAAGCTTTGCCGAGCCGATGAGCGAAGAGCAGAGATATGCAGACGTTTTAGACTGCATGCAGGGCGGTTACGACATCTACGAGCAGGCTGATTTTGCGGGCTTTGAGGGTAATGAACTGAGCCTGAAATGCTTTCGCGCGGACGCCTTGCGATATGAAAACGTAAAAATTTCGCGCGAGTATTACTGCGAATGGATGCGCGAAGCAAAACGACTATAAGCTTTAAATTTGCTAAATTTGCGCTTAAATTTAAAGACTCGCAAAACGGTAAATTTTAATTACGAGCCGCAAAAAGCGGAATTTAGAGAGACCAAAGGGGCTGAAATAAGGAATACGGATGTTTTTTGAATACATTTTAATCGGCGCCTGCGTAGGCTTTATCAGCGGATTTTTCGGCATCGGCGGCGGCACGGTCGTGGTGCCCGTGATGATGCTCTTCGGCTACGACGTCAAGTACGCCATCGGCATCAGCATCATGCAGATGATCTTCAGCTCGATTTTCGGCTCATTCGTAAATTTTAAAAGCAAAATGCTCGACGTCGCGCCGGCGCTGGTGCTGGGGCTCGGGGGCTTTTGCGGCGCGCTTAGTAGCGGCTTTATCGTAAGCTATTTCTCCTCAAAATTTCTACTGGGCACGCTTATTTTAGTGCAGATCATAAATTTAATCAAACTCTTTAAAACCCCGACCGAGCCCACTGGCGAGGTCAACGAATCAAAAATTTTGCTCTTTATCGTGGGGCTGTTCGTCGGCGCCGTGGCGATCAGCGTGGGTATTGGCGGCGCGGTATTCGTGATGCCTATTTTGATCAGCTTTTTAAACTACGACATCAAAAAGGCCGTCAGCACGGGGCTATTTTTCGTGATATTTTCCTCAAGCGCGGGCTTTCTGAGCCTTTCCGCGCACGGACTCGTGTACTACAAGATCGGCGCGTTGCTCGGCGTCGGCTCGCTAGCGGGCGTTTACGCGGGCGTCAAAACCTCGCACAAGATCGGCAAAAAAGCTCAAAAGCGCTGGATGATCGCACTTATCGTCACGATACTTTGTATAACGATAGATAAATTTTTAGACTTAGGACTTTTGACGCGGCTTGGATTTTGGGTTTCGGATCTTTTGGCTAGTTTTTAAGATTTCTAAATTTAGTCAAACATCGGCGTTTAAAACCGCTCTTTGGAGCGAAATTTACCGACTAAATTTGAGGACTTTAACGCAAAATAGCTTTTTGCTTGCGTATTTTTGATCACGGCTAAAATTTGGGTAGCAAAATTTTATCCTTAATTTGACGGATTTGCAGACGAAGTGAAAATTTAACTTGCTAAATCTCCAAATTTGCCCGACTTCGTACTTTAAATTTTACTCTCGTTTTCGGCGTTTTTAGCAAGTGTTCCTTTAAATTTGTATTTAAAATAAAACGTCCACGCAAGCGGGCAAAGGATATTTAAAACCATTGTAGTGTAATTTCCTTGCGTATTAAAAACTATCCATATCGAGGCGGAAAAACTAATCAGATAAACGACCGTGTATGCGATCGGTAGGAAACTTTTTAACTCAATCGTTATTACTAGAACATAAGCGCAAATCGTAACTAAAGATGCGATAAAAAAGCCGACGAATACCCCTTCTTTTTGGCGGTCTATATGAGCGTCAAAATAGCCGTAAATACAGCCTATAAGTATAAAAATAGCGAGCACCAGCCAGATAAATTTGAGCCAGCGCGCAAAAGAAGCCCTAAATAGCATATAGGAGCAAAATACTAAAAAATACGCATTTATGATAAAGTGGTAAAACATTAAAAAGAAGCCGTCGCCCAGAAAACCCCAGTCGTAACCGAGGCCAAATATTGCGTTATTTATCAGCCAAAACGCGCCGGATCTAGCCGCTAAAAACGCAGCCGTAAGTAAAATCGGATGTAGCAAGACCCTGCCCGCGAAAATATCTGTGCAGACGCATTTGAAAAAAATTACGATTTTTGGCATTTTGGCTCCTAGATTTGCGCTTTGATGCAAAGTAAAATTTACTCCGTTAAATTTTACGCTCGGATTTTACTGCGTTTGTTTAAATAAATTCGTCAAACTTAAAGGTGTGCTAGCTTGGCGCAGCGCTGCTACAAGCGTAAATTTTACTTTGAAAATATACAGCGCGCGATGAGAGGATTGTGAGGATTTGACTGGTCTGCTTGCAGTTGCGAGGCAGTGCCGAAGCAAAGGAAGGCGACGCTTCGTAAGTAGAGCCCCCTTCCGCCCCCAAGAGAAAAGCTTAAATTTTAAGAATGTCTGAAAGCCTGAATTTGGTAGATAGCCGCTCTTGCGAGTGAAATTTTAAAAATTCATCCAAATTTTGAGCTAGTTAAATTTTATAAACTGGACGGCGCTGTATTTATAAGCAAAGCTCGCTACTGTTAAACTGGAATTTCAATGGCGATTTGTCTTTTAAGCGCTTAAATTTTGATAAAATTCGGCTCGGCGAAATCGGCAGATAAAAGTCCAAGATAAAGGAGAAAAAATGGCGATAGACGGGGTGAAAATTATCGACAGCGACGACGGATACGATATCTATTTGACTATCACCGAGCGATATAAGGACGGCGAAAATGTTGAAACCATCCTGCAAGATGTTTTAGCGCAGGCGGAGAATTTCTGCACCGATGAGCTTTATAGCGAGATTTATTGGACGGCTCTGGCGTATTCGCTTTGGAAGATCGGTTTTTTAAACGACGAGATCCGCGAAAAAGCCCTTGCTATCATAAAAGGCGGCGCAAGCCAGATGTGGAATAAGGTCTTTGAAAAATCTCAAAAGAGCCGCCAAAAAGCGCTTGACAAATTGGCACTTCAGCTAAAAAGCGAAAACCCTAGACCGCTTAAACGGCCCAAAATTTCGAAGCAAAAAACGCCATATTTCGAGGAGGGCGACGTTTTGTCTATCCGGATGCAGCAGGGATACGGCGTTTGCTTTGTCTCGGCGGTAGATCAAACGCCCAGGAAGCTCGAGTACCACCTAGCCTGCACCAGACTGCTGCAAAAAGAGCCGCCCGGCATGGACGATTTTTTAAAAAGCAAGATCGCAGGCTCGAAAAACGGCGGCTTCCTTAGAACGGACTGCTGGTTTAATCATAAGGATTTAAAGGAGCTGCTGCCACATCTAAAAAAGATCGGTAAAGTAAAATTTACCCCGTTTAAATTGGGCGAATTATCTCCCGCGAAAGAATTGGAAGATTTTTATAATAAAATCACCGCAGATCCCAAAGTATGGGGCTTTAAGCTAGTTGATACAGCCCGTTTCGTAGAAGAGGTGATCGAGGATATAAAAGGATAAAAGCGCCGCGCGGTAAATTTTAAAATTTAACTCTGGCGAAATTTTGTAAATTTAGCCCTTTGCGGTGGAATTTTTAAAATTTAACTCTCCGCGCGCGCTTTGCTTTTTGAAATTTCATCGCTGCTTGCACTATTTAAAATTTCATCATTGCTTGCGGCGTCTTTCGCGAGCGATTTTTGAAATTCGTATTTGAAATAAAACGCCCACGCGAGCGGACAAAGGATTATTAAAATGACGGCTACGACGTCGGCGGCTTGCGCATGAAATATTACAAATAAGGCACCTATGTAGTTAAGAACATAAACAAAATCCCAAAATACCGCATTTGAGTGCTCGTTTGATATTTCGGTTGCGACCGAATAGATGCAAATACAAATTAACGAGGCGATCAAAAAGGCTTCAAGGACGCCTATTTTTTGGTAGTTTATGTCTGAAGCAAAATAACCCAGCGCGCAGGATGCTAAGATCACCGCGAGCAGAATTTTGCGTAAAATTTTAAGCGATTTGACTTCGGGCGAAGCATAGATTATATGCGCGCAAAGAGCTATAAAATAGGCACCTGCGACAAAATCGAAAAATATGTAATAAGCGAATTCTCCAAATATCCCCAAATCATAGCCGCTTCCTAAAATTTTTTGATCTATGACATATAGCGCGCCGAATTTCGCCGCTAAAAATGCAGCCGTAAGCAGGATCGGATGTAGTAGCGCCCTGCCTGCAAGCAGATCCGCATAAATGCGTCTCAGGAAATCTATCAATCTTTTCACGTTAGGCTCCTTTGAGATTTCGCCGCTTGCGGCGTCTTTCGTGAAATTTTCGCCCGTCTGGGTTGAGTTTAAATTTGATCTTAAATCGGGATAAATTTTAGCTTGAGAGCTTTTAAAAATCGCTTAGCGGCAAAGGCGTAAATTTGCGTGCTTGGAACAGGTCGCGTATTTTGAAATGCGCACCGTTCAAATCATTTCCTATCGCAAGCCGTTTTGCGGGCGAGCGCATATTGCAAAAGGCGCGGATAAAATAGGGCATCAACTAGCTCGTCCGTCCGCTCGTAGCATTTAAAATTTTATTCGATTTTTAGTTGCGCAGCCGGCTTATCCGCGGCGAGGTTGCGCACAGCGAGGTTTGCGCGCGGCCGTCTTGCTTGCGGTATGGGCTTGCGCGTAGTGAGGTTTGCGCACACGGCGAGCGGATTAAAATTTTAGTTTAGATAGTTAGCGAGGGTGCGCCCCTTTTTGCAGCGGATGCGAAGAGGGGCGCAAATTTCGTAAATTTTATAAATTATTTCGGCAGATCGCCTGGCTCAAAGCGTAAAATTTACGCACCTATAATCACAGCCGATAAAAGCCCCCATAAAATGGCTTCTATCGCTAGCACCGAGTGAAGTACGGCCTTACTCATCGCTTCTCCTTTGTTTTTAATTTTATTATTTGCCGGACTCGGACCGCTAGAGGCGTGCCCGATTGATCTATGAGCGGGATTATATAAGATGATTGTGTTCTTAATGTGTCTTTTAAAATTTACGGCGAAATTTTTACCGCCTGTCGTAAAGTGCGAGCGAGCGGCGGCAGATTTCAGACAAAATTCAGCCGTCTGCGTTAAGGCGCAGAAAATTTAAGCGAGCCTGCCGCCCGCCGTAATGCGCGGTAAAGTCGTAAGGGCGTCAAAGTTGCAGTGTGCGCTAAATTTAAAGCAGAATTCCGATCTCGTCGCGGCGCGCGAGGCGGCCGCAGCAAATCGACATAAAATTTAAAGTAGAATTTTATGTGAATGCGGCGCGCGACACGCCCGCGCTTTTTTACGTCGTCAAAGCTTACATCGGCGCGACTTCGCCTGTGGGCGAAATTTTATGGCGAGCTACGAATTACAAGACGCAGATCATCCGCACCGTCTTGATCTGAAATTTAAAGCGGAATTTTAACGCGCGCCTCGGTTCCGACGCCCGGTTCGCTTTCGTATTCGATCTGCCCGCCTAAAATATCGAGCGCTCTGCGTACGATGCTAAGCCCAAGTCCGCTGCCTAGCTCTTTGTGCGATTCCTCGCACTGATAAAATCGGTCAAAAATTTTATCCAGCTTCTCGCGCGCGATACCGATGCCTTCGTCTTTGATGCTCACCTGCGCAAAGCCGTCGCAAGCGCGGCAACGGACGAAAATTTTACCGCCCTGGCGCGAATACTTAAGCGCGTTTTCGATTAAATTTCGCCAAATTTGATTTAGCAGCCCCGCGTTTGATCGCACGCTAAGCGGTGATAAATCTAGCTCAAACTCGTGTCCTTCGTAGCTTTGGCTCAGCGAGATGATGCATTGCCGCAGCTGCTCGTCGATACGTACCGTCTCATCCAGGCACACCGCTGCACCGCTATCAAGTCTCGTTAGCTTTAGCATATCGGTGCAGAGCTTGCTTAGGCGGTTTGCTTCCGCGCCGATGGAGGCTGCATATCGCACCGCGCGTTCCTCGCTCACGCCGCCCTCTATCATCTCGCTTAACGCGGCGATCGAGGAGATCGGCGTTTTCATCTCGTGCGAGACGTTTGAGACGAACTCCTTTTGTAGCTGCTCGTGCTTTTGCAGCTTCTGCGCCATTTTATTGACGTTTACTACAAGCTCGTCCAGTTCGTGCATATAGACGTAATCAGTGCGGTATCTGTGTATCTTACGCTCGGCGCGCGCCTCAAAATCGCCGTTTGCGATCGCAGTGATCGCGCCTAGTAGCCGCTTGATTGGGCGGAATAAAATTTTAAGTCCGAAGTAAAGTAGGGTAAAATTTAGCGCCATCGTGATTAGGCAGATGATCGCGCACAGCGCCACTCCGTCCCAAAACCCGCCGATCTTGCCGCCTATGCCTATGTAAAAAAGCATGCAGACTGCAAAGCAGACGATGAAATTTATCACGCCGAATGCGAGCGAGGAGTAAAACGCGATGAAGCTTTTGAGGCTGATGAGGTATTTTTTCATGCTCGTTCCTTTTTTACGGCTTTGTAGCCGAGCCCGCGCACGGTGATTATCTCAAAGTCCTTGGAGTTTTCAAATTTTGCCCGTAGCTTTTTGATGTGCGTATCGACGACGCGCTCGTCGCTGTCCGTTTCGTAGCCCCAAATTTCGCTCATTATCTCAAACCTCGTAAAAATTCTGCCCACGTAGCTTAGTAATAGAAACAAAAGACGAAATTCCTTCGGCGCCAGGCTTATCCGCTCGCCCGCCGCGCAGACGCTTAGCGTATCATAATCAAGCTCGCTTCCGCCGATGAGAAGCCGCTTTTCGTTCGCGATCTTTGCGCGCCTTAGTAGCGCATGCACGCGCAGCACGAGCTCTTTTAAATTTATCGGTTTGCTCATATAATCGTCCGCGCCGCTTTTAAAGCCCGTCTGCATATCCTCGATCTCGCTTTTTGCCGTTATGATCAGTATCGGCTGGCTCTTGCCGTCGCGCCTAACGTACCTGCTAAGCTCAAAGCCGTCCATCTTAGGCATCATCACGTCTGAGATGATCAGATCGAAATGCGCCTCATCCAGCGCCTCTGCTGCCTGCTTGCCGTCGAAGGCGCAGCTCACGCTAAAGCCCTCGTCAAGTAGTTTTTCCCTTATCGCCGAGCTCAAAGCCTCGTCGTCTTCGACCAGTAAAATATTAAGCATAATCGCTCCCGTTTTGATAAATTTATGCGCTTAAATTTATACATAAAATTTTAAGAAACAATGAGATATTATACGTAAATTTTTTCAAGGAGTAAAGAATGAATTTCAAAAAAACCATATCGGTTGCCGTTATTGCGGCTTCGGTGCTGGCGCTATTTAGCGGATGCGCGAAAGAGAGCTCTCGCGTAGTGCAAACCCCTACGGTAGCGAGCCTAAACACCAACTACTCGGGCGAGCGGATAGCCGTGTCGGTAGGACGCTTTAACAACCAGTCCTCTTACAACAACGGCGTGTTCTCCGACGGCGAGGACAGACTGGGCAATCAAGCGCAGACAATTTTGATCTCAAGCTTACAACAAACAGGACGCTTCTCGGTGCTTGATCGCACAAATATGCGCGCCATCAAAGAGGAAAGTGCAATCTCCAAAAGCGCGCAAAACTTAAAGGGCGCCAGATACGTTATCACCGGCGATGTGACCGAGTTTGGTCGCAAGACGACCGGCGATCATCAGCTGTTTGGAATTTTGGGTAAAGGAAAGACTCAAACCGCGTATTCTAAAGTAAATTTAAACATCGTTGATGTTAGAACGTCCGAGGTGGTCTTTTCGACTCAGGGCGCGGGCGAATACGAGCTATCAAATCGCGAAGTGCTAGGTTTCGGCGGCACTGCGGGCTATGATTCGACGCTAAACGGCAAGGTGCTAAGCCTAGCGATCATCGAAGCGGTCAATAATCTCGTAAACGGCCTTGAAAACGGCGCGTTTAAAGTGAGATAAGGATAAAATTTGAAAGCAGGTAGCGCTCTTGCTCTTGCTGCTGCGGCCGTGATCTTCTGCGGCTGCGGCGGCGGGAGCCGGAATCAAATTTATTACTGGGACGGCAGCTACACGGACTCGACCTATCAGTATCTAAAGCAGGAAGGCGACGTAGGCGAGCAGATCGAAGCGCTTGAAAAATCTATCCAAAAGGCATACGAAAAGGGACTCAAAGTCCCGCCTGGGCTTTATTCGCATCTGGGGCTTTTGTATCTAAGCGCGGGCAACGGCGCGAGGGCGAGAGAGAACTTTGAAAAAGAAGCTCAGGCTTTCCCTGAATCAAAGCCGTTTTTGACCTTCGTTACAAACCCCACCGCGCTTAAAAAAGCTGAGGCTGCGACCAAGCCCGGCGCCGATAAAGCTCAAGGACCAAGCGGACGCGAAGCCGCCAAAACGGCCTCTGCAAAGCAAGGTAAAGCTGCCGCAAAGCAGGGCGGCAAAACGAATAAAAAGGCTAAAAAATGAAAAATAAAGCTCAAATAGCGATTTTTAGCGTATTCGTGGCGCTGTTTTTTAATGCGTGCGCTCTAAGTGAGCCTGAAATTTACGACTACTCGGCGCTTCAACAGGCTAAGCCGCGATCGATTTTGGTGCTGATGCCGACAAACGAAACAACCGAAGTGGATGCAGGTCCCGCCGTGCTTGCCAACGCGATCTATCCGCTAAGCGAGGCGGGCTATTACGTATTTTCGCCTGCGCTCGTGCATGAGACCTTCAAAAATAACGGAATTTACGAGGCGAGCGAGATCCAAAACGTCTCCGCGCACAAGCTAAGACAGATTTTCGGCGCAGACGCCGTGCTATACATGGACGTCGTCAAATACGGCACTTCGTATATGTTGCTAAATAGCGTAAGCGTTGTAGCGGTCAATGCCAAGCTTGTGGATTTGAGAAGCGGCGCGACGCTTTGGGAGGGTTCGGCGCAGGTAAGCGACGACTCAAGCAGAGGTAGTAACGATCTTGTAGGCATGCTGATCTCCGCGGTTATTAAACAGATCGGCGATACCGTCTCCGACGCGGGATACAAGCTCTCTGCGAGCGCAGATGCGATGCTGCTGGGCCAAAACTGCAACAAATGCTTGCTCTACGGCCCGTATTCGCCGCACTACGGACAAGATCGACAGCTTGGTGGCGGCAAATAAATTTTAAAAAGGACAAAAATGAAACTAGCCGAGGCGCTGATACTGCGCGCCGACATACAAAAACGCATCGAGCAGCTAAAATCAAGGCTCGCGGACAACGCGAAGGTGCAAGAAGGCGAGAAACCGAGCGAAGAGCCAAAGGCGCTGCTAGCCGAGCTAGACGCGCTTACGGGCGAGCTTGAGCGGCTAATCGTTCGGATAAATTTAACCAACTGCACCGCAAAAGCGGACGGCAAGAGCCTAACCGAGCTAATTGCTAAACGTGACGTGCTCACGCTAAAAGCGGGAGCACTACGGACTTTCGTGCAAGCTTCCGCGCAAAAAGTGGATGTTTATTCTCGCAGCGAGATTAAAATCCTAAGCACGGTCGACGTCGCGGCGCTGCAAAAGCAAGTAGGTGAGCTAGCAAAGCAGATCAGGCAGCTTGACACGACGCTGCAAGGCGCAAACTGGCAGACCGATCTGACCAACTAAAGCGTCAAATTTAGCGGCGAAATTTGAAAGGATTTCGCGAAAAATAAAATTTCGGGTAAGTATCGCAAGAGGCGAGTACGAAACTCACCTGCGAAGCAGGTTTATGGCAGCGCTCGCGGAAACGGGCGCACCCCTTTTACGATTTATTTTCAGTAAATTTACAGGGGCAATATAACTACGCAATGTAACTACCGCGTACTGATCTAGCGATACCGAGGGCGGGAACGGGGAAATTTAAAAACGAAATTTTGATTTTAACGGCGCGGTTTGCGGGCTTGCGACGAAATCTAGCGGCGATTTGGGCGGGCTTGACGCTCAAATTTGCGTTAAATTCATGCGTGCTTGCTATTTTGCATTTTAGCTGCGAGCGTCAAATTTTACAAAAATCATAAAAATTAGCCAAATTTAAAGGATGAAATTTGAAATTTAAAACCCTTGCATTAGCGACCGCGTTTTTCTTTGCGACTGGCATAAATGCGGAGCTCGCAACAGAAGCGAATTCCATAAATTTTAGAAAAACGAGCGGCGCGGAACAAAATCTCGCGGACGCAAAAGACGCTAAATTTCAAAACGCGCGATTTGAAAACGCAGGTACCGCAGCACGCGGCACAAACCCAAACTCATCGCAAAAAGTAACCCTCATCGACGAAGCGAAAAATTTCTACCGCGTGGACGAGCTGCTATTTCGCAGCGCTCAGCTTGATAGAAGCTACGCCGCAAAGCTGCACGAGCTTGGTATCAAAAGCATCGTAAATCTGCGCCATTTTAGCAGAGGCGGCGATAGAAGGGCATTTGGGGATCAATTTTGGCTCGCGAACAAGCCGCTTCAAAGCTGGGAGATAAAGCCCGCGCAGATAGCGGACGTCTTGCGCACTATTCGCGAGCGCCAAAAGGAGGGCGCCGTGCTCGTGCACTGCTATCACGGAGCCGATCGCACGGGGCTTGTGGTGGCGATGTACCGTGTGATCTATCAGGGCTGGAGCCTGGACGCCGCACGCAGCGAGATGATAGAGGGCGGATACGGCTTTCACTCCATGTGGCAGGATATCGCGGGCTTTTTGACGCCACAAAATGAAGCGCTCGTAAGAGCCGAGCTTGGAATTTAGACGAAATTTCGCCCGCCCGATCAGACGGCGTGAAATTTGCATTCGACTTTTAACGACGCTATAAACCAAATTTGATGACGATATCGCCGATATATCCGAAGTGAGATAAATAATTTTTAAGAAGCCTTAAAGCTATAAAACTTAAAAATTTATCCGAAACAAAGTAAAATTTGAGCGGCAAATTTAGCAAAAGGAGCGATCGTGGAAAATTTATTGCTGGCGCAACTGCGCGAGGCGCTACCGCAGGGTATGCGCGTGCCGAGCGAGCTTGAGGCGCTTTATGCGTGGATCGAAGCAAACGGCTTTTATGACGACGCGGGCGGGCGCAGACGCGGCTATCTCTACCCGCAAGATAGGCTGCAGCAGAGCTGGAGCGACGATGAGCGCAAGGGCGGCACGGACATCGTCTTTTTCACGGATGAGCCGAAAAATCGCGACGAGGAGCTAAGGTATTGGTTTTACGGCGAGGATCGCGAGCTTGCCGCGGAGATCAAGCAGCGGCTTTGCGTGTTCGCGGGCAGCGGCTCGGAGGGCTCGATGTGCGCGCTGTGGCTGGACGATGCGGGCGAGACGAAGATCGTACACATGGGCTCCGGCTCGGGCTCGACGATGACCTGCATTTTGACTCATAGCGGGCTTGATTTTTTACGGCTGCTTGCTATCGGATACGATGAGATCTGCTGGGGTGAGGATTTTAGCGCGCCGCCAAACAGCGAGGATGACGATTTTATCGTGCATCCAAACGTGAAATTTCAGCAGTGGGTAACACAGACGTTCAAAACGACGATCCCGCAGACTGCGCTTGAGCTCGTCACTCCCGCGCATCTAGACGACGAGAACCCGAGCGATGAGTTTTTGATCTGGGTAAATCGCGTCGCAGAGTGGTGGCAGGCGCTACTTTACTTTAAATCTCTTTTTGGATCTTGGGTTTGCGCGCGCAGAGCAGCAAGCGCTAAGCAGCTCGGCGCGGAGGCATCGTATTTTGCACCGCTTTCGCAGTAACTCTCCTTGATACCTGCCAGCTGACGCACTTTCTAGCAAGATGAGTGATTGTTGTTTTGACATTGATGAGGATGAGCTTGGCGGGCTCATGACAGCATATACAGCTCAGTAGCGGTAAACGCGTAGTTCGCAGCGTTTTATGAATTTAGCGGAGGGTTTGAGCCGGGTGGGCATGCATAGTTTTTTAGCGCCTTGTGGAAATTTAAGACGAGTATTATTGCGAGCGGGTGCAAATTTTTAGGTAAAATTTTATGCTCATTGATTTTTATATGGCTGCACTAAAGCATGCTCTATACGGAAAAATTTCGTATAAATTTTTAACGTAAACTTTGCCCATTTAGGGGGAGAGGAGAAGGGAATAAAATTTTACGATCAAAAGGGTGGGGGATTATTCAGCAAGCTGCGTGTGCAACGCAAAAATAGCGATCCAGGAAGCGTGCCAAGCAGTACGGATGAAACGAGACGATCTTCATCCGCCACTTTTTAAAATAAAATTTCGCGACTAAAAAAGCGATTTTGCCTTTGTAAATTTTAAAATTTTGCTAAAAATTCTTCGTATTTTTCTGCACTTTTTGCGATATATTCGCTATCTGGATGAAATGAAAATCCATAGCCAAAGTGGCACGGCAGCAGCTTGGCGCCTGTAAAATTCATCGCGCATTTAAAAGGCGTGATAACTTCTTCTATGTCAAATCCGATCGTGCCGTCTTTTTTATAGTTGTTTCGCTCGTCGCCGATAGTGATCGCTAGGGCGAATTCTTTACCTTTTAGCTTGTCGCCGGTGCTGCCGTAAGCCCAGCCGTAGGCAAATACATCGTCGAACCATCGCTTTAAAAGCGGCGGATAGCTGTACCAATAAAGTGGAAACTGAATGATAATTTTATCGTGGCTCAAAAGTAACCCCTGCTCGCGCGCTACGTTTATTTTGCCGTTAGGATAAGCGGCGTAAATTTCGTGAATATCAAATTTATCCGCTTGCTTTTTGGCTACCTCGCGCCACGCCTTGTTTGCGTGTGAGCTTGCCATATCGGGATGAGCGATGATGATGAGATTTTTCATATTTTATCCTTGTTTTAAATTTCTTACATTATATGTTTTTTGGCTGAAATTTTGATTTATCATCTAGCATAATATGGATATGAAATTTCAAATAAAATTTTACTTCCACTCAAATACTACCGGAAGACTTGTAGTTTTTTGCATGCGATTAGAAGTTAAATTTATAAGCAAATATGGCAGACCCCAAAATCGATAGAATTTTATCTATTAGATTGTATTAAAAATTTTAAATGGTATGAAAAATGCGCCGAAAAATTCGGCGCAAATGAAAGGAATACTAATCTTAGATTAGCGCAGGAGCTACTAAAAATCCTAGAGCGACCGAAAGCGCAACCATAATGGTTCCCGGAAGGAAGAATGAGTGGTTAAATACAAATTTACCGACTCTAGTCGTTCCGGTATCGTCCATTGCGATCGCGCCGAGCGTCGTAGGATAGGTAGGGAGCACGAACAAGCCTGAAACGGCTGCGAACGATGCGACCAAGATCCAAATTTGACCGGAATTCTCAGGGCTGCTCATTCCAAGCGCGGCGGCAACGGCAGGCATCATGACCTTCGTAGTCGCAGCCTGCGAGTATAGCAAGCAGCTTAGGAAGTATAGCGCGATAGCTAGCACGAAAGGATACTGCGTGACGACGTTTTTAGCTACCTCTTTGATGCTGTCGATGTGACCGTTTACGAAAGTAGTACCGAGCCATGCTATACCGATGACGCAGATGCATGCATTCATACCGCTTTGGAAAGTGCTGGTAGAGAGCAGTTTGCCTGTATCGATCTTGCACAAAACAGCGATAAGGAAGCCGATAGTTAGCATAAAGCTGATGATCGCGCTATCTCTTGAAAGGATCGGTTTTTCTACCAAGCCGACGCTCTTTGAGATCGCAAGTGCATAGCAAACGACGATCAAAACGCCGATAGCAAATATCGCAACCGATCTTTTCGCATAAGGTTTCGGCTCTTTATACTCCTCGGCTTTGATCTCGGCTACAAGACCTTTTGAAAGTCTCTCTTTGTAAACAGGGTCTTTTGAAAGATCAAGATCGTAGAATTTATTTACGATGAAAGCCGTGATTATCATAGCTACGAAGGTAGTAGAGATGCAGATAAACAAAAGCTTAGGATAGCTAACGCCTAGCTTCTCGCACAGACCGCTCATAGCGACGAATGCCGCCGAAATAGGGCTCGCAGTGATCGCTACCTGAGACGAAACGACCGAAAGCGCAAGAGGAGCGGAAGGCTTGATATTCTGCGTCTTTGCGACCTCTACGATAACCGGGATCATAGAAAACGCAGTATGTCCGGTGCCCGCAAGTATCGTAAGTAGATAGGTAACGATAGGCGCTAGGAAGTTGATCTGCTTAGGATTTTTCCTTAAAATTTTAGATGCCACCTGAACCAGATAATCAAGTCCACCTGCGACTTGCAGCGCCGTAATCGCGGAGATTACCGATGCGATAATTAGGATAACGTCAATCGGGATATCCTTCATATCGACCTTCATACCCAAAATGGCTAGGACGACAACGCCCAAACCGCCTGCATAACCGACGCCCATGCCGCCTAGCTTAACGCCTAGGTAGATGCCGCCGAGCAACACGATAAATTGCAATATCACCATAAAGTCCATTGCAAAACTCCTTATAAAGTAATTTTTTTAACGGCGCGCAGAATTCTAAAGATTTCAGCAGGTAAAATCCGAATTATCTTTATAATTCAGTGGTCGGAATTCTATGCGGAATTTTATCCTAAAATTTCGCAAGTGGAATTTTACTCCACGGAAGCTAAATCTAACTTGATGAAATTCTGCATCTACGGAATTCTGCACGATCAATTTTATCTATTTAGAATTCTACTTTGCGGAATTTCGCCTATTAAATTAACCGACGAAATTCCGCGCCGCACCTAGTTTGGAACTATTTTTTGCTCATATGTGGGTTGAGCATAGATTTAGGCTCTAGGATCTTATCGATCTCCTCTTTTTTCAAATATCCGCGCTCTAAGCAGATTTCGCCGACGGATTTTCCGGTCTGAAGCGCCTCTTTGGCGATACTTGCGGATTTTTCGTAACCGATATATGGATTGAATGCAGTAACGATACCAACGGAATTTAGCACCGATTTTAGGCAAGCTTCAGGGTTTGCTTTTAGATGTTTGATAGCTTTTTCAGCTAGTGTATTCATCGCATTTTCCAAAAGCACAATCGAGTTAAATAACGCATATGCGATGCCAGGCTCAAATGCATTTAGCTCAAATTCTCCGCGCTCTGAGCAAAGCATAATCGTAACGTCGTTGCCGATAACCTCGTAGCAAGCCTCGCCTACGACCTCGGCGATGACCGGATTTACTTTGCCCGGCATGATGGAGCTGCCCGGTTGCATCTTAGGAAGCTCGATTTCACCTAGTCCGCATCTAGGACCGGAGTTCATAAGACGTAGGTCGTTTGCGATTTTACTTAGGCGGACGGCTGCTGTTTTTAACGCGCCACTAACGTGAACGAAGTCCGCGGTGTCTTGTGTAGCGGCGATGAAATCCTCTGCGGCTTTAAATTTAACGCCGGTGATTTCACCCAGTTTTTTCTCGACTACGTTTTTGTAATCAGGATGGCAGTTGATACCTGTGCCGATCGCCGTAGCGCCCATATTTAGGTAAGTCATCGACTCTCTAGCAGCTTTGATAAGCGCGATATCGGTTTTGATGTAGGTAGCAAAAGCGTTGAAAGTGTTTCCAAGAGTAGTAGGAACGGCGTCCTCAAGCTCCGTCCTTCCCATTTTGATGACATCTTTGTATTCTTTGGCTTTAACTTCAAGCTCTTTTTTCAAATTTTCCATAGCTTTTAATAGATCGGTTAGCTTGGCGTAAGCGGCGACTTTGATCGAGCTAGGGTAGGTATCGTTGGTGCTTTGACCCAAATTTGTGTGGTCGTTTGGATGGAGGTATTGGTATTCGCCCTTTTTATGTCCCATACTCTCCAAAGCTATATTGGTAATGACTTCGTTGGTATTCATATTCGTCGAAGTTCCGGCGCCGCCTTGGATCATATCGACTACGAATTGATCTCTGAACTCTCCTGCGATGAGCCTGTCGCAAGCTTTTGCAATCGCATCGGCTTTTTGCGCGTCTAGGACTCCGACCTCTTTATTGGCTAGCGCAGCTGCTTTTTTGATTTGTGCAAATGCTTTGATAAAAAACGGATAGTCTTTGAGTGCTCGTCCGCTTAGGTGGAAGTTCTCTAGTGCCCTAAATGTTTGCACACCGTAGTAAAAATCGTCGGAAATTTCTAATTCACCGATGAAATCGTGTTCTTTTCTGGTCTTTGCCATAATAAGTCCTTTCGTTGAAATTGTTAATGGAATTTTAAAGCTTTTAGTATTAAAAGTAGCTTAAAACGTAACGAAAAATTAAAATTTAGAAATTAGTGCGATTGTTTAAGGCTTTAAATAGAATTTTACTTAAAAAATATTTTGGAATTCGCTACTAAGGCATAATTGCACTTTAATAGAAATATCGTATCGCACGCGGATTATGAAAGTGGAATTATAAAAATTCTTATTTAGCTTAAATTATAATTTGAAAAATTTGAAGTTAAAGGCGGCAAAATGGAATTTTTTATTGTATTTGTATTTACTAGAGTGGAGCTATTTTTTGCGTTTTATAAAATAAATATATAGGAGCGAGATTATAATGACGACGGCGAACAGAGCGATCGTAATTAGATGCAGATCTTGCTTGATTAGCTCCTCGTTTTCGCCGATGAAATATCCTAAGCTCATCAGTATTAATGTCCAAATCGCAGCTCCAAGCCCGGTAAATAGCACGAAGCGCGCGACATTCATCTTTGCAAGGCCCGCAGGAAGGCTGATGTATTGACGAATGCCTGGGATTAGGCGGCAGTTAAACGTTGAAATTTCGCCATGACGGTTAAAAAATGCTTCGAATTTTGCAAATTTCTCCTCGGTGATGCCTACGTATTTGCCGTATTTAGCGATAATCTTACGTCCAAAAAAGTAGCATAGATAGTAATTAAACAGCGCACCGGTGATGCTGCCGCCAAGCCCACAAACAAATGCCGCAACAAAGCTCATCTGCGATTTTGAGACTAGATAGCCCGCAGGGATCATCACTACTTCACTTGGGAAAGGAAAGAAGCTGCTTTCTAAAAACATCATCACAAAAATGCCAAGGTATCCCCAGCCCGCGACAAATTCTACGATAAAATTTACGATATTAGAAAGCATTTGAATTCCTTGATTTAATGTGAAAAAACCGGCTGCGCTTAAAATTCCGCAAAATTTAACATCGGCAGAGCGAATAAATTTAGAATTTAACAATCCGACGATATAAGAGTGAGCTTAAAATTTCGCAAAATTTAGCGCATATAAAACAAAGGCGCGGGCTAAAATTTATCCCTACAAGTTACTGCTGCAGCGAACTTGCATATAAATTTAATAGCCTCGCGCCTTAAAATTAAACTATTTTGCGTATTCGATGTTTAGTTTGCCGAATAGCTCATTAGCCTTGTCATCGATTTTTTTGTTTACTTTGCTTGGAAGTAGCTGATTTTTGATGAGATCTTTTACCTTTTCAAACGGCATAGTCTCGGCCTTTTTGCTGCTTTCTTTGTAGATTATATGATATCCGAATTGTGTCTTTACCGGCGTTTTGCTCATCTCACCATCTTTTAGCGCAAACGCCGCTTTTTCAAACTCCGGCACCATCATGCCTTTGCCAAAAGAGCCCAAATCGCCACCGTTTTCTTTCGCACTTGGATCGATTGAAATTTCTTTAGCTAGTTTATTAAATTCCTCTTTTAAATTCTCTTTTTTGACTTTTGATAGCTTCGCAATCGCGTTTTTAGCAGCCTTTTCGTCTGCTACTAAGATATGACTTGCGGTAACGGAATCTGGTTGCATGAAATTTTGTTTATTTTCATCGTAAATTTTTTTAGCTTCCTCGTCGCTGATGCTTACGTCTTTAGCCTGTTCGCGTTGCCATAGATTAAATGCGATGCCATCTTTAGCAAGCTCTAGCTGATGTTTATATTCGTCGCTGTTTTCAATACCTGATTTTTTCGCCTCTGCGATTAGAAGTTTGTATTTGATTAGATCGTCGATTAGTTTTTTCTTCTCATCGGCGGTTGGTTCCTGTCCGCCGTGCTGCATACCTTGAGCCAAAAACGGTGCAACATCCTCATCCGTAATAGTGATATTTGCGTCTTTTGCAGTAGCCAAAACGCCTGCATTAAGCGAAGATATAGCCATAGCGGCAACAAAGCTGAAAGATAAAATTCTTTTCATTATTTTTCCTTTATTCGGTAAATTTCGCGCAATTATAAAAAAAGATAGTAAATAAAATAGCGAATGTCAGCAAATTCGGCGCGAATCCTGCGCCGAATTTTAAAAAGAGGGGAGTTAAAACGACGGGATGATTGCGCCTTTATATTGCGTCTCGATAAATTTTTTCACTTTCTCGCTTTGAATCGCTTTATCTAGCGCCTTGATTTTAGGGCTGTTTTCGTTGCCTTCTTTAACACTGATGACATTTGTGTAAGGGTTGCCCTCAGCCTTTTCTAAAAATAGCGAATCCTTGATTGGGTTTAAATTTGCGTTAAAAGCAAAATTTGAGTTGATGACTGCAATATCGACATCGCCCAGGGTGCGTGGAAGCGCGGCGCCTTCAAGCTCTAAAATTTCTAAATTTTTAGGATTTTTCGTGACATCTAACGGCGTGCGAAGCTTAGCGTTTTGATCTACTTCGATGAGCCCTGCGGCTACGAGTAGATCAAGAGCGCGGCTTTCGTTGGTCGGATCGTTTGGCACGGCAACTTTGGCGCCGTTTTTAAGATCTTTTAAATTTTTAATCTTATGGCTGTAGATGCCCATCGGCTCTAAGTGCACGCCCACGGTCGCTTTTAACTTTGTGCCTTTATTAGCGTTAAATTCCTCCATATATGGCACGTGCTGGAAAAATCCCGCATCTACGTCGCCGCTATCGGTAGCGAGGTTCGGGGTTACGTAGTCATTGAAAACCTTGACCTCAAGATCGTAGCCTTGGGCTTTTAGATCAGGCTTGATCTGCTCCAAAATTTCGGCATGCGGTATCGGAGTAGCGGCGACTACGATTTTTTCGGCAAGAGCGAAGCTGACGATGCTGGCGCTAAGAAGCGAAGCGAGAAGAAATTTCTTCATATTTAATCCTTTTGGTTAAAATTTCGCGGTATTATAGCAGGTAGAATTTTTAATGTCAAGTGTTTTTATATGATTTTTTAAAATTTTATCTAAAATATTCTAAAATTCGATATTTTTACATATATTTAAATACTACATTTTATTGTATAATGCAGAATTGGTACGCTTTAATGAGCGCTTTACATAAATTCCGCTAAAATCGCAAAATTTAAAATTTTAAAAAAAGGCTAAAGATGGCAGATTTTTACGACGCGAAAGCCGTAGAGGAGAGCTTTTATAAAATTTGGGAGCAGCGCGGTTACTTCGAGATCGACGGCAATAAAGATATCCAGCAAAAAGGCAAAAATTTTTGCATTATGCTACCGCCGCCGAATGTTACCGGAGTGCTTCATATCGGGCACTCGCTCACTTATACGTTGCAAGACATAATGACGCGATACAAGCGAATGGACGGTTACAAAACGCTGTGGCAGCCGGGGTTAGACCACGCAGGCATTGCGACGCAAAACGTCGTCGAGCGCGAGCTTTTGTCGCAAGGGATCAAAAAAGAAGAGATAGGGCGCGAAGAGTTTTTGAAGCACGTTTGGCACTGGAAGGAGCAAAGCGGCGGGCAGATCGTAAAGCAGATGAAGCGCCTTGGCGTCACGCCTGCGTGGAGCAGACAGCGCTTTACTATGGATGAGGGGCTTAAAAACGCTGTTCGCAAAGCATTCGTAAGCCTATACGACGCGGGGCTCATCGTGCGCGGAAACTACATGGTAAACTGGTGCACGCACGACGGCGCGCTAAGCGACGTGGAGGTCGAGCACAAGGAAAACAAAGGCAAACTTTATCATCTGCGCTACTACTTTGCGGACGAACAAAATTCAAATTCTTGCAAAGATTCGAGCGAGACGAGCCGCAACTACATTGTTATCGCTACTACGCGCCCCGAGACCTACTTCGGCGACACCGCCGTAATGGTAAATCCCGCGGACGAACGCTATAAAAATTTGATCGGCAAAAAAGTCGTGCTGCCGCTAATCGGTCGCGAGATAGAGATCATCGCCGACGAATACGTCGATATGAGCTTCGGAACGGGCGCCGTGAAGGTCACGCCCGCGCACGATACCAACGACTACGAGGTTGGCAAGCGCCACGAGCTGGGCTTTATCACCGTTTTTGACGAAAAAGGAATTTTAAACGAGCAGTGCGGTAAATTTCAAGGCTTAGAGCGACTTGCCGCGCGCGATCAGATCGTAGCGGAGCTTGAGCGGCTGGGCTTTATCGAAAAAATCGAGGACTACGAAAATCAAGTCGGCTACTGCTACCGCTGCAAAAACGTCGTCGAGCCGTACATCTCGCAGCAGTGGTTCGTGCGCGCAGATATCGCAAAAGAGGCGATCTCTAAGGTAAATTCCGGCGAGGCGGAATTTTTCCCGAAGCACTGGATCAATAGCTTCAACGCCTGGATGCGTGAGTTGAAAGACTGGTGCATCAGCCGCCAGCTGTGGTGGGGGCATAGAATTCCCGTGTTTTACTGCGACTGCGGTCATCAGTGGGCGGATGAGCGAGAAGCTCCCGATGCCTGCCCAAAATGCGGCGGCAAAAATTTTACTCAAGATCCCGACGTGCTCGATACGTGGTTTTCAAGCGGTCTTTGGCCGATCAGCACGCTTGGCTGGGGCAACGGCGAGGCGCTGAAAAACAAGAAGTGGTTTGAGGAGGATTTGAGCGAATTTTATCCGAATACTATGTTAATTACCGGCTTTGACATTTTGTTTTTCTGGGTCGCGCGCATGATGTTTCAGTGCCAAAACGCTATGGGCGAGCTGCCGTTTCGCGACATCTACCTTCATGCTCTGGTTAAGGACAAAGACGGCAAAAAGATGAGCAAATCGAGCAAAAATGTAGTCGATCCGCTGCTAAAAATCGATGAATTTAGCGCCGATATTTTGCGCTTTACGCTTACGATTTTGTGCGTGCAGGGGCGCGATTTGCGCCTTAGCGACGATAAGCTTTTGATATATAGAAATTTTACGAATAAGCTCTATAACGCGAGCAAATTTTTGCTTTTAAACGCTTCTAAATTCGACGATTTAGACGCGGCGCAGATCAAAACGAGCCTCGGCAAATATATGCTTTCGCGCTTTAACTGCTGCGTGAGCGCGGTGCGGGAAAATTTAGACGAATACCGCTTTAACGACGCTGCGACCGAGCTTTATAAGTTTTTTTGGGACGAGTTTTGCGACTGGGGCATCGAGCTTAGCAAGGCGGACAAGGCTGCGATCGGCGAGCTAGGGATGATTTTTAAAGAAGCGATGAAGCTGCTAAGCCCGTTTATGCCGTTTCTAAGCGAGTATCTGTATCAGGAGCTAAGCGGCACGAAGCTGCAAGACGCGCGCTCCATCATGGTGATGCGATACCCGCAGCCTGGCGAGCGCGACGAGCGGATCGAGGAGCTATTTTCGCTCGTTATTGAAGCGATCGTTAGTATTCGCCGCGCAAAGGCGACGATCGAGCTCGGCAATGCGCGCGTAGCAAAAGCTTACGTCAAATCCGCAGTCGATCTAAGCGCTGCTGCGGACTATATCAAAACGCTTGCCAAGGTAGATGATGTGGAATTTACGCAGCAAAATATCGCAAATTCCGCCCGCGACGTAAGCGAGAGGCTAGAAACTTTCGTGCCGCTTGAGGGGGTCGATCTTAGCGGCGTGATTTCACGCCTCGGCGCGCAAAAAGCCAAGCTGCAAAAAGAGATCGAAAAGCTCTCAGGCATGCTAAATAACGAGAAATTCGTAGCCTCCGCCCCGCAAGCCGTGGTTGAAGCCAACCGCGAAGGGCTGCAAAGCGCGCAGGAGAAATTCGCCAAAGTATGCGACGAGCTAAAGGCGTTTGGCGAGTAGTCCGCTCGTCTGAGTCTAAATTTAAATTAAGGAGAAAAATATGTCAAAGGGTAGTATCGGTGGATTTACTTTAGGCACGGTCATAGCCGTCGCACTATCATGGGGAGTCAATAAAAGCATAATGTGGGCGATAATCCACGGATTTTTAAGTTGGTTATACGTGATTTATTATTTCCTACTGAGGTAAAATTTCATCGGTGGCGCGCCGTTTTACGCGCTAAATTTTAAAATTTGAAGGGTAAAAAATGAGCGAAAAAATAAAAATAGCGGTTTTAGGATATGGAAATTTAGGTCGCGGCGTGGAGCTTGCCGCGCGAAATAGCAAGGATTTAGAGCTTTCGGCGGTTTTTAGCCGCAGAAATCCAAGCGAAGTAAAAACATGCGGTGCGCCGGTGTTTAGCGCGGACGAAATTTTATCGCACAAGGGCAAATTTGACGTTTTAGTTCTTTGCGGCGGTAGCGCGACGGATCTGCCGACGCAGACGCCCGAGTTTGCGCAGAGCTTTAACGTCGTCGATAGCTTCGATACGCACGCAAAAATCCCGGAGCATTTCGCCGCGGTAGACGCCGCAGCCAAAAAAGGCGGAAATGTAGGCATCATCGCCGTGGGTTGGGATCCGGGCCTGTTTTCGCTAAACAGACTATTTGGCGAGAGCGTGCTAGAAAACGGCAGCAGTTATACGTTTTGGGGTAAAGGCGTGAGCCAAGGCCACTCCGACGCCATCCGCAGGATCGAGGGCGTCGTGGATGCGCGCCAATACACCGTGCCGATAGAAAGCGCCTTGGAGCGAGTCCGCGCGGGCGAAAACCCGAGACTTGGCACGCGCGAAAAACACCTGCGCGAGTGCTACGTCGTAGCAGAGGATGGCGCCGATAAAGCGCGCATCGAGCGCGAGATAAAAACTATGCCAAACTACTTCGCCGACTACGACACAAGCGTGCATTTTATCGATATTGCGACGCTTAAAAAAGAGCACGACGGCATCCCCCACGGAGGCTTCGTTCTGCGAAGCGGAGCGACGGGCGAGCGCGGAGAAAATAAACATCTGATCGAGTTTTCGCTAAAGCTTGATTCAAATCCCGAATTTACCGCAAGCGTGCTCGTAGCCTACGCCCGCGCGGCGTATCGCTTGGCGCAAAGAGGCGAAAGCGGCGCATTTAGCGTATTTGACATCGCTCCGGCGCTTCTTTCGCCAAAGAGCGCAGATGAGCTAAGGCGTGAAATTTTGTAAATTTACACGGCGCATCGGGGCAGAATTATAAGCGAGGAAATTTGAGTGATAAAGATAGAGAATTTAAAGAAATTTTACGGCAAAACCTGCGTGATCGACGATGTGAGCCTGGAGGTAAAGCAGGGCGAAATTTTCGCCATCGTAGGCCACAGCGGCGCTGGGAAAAGCACGCTGCTGCGCTGCATAAACGGGCTTGAGGACTATCAAGAAGGAAGCCTTAAGGTAGAGGGCAGGGAGGTAAGAGAGCTAAGTGCCGCTCAGATTCGCGAGCTGCGCAAAAATATCGGTATGATTTTTCAGCACTTCGCGCTAATGAGCCGCCGCAGCGTCGCGCAAAACGTCGCCACGCCGTTAGCATTTTGGGGCTATTCGAAGGACCTCACGAAGCGCCGCGTAGCCGAGCTTTTGGAGCTCGTGGGGCTTGCGGGTAAAGCAAATGCCTATCCCAGCGAGCTTAGCGGCGGACAAAAACAGCGCGTGGCGATTGCGCGTGCGCTTGCATTAAGCCCTAAAATTTTGCTTTCTGACGAGGCGACCTCGGCGCTTGATCCCAACACCACCGCGCAAATTTTATCGCTTCTGCGCCGTATCAATCGCGAGCTAGGCATCACGATCGTGCTCGTCACGCACGAGATGGAGGTCGTAAAGGGCATCGCGCAGCGGGCGATCCTGCTTAAGGGCGGACGCGTGAGCAACTCGGGCGATATCGTCTCGCTGTTTTTGCACCCGGATGAGAATATGAAGGAGTTTTTGGGCGAGGAGGAGGTGCTGCCCGCAAGCGGCGTAAATATCAGGCTCTTTTTCCCGCCCGCGGTCGCGTTTGACAGCGTGATCACGCATATGGCGCACGCTTTGGAGATAAATTTTAATATCGTCTGGGGCAAGCTCGAGCGCCTCGATAAAAACGTCGTCGGAAGCCTCGTGATCAACGTAGAGCCCGCACACGTCGCGCGCGTGGAGGAGTTTATCAAAAACGCGGGCGTGATCTACGAGATCGTAAGCGAGGATGAGATCAAAAGCTGCGCCGCGATCTAGGTGCGATTTCGCGCCCTGTGCGCTTGCGCCGCACTAAATTTAAGGGCTTACGCGGCATGGCGAATTCAAAAGCTCGCGCGAGGTCGCGAACTCAAAGGCTGGCTCGGCGTTTTTGATTTGATGTGCGCGTCGTGGCATTAGTCGTGGCATTACAAATTTAATTAGTTTAGCCGGCGGTTTAAATTTCTATTTTGCCTCGATAAAATAAGCTCGGCAATGCGCTGTTGGCGTGCGCTCTGGCTAGCTTTGATTTGCGTTTAGAATTTGACTAGCCGTAGCGAGGCGATTTAAATTTCAGAGATCGCGACCGACCGAGCGCATTTAAGCCGCTCCGCGTTTGAAATTACAGGCGTTTAAATTTAAATTTGAATTTTTTTCGGAATTTCACACATACTTCACTTTTACGGAAGTATAATTCCGCTAATTTCTTTTAAGGAGTACGTAATGAAAAAACTTACTTTGTTTGCGCTTAGTGCGCTATTTGCTGGCACTTTTGCCGTAGCTGCCGACATGGGCATGAAAGATGAGATGAAGGACGCCAATACATCAATGCATAATGGTGCGAAAGAGATGAAGGGCGACATGAAAGATATGCACAAGGATGCTATGAAAGAGGGTAAACATATGAAGGATGAGATGAAAGGCGAAATGAAAAAAGAGATGAAAAAAGAGATGTAGTGAGTAAAATTTTACTCGTAGAGGACGATGAGACGCTTTGCGATCTCATCGGCGAATATCTAAAAGACGCGGGCTTTGACGTATGCGTTTGCAGCGACGCTCAAAGCGCCGCGGATCTTGCTTATGAACAAAAATTTGATCTTTTTATCTTTGACGTAAAAATCCCCAAAGGCGACGGATTCTCACTTTTAAAAGAGCTACGCAAGAGCGGCGATCGCACCCCTGCGATATTCGCCACGTCGCTAAATACGCTTGATGATCTTGAGGTTGGTTTTAAAAGCGGCTGCGATGATTATCTCAAAAAACCATACGAGCTAAAAGAGCTGTTGCTGCGCGTTAATTCTCTCATAAAGCGAAACTTCAGCCACAATTTTGATGATTTTGTAACTATTGACGACGAGTTTAAATTTTACTTTGCAAGCAAAGAGCTACGCAGATCGGGCGTGCCCGTCGCGCTTTCAAACAAAGAGCGCGAGCTGCTGGCACTTTTTTTACAAAATAAAAACAGGCTTTTAAGCAAGGATGAAATTTTCTCCGCGATCTATACATTCGATGAGACGCCGAGCGAAGAGGCGCTGCGAACTTATATCAAAAATTTGCGCCGCGTTCTAGGCGAAGAGCACATCATAAATCGCCGTAACGCAGGGTATCTGTATGTCTGAAAAGACTGCTTTAACGCTTAAAATTCTATCTTTATATCTCATTTCAAGTGCGTTGTTTTTGGGATATTTTTTCAAGATAAATTACAGGATGAACGAAGCCGCGCTACTTTCGCACAGGATAAAAGAGCTAAAAGAGATCAAAATGATGATCTATATGAAAGCAAGCATGGACGGGCTGGAATCGCTAGCGGACTTTGAGCGCGAAAAGGGCGTGAGTGCGTGTATATTTAAGCCAAACTCTGATGAAATTTACGGCTGTGACGGCGAACTTGGCGCACTTGATAAAGCGAAGCTAAAGGCGGAATTTATAAGTGGCGGTAGGCTAGGAATTTATGAGAATCTGCAAAATATGGAGGAGCGAAACGCCTTTTCCAAGGCTAAAATCATTCTGCTTGGAAGTAGCGTGCAGGGCGAAATTTTAACGCTTCGTATCAAAACCGCAGCGATGATGATAGCGCTTTTGGGCGTGATATTAGCCGTGGCGTTTTATCTGGTGCGGCTAGGCACAAAGCCGCTTTACGACAAGATAGACACGCTAAATCGCTTCATTAAAGATAGCACCCACGAGATCAACACTCCGCTTAGTATTATTTCTATGAGCGTCGAGACAATGCGGCACGCAGAGCTTGGAGAATACAACGCCAAGCGCGTCGCCAATATCGATCTTGCCGCTAAGACGCTTTCGCGCATCTACGAGGATCTCGTGTTTTTAACCTTCGGTATGAATAAGGAGGGCGAGATTAGCTCGATCGATCTAAAAAGCCTCGTCGCTTCGCGCTGCGAATATTTCGCGCCGTTTATCCAAAAACGCAGACTAAGCCTTAAAACCGATCTTTCGGATGCGAGCATGAGCGCGAACGTTTATGAAATTTCGCGCCTGATCGACAATCTGCTAAGCAACGCCGTAAAATACGCCGATGCAGGCGGCTACGTGGATGTGCGGCTAAGGCACGGCGAGCTAGCGATCTCAAATAGCGGCGAAGGGATCGACAGGAAAAAGGGCGACGAAATTTTCAGGCGCTTTGCGCGCTTTAACTCAAGCGAGGGCGGCTTTGGTATCGGGCTTAGTATCGTAAGCGAGGTCTGCAAAAAATACTCCTTTTCTATCTCCTACGATAGCGTGCCGGGCGAGATAACGACCTTCCGCCTTACGTGGCGAGAGTAAAATTTTAAAATTTAGTGAAATTTTAAAATTTAAAAGCGACCGCCTGCGGTTTAAATTTAATCGTCGCTTGCTCGCTTAAATTCCGCGCAAAAAGGGTCTAATTGCCGGAGCATTTAAATTTAATCGTCGCTTGTTTTTGTTCTAAAACGGAGCGCGGAATTTTATCAGTCGTTCGCTTTGCGCTCGTAAAATGACCCTAAAAGTTATGGGTGCGGAATGTTATTCGTCCGCGATTTTATAAAATTTAGCTTTTATTTCTCGATAGATATATCCAGTGGACTATATCGCTAAGCGAAATCACGACAAGCATACTCATAAACATCGAGGTGGCTGTGAAAAATGATATCCAGCCAAATAGGCTCTCTCTGCTCGCAAAAGTAGGAAATATCCGTCCGCTGCCTACTCTGTGTGGGATGCCGTTTATGGCAAAATCGGCGTAGAAATAATTGTTTAATGCCCAGTAAGCAAAAGGTATAGCGAGCAATATCACAAATAGCTGCGTCTTGACGGCGGGAAGCTCTTTTTTGTATAAGAATGTGGCGATCGGACAATACGCGCAGCTTAACGCGAAAGCCGTTAAAATAGGTACCCACAATGCCGCGACGTAAAATTCCGCAAGCTGCGTATGCGGGCTGATTTTGCCGATTGCGGCGATGTTTGGAAAAAACCGCTTCATAAATCCAACGAAGTCCGCGCATGCCGCGCTTACGTCTAAAATTTTTTCGGGTAGCACGAATATGCTAAGCGCCGTGATCGCAAACAGCGCAAAAACCGCCGCGTAAAGTCGTCCAAAAAATTTAGTGAATTTCGTATCGGGATACGGCGTATCTTGCTCTTGCGCGCCTTGTGAATTTAGCAAATCGCTCATCGTTCGCTCCTTTAATAAAATTTGCGCCTCAAAACCCGACTCGCGCTAAATTTTAAAATTTTATGCCTTATTATCCGGTAAATTTCACAATAAGGACCTGTTTTGGAATTTTGCGGTCAAATTTGAAATAAAATTTATTAAATTTAACCAGCAAAGCTTTGTTTAAAAATAAAATCTCGCCGCTTCTAACGCGTAGTGATCTAGGCGGGGTTTGGGCGGTAGACCTGCTTGCGGTTGCTAGCCGAGGCAAAGTAAAAGGGCGCTTCGCAAGTATAGCCCCTTCCGCTCCGCCTCTTCCGAGCAAGAATTTAAGCCTTATCGGAAGCGACAAATAAAATTTAAACCCGCGCGTAGCGTAGCAATTTCTCGTATCGTCTTAGCCAGAAAGCCTCTAAAATAAAAGGCTCTTTCATTTCGCGTAGACTTGCAACCAAAGCCTAAAATTTAATTAATTGCCTAACGAAAAAGGCAGTTGGTATCGCTGCTCGCAAAATAACCGCGGAATCCCGCTAGATCAAATTTAAAATTCCGAGTATTTCTGATAGTCGATCTGCGCGGAGTTTTTGTTGATCGTATCGACCGTAGCTTCAGCGATCGCAAGTTCCTCGTTGGTGGGGATTACGAGTGTTTTGATTTTACTATCCGCCGCGCTTAAATTTCTAATCGAGCCGGTATTTTTTGCGTTTTTTGTCGCATCGATTTCGATGCCGATATGAGCGAGCTTCTCGCAGACATTTTGTCTAAAATGCGGCGCATTTTCGCCGATACCTCCGGTAAAGATCAAAGCGTCCACGCGCCCAAGCACGGCGTAATACGCTCCGATCATCTTAACGACGCTGTACACGAGCATCTCAAACGCTAGTTTCGCGCGCGGCTCGCCACCCTCCATCTTTTCATATACCTTTCGCAGATCACTTGCGCCGCAGATGCCCAAAAGTCCGCTTTTTTTGTTCATTATGACGTCCATATCCTGCGCGTTGTAGCCCGCGACGCGCTCGATGTATGGGATGATCGCAGGATCGATCGAGCCGCATCTGGTGCCCATGATGATCCCCTCAAGCGGCGTTAGCCCCATCGAGGTGTCGATGCACTTGCCGTTTTCTATGGCGCTCACGCTCGAGCCGTTGCCGAGATGTAGCGTAATGGCGTTGAAGTTTTCGTATTTCTTACGTAAAAATTTCGCCCCCATCGTCGAGACAAACCAATGCGATGTGCCGTGCGCGCCGTAGCGGCGAACCTTATATTTTTCGTAGAATTCATACGGCAGCGCGTACATATACGCATACGGCGGGATGCTTTGATGAAAGATCGTATCGAAAACCGCGACATTCGGAATTTTAGGAGCGATCTTTAGGCAGGATTTGATGCCTGCTAAATTTGCGGGATTGTGTAGCGGTGCAAGCGGCGCAAGCTCGGCGATTTTAGCCATTACGTCCTCATCTATGAGCGCGGGAGCGTCGAAATAATCCGCACCCTGAACGATGCGGTGTCCGATGCCGCCTACTTGAGTTAGATCTTTGATTACTCCGCTTTGTTTTAAAAGATCAATCGCGATTGCGATCGCGGTTTCGTGATTTGGAATTTGCTCGTTTTCAACCTTTATGCTTCGTCCGTTGGCGCAATTGATGCTTCCGCTTGCGTGCGTCGAGCCGATCTCCTCGATGAGCCCACTTGCGATGCAGGCGTGATTTAGCATATCGTGGAATTTAAATTTAACCGAGCTCGAGCCGGAATTTATGACTAGGATATCCATTAATTCTCTCCTGCTTGAATGGCGCTGATAAGTATCGTGTTTACGATATCGGCGACCTTGCAGCCGCGGCTTAGATCGTTTACCGGCTTTTTTAAGCCCTGCAGAATCGGCCCGATCGCCACGGCGCCTGCGGTGCGCTGCACGGCTTTGTAACAGATATTTCCGCAGTTAAGATCGGGGAAGATAAATACGTTCGCGCGCCCTGCGACCGCAGAATTCGGCATTTTTTTCTTGGCAACCGCCGGATCGACCGCAGCATCGAATTGTAGCGGTCCGTCGATAAGAAGCTCGGGCGCCTTTTCGCGTGCTTTTTGTGTCGCCGTTTTGATAAATTCCACGCTATCGCCGCTGCCGCTATCGCCGCTGGAGTAGCTTAACATCGCCACACGCGGCTCAAACCCGAACGCCTTTGCGGTCGCGGCGCTTGAGATCGCGATACCCGCCAGATATTCCGCGCTCGGGCTCGGCGCTACGGCGCAGTCGGCAAAAAGCAGAGCCTGCGTATCCAGGCACATTATAAACGCGCCGCTAACGGTTGCGATGCCCGGCTTGGTCTTGATGATCTGAAGCGCGGGGCGGATCGTCTCCGCAGTAGTCGTGCTGGCACCGCTTACCATCGCATCGGCTAGCCCCTCATACACGAGCATCGTGCCGAAGTAGGTGCGATCGCGCACTAAATCGCGCGCCTGCGCCTCGCTCATGCCCTTTGCCTTGCGAAGCTCATATAGATCGCGCGCAAATTTTTCTAAGCTCGCATCCGTCTGCGGATCTAAAATTTTAACGCCGCTTAGATCGAGACCTAGCTTGCTTGCGCTTTTTTGCACTTCATCCTCGCGCCCCAGAAGGATCAAATTTGCCGCTCCGCTTTGCTTAATGATCGCAGCCGCGCGCAGAATTCTCTCGTCATCGCTTTCTGGAAGCACGACGGTTTTAACGTTCGCGCGAGCCTTGGCGTAGAGCTTGCTTTCAAATTTCAATGGGGTTAGAATTTCACAGCGCGTGGAGTTTGCGGCGTCCGTGAAGTAGCTTTTGTCGGCAACGACTTTATCAAGTTCTATCGCGCCGCTTTGGCAAGCGGAATTTTCGTCGTGAAATTTTGCGCCCTTTTCGCAGGCGGAATTTTTACCGCAAAGCTCCGATTTTTTAGAATTTGCACCCTCTTGTGCAGATCTTAGCACGGAAAATGAAATTTTATCCTCATATATGCTGGCAAAGCTTACCGCTTTTGCTGCGGTGATCAAGCGCGTGCCGATGCGCGCGGCAATTTCGTTAGGATAAAATCCGCAAACAGGGATATTTAGATCCTTTGCGATTTGTAAATTTAGCTCGCGCAGATCAGCTCCCGCTACGCCGCGAACCAGCACAAAATTACACTGCTCTAAAATTTGTGCGAAGCGCTCTATCGCCGCCTTTCGCACGCGCTCATCTTGCCCGTTTGCGAGCGCTTTTTCAAGTTCGCTCCTGCTAAAAAGGGCATTATCGCCAGCGATGCAAAGTTGCAAAACGTTGTGAAAGCTCATGGATAAAATTTTATCTAGTTTTTTTAGCTCGGATTGGTAGGCGGCTGGTTCGTCGCATAGGAGCAAAATTCCGTTCATCGGTTGATCCTTTTGAAATAAGATAGGCAATTGTAGCAAAATTTTGCTTGCGTGTTAATCAAAGATTTATCGTGAGGGTTTAGAATTTGGTAACTTCCAACAAAGGAGCGCACATGAAAAATTTAGTGATTTTGGCTCTTTTAGTGAGCCTCGCCGCGGCGAAAATCAACATAAATGAAGCTAGTCGCTATGAGCTGATGACGATCGGCGGACTTGATGCGGGTAGGGCGGATATGCTTATGCAATACCGCCAAAAGCGCGAAATTTCAAGTGCAGATGAGCTAAAGGGCATCAACGGCTTTGCAAGTTACGATACCGCCAAATTGCAGAAGAGCTTTGAAATATCGCCTAGAGCTAATGTGCAGCAGCCGGTGCAGCCTGAGCGCGATATAGTCGTGGTCGAAAAGACCCGCACCCGCACGGTTTACGGAGGCTCTACTTACAGACGCGTTGAAAATTACGGCAATGGCATCACGATCACAGAAACCGGCACTTTACCGCCACCTCCTCCGCGAGGATATGGTAGGCACGGCGGCATGATGCCGCCTCCTCCCCCACCTCCTGGCGGTATGCCACCACCTCCGGGAGGTATAAAACCACCTCCTCCGCCACCGCCACCTCCGCGCGATGATTATTCTCGCAAGAGAAGTTCTAATAGTATGAGCGATAGCGAAATCGGCGGAAGCTCGCGCCGTAACATGCCGGTGCCTATGCATATGGGAACGATCCGCTCGAAAAGATCCAGCAGCGTCACAAGCTTCGGCGACTGCGATCCGCAAAGCGGTAACTGCGCTAGCGTAGGCGTAGGCGTGCAGGTAGATAGAGGGTTTTAAAATTTAATTTTACGTGGGCGGAATTTTAGAATTTTATAATCGAGATTCCGCCCGCCCTAAATTTACGGCTAAATTTTAAAATTTTGTAGCGATGGAATTTAAAATTTACGCTGGCATCGCTCTGCGCTACGATAAAATTTCAAAGAATTTTGTAAATTTAATCGAGCCTAGCGTGGTAAAATTTCAATCTAAAATTCTATGTTAAAACTGATGCGCTGTGTTTTGTCAAGATAAAATCTGCACTTTAAAATTTTAAATCCGAACATCCCGTCCGTTTTAAATTTATGACTAAATTTTAAATTTGCCTTTTCCACTCTCGCTAAATTCCAAAATTTTGCTTCGTCTACGCCGCTATTAAATTTGAAATTCGACCCGATTTAGCGCCTTAAATTCGTGAAATTTAATTTACAAAATAATATAATCACAAAATTATTCCAACTAAACAGGATGGGCGTATGAAAGAAATTAGCGGATCGCAGATGATCGTGGAGGCGTTGCGGCAGGAGGGGGTCGAGGTTGTTTTCGGCTATCCCGGCGGCGCGGCGCTGAACATATACGATGAAATTTACAAACAAAAATACTTCAGACACATTTTGGTGCGCCACGAGCAGGCCGCAGCGATGGCTGCGGACGGATACGCGCGCGCTAGCGGCAAGGTCGGCGTGGCGTTCGTCACAAGCGGTCCTGGATTTACAAACGCGCTTACGGGGCTTGCTACGGCGTATAGTGACAGTATCCCGATCGTGCTTATCAGCGGACAGGTGGCGACCTCGCTCATCGGTACCGACGCCTTTCAAGAGATCGATGCGATCGGAATTTCACGCCCCTGCGTCAAGCACAACTATCTGGTAAAAACGATCGAAGAGCTGCCTAGAATTTTAAAAGAGGCTTTTTATATCGCTCGCAGCGGCAGACCGGGGCCCGTGCATGTCGATGTGCCGAAGGACGTGACGGCAAAGCTAGGCATTTTTGAATATCCTAGCGAAATCAAGATGCAGACTTACAAGCCGAATTATAAGGGCAACGCTAAACAGATCAAAAAAGCCGTCGAGCTAATCGCAAGCTGCAAAAAGCCTATTCTTTACATCGGAGGCGGCATTATCAGCGCGGGCGCAAGCGAGTTGGTGCGCGAGCTTAGCGAGTTTGCGCAGATCCCGGTCGTTGAAACCCTTATGGCACTAGGGGCTATGCGAAGCGATGATAAAAACCGCCTCGGCATGGTAGGAATGCATGGCAGCTACGCCGCAAATATGGCGCTTAGCGAGTCGGATCTGATAATTTGCCTGGGCGCGAGATTTGACGATCGCGTCACCGGCAAGCTTAGCGAATTCGGCAAAAACGCAAAGATCATCCACGTCGATATCGATCCTAGCTCGATCTCAAAGATTATAAACGCGGATTATCCGATCGTGGGCGACGTGAAGTCGGTGCTAGAGGAGATGCTGCCGCGCATTAGAAGCGAGGTCAGCCCTAAAAATTTCGAGCAGTGGCGCGAGCTCATCCGCAAATACGATGAAATTCACCCGCTTAAATTTAACGACAGCGATGAAATTTTAAAGCCGCAGTGGGTTATACAAAGTACCGCAAAAATCGCGGGCGAGGACGCTATTATTGCTACGGACGTGGGGCAGCATCAGATGTGGGTCGCGCAGTTTTATCCGTTTTGCAAGCCGCGCACTCTGCTAAGTAGCGGAGGGCAGGGTACGATGGGATACGGCCTGCCCGCGGCATTGGGCGCGAAGGCTTATGCGGGAGATAGACCCGTTATAAATTTCAGCGGCGACGGCTCGATTTTGATGAATATCCAAGAGCTGATGACTGCGAGCGCGAGCGGTCTAAACGTCGTAAATATCGTCTTAAACAACAATTTCTTGGGCATGGTGCGGCAGTGGCAGAGCCTATTTTACGGGCAGCGTTTCTCATCGACCGATCTTAGCTCGCAACCTGATTTTGTAAAGCTTGTCGAGGGCTTCGGCGGCGTGGGCTTTAGTGTTAGCACCAAAGCGGAATTTGAAGATGCGCTGAAGCAGGCTCTTGCGAGTAAGAAAGTAAGCATCATCGAGGCTAAGATCGATCGTTTCGAAAACGTCTGGCCGATGGTGCCCGCAGGCGGCGCGCTTTATAATATGATTTTTGAGCAGGAGTCGTAGGATGAATAGCATAAGAAGAATAATCTCGGTCGTCGTTACTGATGAGCACGGCGTTTTGTCGCGGATCTCGGGGCTTTTCGCGGGGCGCGGCTATAATATCGACACCCTCACTGTTGCGCCGATCCCAAACACCGGTCTATCGCGCCTTAGCATCGTCACTTCGGGCGACGAGCGCGTTATAGAGCAGATTACTAAGCAGCTTCATAAGCTGATCCCCGTCTACAAGGTCATCGATGATGCAAAATTCGTCGAAAAGGAGATGGTTTTGGTAAAGATCGCGCTGGGCGAAAATTTAGCGGGGCTCGATGCCGTTTTAAAAGCCTACAACGGCAGCATCGCAAACAGCGACGACAGCAAGATCGTCATTATGGCGTGTGACGACGCAGACCGCATCGACGGATTTTTAAAGACGATAAAAAAATACAATCCGATCGACATCGTCCGCGGCGGCAGCGTCGCGCTGGATATGTAAGCGGCGATAAAAATTTAATCAAAGGAGCGCAAATGAAATTATCAAAAATTGCCGAAATTTTAAACATAGAGCTTAGCGGAGCGGATGCGGAGATTACTGCGATAAATTCGCTTCAAAACGCAAGGCAAAGCGAGCTAAGCTACTGCGACAGCGACAAAAACGAGAAATTTTTATTCGCCACCAAAGCGGCCGCCGTATTGGTAAAGTGCGGCACCGCAGTTCCAAACGGCGTGCGAGCGCTGGAGTGCGAAAACCCGCATCTAGCCTTTGCGATCTTAAGCGCGCATTTTGCCAAGCCCCTCATTCGCAGCGGCGCGCCCGCAAAGATTGCCGCCAGCGCGCAGATCGGGCAGATCGTGCATATCGGCGTAAATTCCACGATCGGCGAGGATTGCGTCATTTTAAGCGGCGCGTATATCGGTGATGACGTGCATATCGGAAGCGGCTGCATAATCCACGCAAACGCCGTCATCTACAATGACACGATCATCGGCGAGCGCTGCATAATCCACGCAAACGCCGTCATCGGAAGCGACGGCTTCGGCTACGCGCACACCAAAACGGGCGAGCACGTTAAAATTTATCATAACGGCAACGTCGTA
The DNA here is from genome assembly GCF_938041645.1 of uncultured Campylobacter sp. Lineage (GTDB taxonomy): Bacteria > Campylobacterota > Campylobacteria > Campylobacterales > Campylobacteraceae > Campylobacter_B. Next base: position 47,629 of record NZ_CALIST010000033.1, on the reverse strand, counting down.
CTGCAAGACGAGGTCGAGATCGGCGCATGCACGACGATCGATCGCGCGGTATTCGGCTCGACGATCGTTAAGCGCGGCAGCAAGATCGACAATCTCGTTCAGATCGGGCACAACTGCGAGCTAGGGCAAAACTGCCTCATCGTCTCTCAGGTGGGGCTTGCGGGCTCGACGACGCTCGGGCGCAACGTCGTGATGGGCGGACAGAGCGGCAGCGGCGGGCACGTAAGCGTGGGCGATTTCACTCAGATCGCGGCGCGCGGCGGCATAAGCAAGGACTTAGCGGGCGGTAAAAACTATGCGGGACAGCCTATAATGGAGCTTAGCGAGTGGTTCAAGCTGCAGGCTAAGATCGTTAGATTTTTTAGAGATAAAAAGCACTAGCCGTTTTGCCTTAGCTAACTTGCTTTGATCGGTTAGATTGATCGGCTTAATTTGATCATTTTGATCGTTCGCTCTGATCGACTCCTCTAGCCAGCTTAATCTAGCAGGCTCGCGTCGTTTCAGTGAAGTTTGAAATCGCCAGGCAGTTGGCGATTGTGGAGTGATTTGCGCTGCGTTCGGTTTTTGCATAGTTTGCAAACTGCTGCGGCGGTAAATTTTGCCCTTTTATCGACAGAATTCCGCCCGCGCCGTTTTTTGTCGTGCGCTTGCTTTGTGGGCGCGGTAGAATTTACTCTGCTAGTTTGGGTCGCATTGCTCGCAGTCATGACGCCCGAGCTTTACGAGCGCTTTAAATCAGCGCAAATTTAATTAAAGGAAAAACTATGATAGAGATGTTTTTATGTTCCTATTTTGCGGGTGCGGCGACGCTTTTTGAGGACTATGCGAGGCAAAATATCCGCGCCAAAGAGGTGCTTTTTATCCCGACTGCGGCAAACATAGAGGAGTACCGAGACTACGTGGACGAGGCGAAAGAGGCGTTTGCTAAAATGGGCTTTGAGGTTCAAATTTTAGACGTTTCAAAAGCGAGCGAGACCGAAGCGAAGGCAAAGATCGGCGCAGCGCAGGTGCTTTACGTAAGCGGCGGCAACACCTTTTATCTTTTGCGCGAGCTTAAAAAGAAGGATCTCGCAGGTCTGATTGCCGAGCGCGTCCGAAGCGGCGAGCTCGTGTATGTGGGCGAGTCGGCTGGCGCTATGATCGCAGCTCCCAGCGTGGAGTACGCAGCCATGATGGATGATGCGAGTGGTAGTGAATTAGTATCAGCGCAAACCGGGCTAGATCTTGTTAAATTCTATCCAGTAGTGCACTACGGCGAGGAGCCTTTCGTGCAAAGCACGGCTAAAATTTTAAAAGCTTACGGCGGCAAGCTAAATTTGGCGCCGATAAATAACGCCGAAGCGATCGCGGTGCACGGCGATAAATTTGAAATTTTAGGGCGGTAAACTGCGGCGTGAAAGCAAAATTTAGTAATTAAACGCTTCATAAAATTTACGCTTATATTTTCGCATAGGGCTGCGAGGTGGAATTTGAACTTAGGCGCGGTGAGTCGCTAACGAATAAATTTAATCAAAGGATCAAAATGAAAATACTACTTATTAACGGTGGGGCACCTTTTAACGGCAAAGGCGGCAAGCTAAACAAAACTTTGCACGAGTTAGCCAAAAAAACGCTACAAGCCCTAGGGCACGAAACGCGCGAAACTACGATACATGAGGGCTACGATATAGAGGGCGAGGTAGAAAAATTTCTATGGATGGATGCTGTGATCTGGCAGATGCCCGCGTGGTGGATGGGCGAGCCTTGGCTAGTCAAAAAATACGTGGACGAGGTGTTTATGGGCGGCATAGGCAAGATAGTGGCAAACGACGGGCGGCACAGCGCGAGTCCAAACGACGGATACGGCACAGGCGGGCTGATAAAGGGCAAATCGCACATGCTAAGCGTTACTTGGAATGCTCCGCTTCAGGCGTTTGAGAAGCCGGGCGATTTTTTCGAGGGCGTGGGCGTGGACGGCGTTTATTTGCATTTTCATAAGGCAAATGAATTTTTAGGCACGAAAAGGCTGCCTACTTTTATGTGCAACGACGTCATTAAAAATCCCGATATGGAGCGCTTTATGAGGGATTACGAAGCGCATTTAAAAAGGGTTTTCGGCTAAATTTAAGCAGACTTTAGCGCAAATTTATAAGCTAGACAGTAGAAATTTTACCCTGCCCTTTGTGCCGTTAAATTTGATCTAAATTTAAACTCACGCCACGCCGGAGCGTAGAATTTCGCTGTGAATTTTAGGCGGTACGCCAAACATCCTGGTGTATTCGCGGCTAAACTGCGACGCGCTCTCGTATCCTACGTCAAAGGCGGCCTGCGCAACGCTGATATTTTTAGTCGCGAGCAGATTTTTTGCCTCTTCTAGGCGGATCTTTTTTTGAAAAGCGATAGGACTTAGCGAGGTTACGATTTTGAAGTTATGATAGAACGACGACTCGCTCATATCGCAAGCGCGCGCGACCTCTTTCATATTTAGCTTTTGCGAAAATTCGTTTTTTATCTTTGCGACGGCATGCAAAATTTTATTAGAAACGCTTCCTTGCATAGCAAATTTATTTAAAAAGTAGCCGCTTTTATCGCTTGTTACAAGGGTGTAAAGTATCTCTTTTTTAGCAAGATCTGAGAGAAATTTGATCTTCTCTTTCGGCTTTTCTAGCAACCAAACAAACCTCAAAATAGGCTCTAGTATCTCCTCCGTAAGATCGCCGAAAAATACCCCCTTTTGGCTCTTTTGCATGTTATCTTCTTTTATCTCGACGTTTTTTAGCACTTCATAAATTTCATCCATGCTAAAATTAAGGGTAAGCGAGATATATGGCCTCTCTTTTGAGGCGTCGGTTAGGCTCACTCTTAGAGGCATATATGTAGATGTGAGCAGATACCTTTGCTCGTTGTATCCGCTCATCTCATCGCCAAAGCCCACCGACTTTGCCCCCTGCAAGATAATACACAAAGACGGGTTGTAGATGACATTGATAAAATCATGCGTCTTTTCACTGATGTAAAAATCAAGCGAGTCGATGTCGCTTTGAACAAGGCCGTTTACGCCGTATCTATTTAGTAAAAACTCTTTTGTCTGCTCTTTTAGTAAATTTAGCTCACTCATCTTGCTCTCCGCCTCAAATTTTATGAAATTATGCTCCTTTTTAGAAATTTTGCAGAATTAGGCATGAAATTTGGAGGATCGTTCTAACGCAAAATTTAAAACCCTGCTAGAATGCACATTACAAAACAGCTTGTAAAGCTAAATCAAAACCGAAAGGACAAAGATGTATCTTAAGAAATTTGCGGCGGCGCTTATAGCGTCAAGTTTTATTTTAGTAGGCAATGCAATGGCAGGTGCAAACGTGGCAAAATCACCGCTAGAGGCGGTTTCTATGGTTAGCGAGTGGGATAAAATTTTCGCCAAAAGCGATAAGGTAGATCACAAGAAAGTCAAATTTAAAAATCGCTACGGCGTGGAGCTAGTAGGCGATCTTTATACGCCTAAAAATTTAAAAGGCAAAGCAGCTGCAATCGCAGTTAGCGGGCCTTTTGGCGCGGTAAAGGAACAATCAAGCGGACTTTATGCGCAAACGCTAGCTGAGCGCGGTTTTATCACGCTTGCCTTTGATCCAAGCTACACAGGCGAGAGCGGCGGCGTGCCGAGGAATTTAGCAAGCCCAGAGATAAATACCGATGATTTTAGCGCGGCGGTTGATTTTCTAGGGCTTCAAGACAATGTAGATCGCGAACGTATCGGCATTTTAGGCGTATGCGGCTTTGGCGGTTTTGCTCTAATCTAAATGCAGCTCTTAGCGATCCTCGCATAAAGGCAGTTGCAACCAGCACGATGTATGATATAACGCGAGTGGCAGCAAAAGGCTACAACGATAGCATAGGCGTGGATGAGAGATATGAAAATAAAAAGAAGCTAGCCGAGCAACGCTGGGTCGATGCTAAAAATGGCAAACCGGCACTTACTGGTGCGATAAACGTTGATCCAAAAAAGATAGACGCAAGCACGCCACAGTTTATAGCTGAATATGCGGACTTTTACCGCACGCCGCGCGGATATCACAAACGCTCTGTAAATTCAAACAGCGGAGAGAGCGGCTGGATCGTTACAAATCTTATCTCGCTTACAAATATGCCGATCCTTGCTTACGCAAGCGAGATGAGAACTCCGACTCTTATCGTAGCTGGCGAAAAGGCGCACTCAAGATACTTTAGCGAAGACGCTTTTAAATCGCTTGGCAACAAAAATAAAGAGCTAGTTATCGTCCCTGGCGCCGTGCACACAGATCTATATGACAATAAAAACAACAAGATCCCATACGATAAATTTGAGGAATTTTTCAAAGCAAATTTGAAATAAACAAGCAGCCCCTGCGCTTTGCAGGGGTAAATTCGAGAGATAAGGAAGGTAAAAATGAGAAAAATTTTAGCCATCTTTATGCTTTTTGCAGGGCTAAATTTAGTGGCTGGGGAGAAAATGCGTAATTTAAAGATAGTTTTAAAAAGCTCTAGCGGCGAAGCCACTGCTGTCGTAGACGACACGGCGGTGGCTAGGAGCTTTGCCGCACAGCTACCGCTAACGCTAAATTTAAGCGACTACGGCGGACACGAAAAGGTCGCCAAACTGCCAAAACCGCTTGACGTAAGCGGCGAGCCAAAAGGATGCGATGGCAAAAAAGGCGAGATCTCGTACTTTGCTCCGTGGAATAACTTCGTCATCTACTACGGCTATCAGCCCTATTACGAGGGCATCGTGCGTCTAGGCGTGATAGATGGCGATGTGAGCTTGGTCGCAAAAGACGGGCAGATCAGGATAGAGCCAGCAAAATAAATCCGCCGTAGCCGCAAAAGCGGCTCGCAAATTTTCAAATATGGCGGCAAAATTTAGCCCAAATTTAGGGCTAAATTCCATACGCTTACTAATTTTTCTCGGCTAATTTTTTCTCGATAAGCTTTAAAATTTCATCCGTGCTTACGCTCTGCCGCTTTAGACCTGCACGGGTGATAAACTCGACGCTTCCCTCCGCTAGGGCTTTGCCCGCGAGCACCGCATACGGAAAGCCCATTAGCTCAAAGTCGTTCATCTTCACGCCGAAGCGCTCCGCGCGATCATCGAGTAGCACGCGGATGCCACGCTCGCGGCACTGCTCGTATAGTTTCTCGGCAAATTCTACCGCAGCCGCGTCTTTGTGATTTGAGATGATGATCTCAAGCTCGAAAGGCGCCAGCTCGCGCGGCCACACGCAGCCTCGCTCGTCGTGGCTGCTTTCGATCGCCACGGCGATGAGACGGCTTGCGCCGATACCGTAGCAGCCCATAAAAAACGGCTGTGCCTTGCCGTTTGCGTCCAAAAATCGCGCTCCCATCGGCTCGGAATAGCGCGTACCGAGCTGAAAGATATGACCCACCTCGATGCCTTTTGTGATGCCAAGCTCGCCGCTGCAGCATGGGCACGCATCGCCTGCGCCCACGGCCGCGAGATCCACAAAGCGCGATTCGTTAAAATTTATCACGCTTGCACCAACGTAGTGGTAATCCGGCTCGTTCGCGCCCGCGATCATATTGCGCGCTCCTTTTAGCTCGGCGTCGATATAAAATTTCGCTCCCTCGCCGAGCCCGAAAGGTCCGCAAAAGCCCGCCGTAAAGCCAGCTCGCGCGATTTCATCTTCGCTGGCATCGACTAGCTCAAGCGCGCCTGCGGCATTTTGCGCCTTGGTCTCTTGCAGCTCGTCGCAGCCGCGGATAAAAAACGCTATGATCTCGCTGCGATCCTCGTATAGCGCTTTTTTGATCACCGCCTTGATGGTGTAGAATTTATCCACTTTGAAAAATTCCGCCACCGCATCGATCGTTTTCATCGCGGGAGTTTTAAATTTCATCATGCCATCGGTTTCGGGCGCGGCGGCGTTCGTGGTTTTGGGCGCGCGGCGCGCAGCCTCGATGTTTGCGGCATACTCGCAGCGCTTACACACGACGATATCGTCCTCGCCGTTATCCGCTAGCACCATAAACTCTTTGCTGCCGCTGCCGCCGATCGCGCCGCTGTCCGCATCGACCGCGCGAAAATTTAACCCAAGTCGCGTAAAAATCCGCGAGTACGCCTGCCTCATCACCTCAAACTCGCGCTTCATATCCGCAGCGTCTGCGTGGAAGCTATAAGCATCCTTCATCGTAAACTCGCGTCCGCGCAGAAGCCCGAAGCGAGGGCGCGCCTCGTCGCGGAATTTCGTATTGATCTGATAGATATTTAGCGGCAGCTGCTTGTAGCTCGTGATCTTATCCGCTACCATCAAAACCGCCGCCTCCTCGTTGGTAGGGCTTAGCACGAAGTCGTTATCCTTGCGGTCTTTGAAGCGCAACAGCTCCTTGCCGTATTTGGCGTAGCGACCGCTTTTTTTCCACGCATCAGCGGACGTCACGACGCTAAAAGAAACCTCTTGCGCGCCCGCAGCGTCCATCTCCTGCCTGATGACGGTGCAGATCCGCTCTAGCACTATCTTTCCTAGCGGCAAAAAATTATAAAGCCCGCTGCCCAGCTGCTCGATAAATCCCGCGCGGATCAAAAGCGCGTGGCTAGGTAGTACCGCGTCTCTGGGAGCCTCTTTTAGGCTCGGAGCGAAAAGCTTGCTAAATTTCATTCTGTCTGTCCTTTTTCTCATTTTCTTGATTTAAAAATTTTTCGTAGCTTTCTTGCAGTTCAAAAATTTCGACCAGCGCGTTTACCGCGTTATCGGCATTATCTGCGTCGCCGAGGTTTTTTAAATTTACCGTCGGAGCATGCAGAAACGCTTTAAAAACCTGATGGATCAGCCTGCGCGCCTCCTCCGCATCGCTGTGCTTTAGATAGCCCTTTTTAAGCGCCTTGGCTAGCTCTAGCTCGGCTACTTGTTTAGCGTTTTGGCGCAAAGCCTTGATGATCGGCGTGGATGCCGCTGCCTTGAGCCATTTGAAAAATTCATTCGTGCATTTCGCCACGATGGAGTAAGCGATCTGCGCCTGCTCCTCGCGAAGGATCAAATTTTTCTTTACGATCTCTTCCAGATCATCGACGCTGTAAACCTCGACGTCCTCGCTCTGGCTAAGCTCTACGTCGCGCGGCACGGCTATATCGAAAAAATATCGCTTAAAGCTTTTGGGCTCAAGCAAGCTATCGGTAATGATCGGCTCTTGCGAGCCCGTAGCGCTGAAAAATAGGCTATTTACGTTTAGATATTTTTTGAGATTATCCAGCGCGTCGGTCTTGATGCGAGCCGCGTAGCCATTTGCGCCGCCTCTTAAATTTGCGCCGCTCGCGTTATCGAAGCTCGCACGGCTGCCCGTCGTAGAAATTTTATTCGTAGCCGCGCAGCTGCTCGCGTCGCCGTTTGAGCCAGCTTCCGCGCAGTTTAAATCTGCGCCGGCGTCTAAATTTACGCCACAGTTCGCACTTGCGTTATTTAGATTAACATCCGCGCGATTTAAATCCGCACTATTTTCCGAATTTGCGCCGGACTCCGCGCTGATCAAAGAATCCGCCAGCCTTCGCGCGCCGGCTAAATTTCGATTTAAGATCGTGATATTAGCGCCGTTTGCGAGCAGGTGTTTGCACGCTAGCTCGCTCATCTCTCCCGCGCCCACTACCACGGCGTCCGCGCCCTGCAAGGAGCCCAGTCTATCCTTTGCCATTGCCACGGCGACGCTTGAGACCGAGATCGGATTTTTTGAAATTTCGGTTTGGTTGCGGATGCGCGCCGCGCACTTTAGCGCTTCATCTATCGCTCTTGCGATCTGCGCGCCGGCGCGAGCGTTTTGCATCGCGAATTTATAGGCGTCTTTGAGCTGGCCTACGATCTGAGTTTCGCCCACTACGAGGCTATCAAGAGAGGCTGCGACGGCGAAAAGGTGGTGTATCGCGCCGTAATCTTCGTAAATATCGGCACGCTCGGCTAGCTCGTCGTAGCTCACGTCGCTAATGCGCGAAAGTGCCAAAAGCACGAACTTTTGCGCTTCATCAAAGTCGCTTACGACGGTAAAAATTTCTACGCGGTTACAAGTGCTTAGCACCAAACACTCCTCTATCGCGGAGTTTGAAGCCAAAAGGCGCAAAATTTCTTTCTTGCGCACATCGTTTGAAAACGAAAGTTTCTCGCGAACCGTGATATCCGTGTTTTTGTGGGTGAAGCTCACGCTCATATACGCCATCAAAACTCCCTATCTATCATATCTCGCACGATTTGCTCCAGCTTGTCGTTTTTAAATTCCGCCACGGCTTCGAGCGCCTTTTGCCCGTAGGCACGAGCTTCGTTTATACAGCGCTCGATGATGCCGTGCTCGCTAAGCTTCGCTTTGATCCATGAAATTTCGCTCTCGCGCAACTGCTTTTTAAAAAACGATTTTAGCTTTTGCCGCTCGGAATCATCTAAATTTTCGTATAAATAGATGTAGGGCAGGGTGGTTTTACCCTCCGCAAAATCGCTCAGGCTCGGCTTACCGAGCGCTTCTGAGCTTTGCGTGACGTCTAAAATATCGTCGATGATCTGAAACGCAAGCCCAAGGTTTTTGCCGTATTCGCCGAATTTTGCGCTCGCGCTTGAAATTTTATCGTGATCTTTCGCGGCTTTTGGATTCCTGTCCTCGTTTTTTGCGCCGTTAATATCTGAAATTTCGCCACGATTTTCTGCGCCGCCGAATTTTAAAAACGCCCCGCAGCGCGCGACTTCTTCGATCAAAGCGGAGGTTTTTAGATAGATCATTTGCAGATATTTGCTCGCATCGTCGTTGAAATCATTGCTTAAGCTCACGTCCATCAGCTCGCCCACGGCTAGTTTCGTGACGGCGAGTGAAAGCGCGGCGGCGATGCGGCTTTCAAATTTGCTAAGCTCAAAATACGCCTTGGAATAGAGTATGTCGCCCAGCATCACGGCGTTTTTGGAGCCGTAAGTGGCGTTGATCGAGGGTTTGCCGCGGCGCACCGAGCTTTCGTCGATGACATCGTCGTGCAGCAGGCTTGCGGCTTGAATGAGCTCGATGATCGCGCACAGACGCAGCGATTTTTCATCTTTTTGCGCGATGTTTAGTAGCAGTTTGGAGCGCAGTTTTTTGCCGGGGCTTAGCCTATCAAACATCTCGTTAGCGGGCTCGTAGCCGCAGTCTGCGATGAAGCTTTTCATAATTAAATCAATTTGATCTAGCATTTTACTCGTCGTTACTTAGGATATTTCCGCTTATTTGCAAAAATTTGTCGTTTAGCTCGTCTTGTAGATCCTGCTGCGCGATGAAGCTTTCGATCTCGCGCTCGCTAATGCCGCGCGCTTCGCAGAGCCGCTCACAGGCGATGAGGCGGATTAGAGCTTCTTCGATTTCGTTTTGCACCAAAGTAGGGCTTGCAGCGGATAAAATTTCAAAAAATTTCTCTCTTGGGCTGCCTTCAAAAATATCCATTTACCTTCCTTAAAATTTCGCGATTATAGCAAATGTAAAATTTAATTTAGGTTAGGGCGCGGCAAACTATCGGGGGTTTTAAACAGGAGCGATTGCGCATATTTTGCGCTTGCGTGCGGTAAATTTTAAGCTTAAGCGTGGATTTTGGGCTTTTAGATTTCGCAATTTTAAAATTTTACTTGTTTGCGAGATAGGCAGAGCGAGCGGAATTTAAAAATTTAATCTTGGTCGCGTGGCGGATTAAACGCAAAGCTTTGCAGATAGGTGGAATTTTAAATTTACAGATAAGCGGCTTGATTTTTTGCGGAAATTTTAAAATTTTGTGGCGCGAGTGAAATTTTAGATTTCGATTGAGTGGATAGAATTCCGCTTGGCTTGAGCGCTAAAATTCTTGAATTTCGCGCAGGCGGAGATAGTTTTCGCTTTGCTTGTGCGGTAAAATTTTGATTTCTGCGTGGCGGATAAATTCTATTCTCACAAAATCTAATCGTGTGCATAACACAGATCAGGCTTTTTAAAATTTTAAAATTCCGCCGCTTTGCGAGAATTTGAAATTTCATGGATGCGGTAGAATGCTAAAATCGCGTTTGACATTAAATTTTAAGTCTGGCTTTCGAGGCAAATTTTAAATTAAGCCGCGAGAGGGCGTCTTTAAATTTTAAAATTTCGTCACCTTTTACAGATAGAATTTCATTTTTCACGCAGATAAAATCGCGCACTACAAAAGCTACTTTTAAAATTTTAAATTCCACTCGCGCAGATGAAATCCCGGTTTCTCGTGCTAGTGGAATTTTTCGCGCAAGGATCATTTTTAAATTTTAATTTCGCTTGCGTTGCACGCGAAGATGGAATTCGCTCCGGTTTAAGAGCCTAAGCGTGATTTTACCCTGCTACAATACTACTTTTAATTAGCTATGCCTCAAAAGCCAGGCTACTTTAAATTCCGCCGATGATTTCGCGCGCTTGCGTGATGCTTAGGGCATTGCGACTTAGTTCGCTAGGCTCGCCAAACCCCCAGCATACCTGCAAATACTCAAGTTTTGCGCTTCTTAGATCTGCCAAGTTTGCCTGAAAGCATCGCGCTGCAGCAGCTTGTGCCTCCTTTGTCGCTTCTGCTTTTGCGGAAATTCTGGCGCCTTTAAAGCTTAGGGTTGCCGCCTCGCCAGCGTCCGAGTCGTTAGGGCGGAATTTTTCATCTGCGTTAAGATTTTCGCCGCAAGAGCTTAAGCTTCCGCTGCTAGCGCTGAAATTCTTTCTATTAGTGCCACGGCTAGCATTTAAGCTCTCGCCGTCATTGCCACCTTGAAATTCTAAATTTTGTAAGAATTCTGCGCCGCGGAGTGCGGCTAGCTCATCTTTTTTGCTATCACCTAAAAAAATCGCGTTTTTGTGCGGTGAGCGCGCGATTACGTGTAGCAGCATCGCAGGGTTGGGTTTTGATGGCATCTGCTCGTTCGCGCCTACGACCAGATCAAATAGCCTGCGCACCCCCGTTTTTTCTAAGATCGCACTTAGGGTATAGGAAGGCGCATTGGAGGCGACTGCAAGAAAAAATCCTGCTTTTTTGCATGAGTGCAAAAGATCTTCGATACCTTCGTAAAGCACGGCGAAATCGCGGTAATTGCTTACGAATTCCTTCTCGAAAAAAGCAAGCTCTTCAGCGCTTGCTTCGGTTTTGCCGTAAAATTCCAAAAAGGCGTTTTTGCTTGGATCGTTGATGGTGCGGACGATGAAATTCTTTTGCAGCGGTGCTAGACTGTAGAGCTCGCGGCGAGTGTTATTGACGCTGATTTCGATCGCGCGCGAGGAGTCAAGCAGCGTGCCATCCATATCAAAAATCACGGTTTTCATCTAATAATCCTTTAAAAAATCGATTTTGTGCTTGTCTTTTTTGTAACTCTTATTATTTTTGAGCTTTTGCAGAGCGTTTGCTTCATGCTGTAGCGCTGATCTAAACGCGGCATCGCTGATCTGTCCTGCCTCGCTAGCATCAAGGACGTTTTTAGCAAAGCTCTCAAGCGCCTTAGTGTAGGGACTATCTAAATTTACGGCGGCCGCTTTAGATAAAATTTCGTAGTTTTTAGCTATTCGCTTCGCAAAAAGCTCTGCGTCGAAATCCTCGCGCTTTAGCAGTGCTACGGCGGATTTTACGAAGCGTTCTAACGCGCGGATATATTTAACGCGCTCATCTTTTTCTTTGATTTGCATAATTTTTCCTTAATTAAAGCGCGCATTATAGCAAAATTCGAAATTTTGGTAAAATTACGCATATTATAAAACTATATTTTAATAACATTTTTTCTATAAATCCTGTATTATAGGCATTTTAAAATCATATAAAAATACTTGACTTTATTTTAAAATTTAGCTATTATTCGCCAAATTTTTTACAAAGGATAAAAATGCAAAAAGAAACCCTTGCAACTCATTTCGGTTACGACTCCGTCGCAGGCTACGGCACGATGGCAGTTCCCATTTATCAAAGCACCGCGTTTAACTTCGGTTCTAGCAAAAAGGCCGCCGATCGCTTCGCACTGCGTGATCTAGGGCCGATTTATGGGCGTTTGACAAATCCTACTACTGATGTTTTTGAGGCGCGACTTGCGGCGCTGGAAAATGGTAAAGCCGCAATCGCGGTCTCTAGTGGGCAGGCGGCAATATTTTTTGCGGTGGCAAATTTAGCCGCAGCGGGCGAAAATATCATCATCGCGGAGAAAATTTACGGCGGCGCAACTACGCTTTTGGCGCATACGATCAAGCGTTTCGGCATCGAAGCTAGGGTTTTTGACTCCGAAACAGCAGATAATTTGGAAGGTTTAATCGACGATAAGACTAGAGCGATCTTTTTTGAGACGCTTTCAAATCCTCAAATTTCGGTTGCAAATACCGCTAAAATCGCTACAATCGCAAATAAGCACGGCGTAGTAACGATTGCGGATAACACGATCCCAAGCCCTGCGCTTTACAATCCGCTTGATGACGGCGCCGATGTCGTAATCCACAGCGCTAGCAAATACATAAGTGGGCAAGGTCTTAGTATCGCTGGTGCGATCGTTTCGGGCAAAGGATTAAATTCCAAACTCAAAGGCAATCCGCGTTACGCACATTTCAACGAGCCCGATGAGAGCTACCACGGCTTAGTTTATGCGGATTTAGTAGATAATTTTGATATTTATACGCTTAGGATTCGTTTGTCCTTGCTTCGCGATATTGGTGCGACTCTATCGCCGTTTAACGCGTTTCAGCTCATCCAGGGACTTGAAACACTGCCGCTTCGTATGCAAAAACACTCGCAAAACGCGCTAAAGATCGCGGAATTTTTGCAAAATCATCCGAAGGTAAAGCAGGTCAATTATCCGGGGCTTGCAAGCTCGCCGTTTAATGCCGCGATTAAAGCGAAATTTAAAAACGGCTATGCAAGCAGTCTGATGAGTTTCATCGTAGATAGCGAAGAAACAGCGCTAAAGGCGGTTAGCAAGGTTAAAATTTTCTCTGTCGTAGCAAATATCGGCGATACTAAGTCGATCATCACTCATCCTGCGAGCACGACGCATTCGCAGCTAAACGAGGAGCAACTAAACCGCGCTGGTGTGCCTGCGAGCCTAATCCGCCTAAGCGTGGGTATAGAGGATGCGAACGATTTGATTTCCGATCTTAGCGAGGCACTGAAATAATGGCACTTTTAAGCACAAAGGGCGTTTATGGGCTGGCTGCGATTTTGCAGATCGCCAAAGCTAGCGAAGTAGCGCCGATAAGTATAAAAGAGATCGCCGAGCGCACGGGAGTTTCTAAGAATTATTTGGAGCAAATTTTAAATACCCTTAGAAACGAAAAGCTAGTGTGTAGCATCAAAGGTAAAAACGGCGGTTATCACCTAGCCAGAGATGCTAGCGAGATTACTTTCGGTGAAATTTTTACCGCTCTTGAAAAGGATCTGCGGATGACTAGCATTCAGATGAGTGATCCCGGACTGCGGGCGTTTTTTGAGAAATTCGACGTTAAGCTGGCAGAGATATTTAACGAGCCTCTAAGCAGCTACGAGGAGATGATGGCGCGAAGCGTCCAGTATTTAAATTTCAGCATTTAAAGGAAAAATATGAAAATAGCAAACGATGTTACGGAGCTCATAGGTAATACTCCGTTAGTCAGAATCAATACGTTTGGCAAAAATGCCCTTATCCTAGCCAAGGCGGAATTTTTAAATCCAAGCCACTCGGTCAAAGATCGCATCGCGTGGCAGATCGTAAAAGACGCGCTAAGCTCGGGCAAGATCGACAAAAATAGCGTTTTGATAGAGCCTACCAGCGGAAACACGGGCGTGGGGCTTGCAATGATCGCGGCAAAGCTCGGTATGAAGCTAATTTTAACGATGCCAAGCTCGATGAGTATCGAGCGCCAAAAGCTCATCGCCGCATTCGGCGCTAAAATCGAGCTGACCGATCCGAAATTCGGAATGAAAGGCGCGGTAGATAGGGCAAATGAGCTGGCTGCGAGCACTCCAAATAGCTTCATTCCGAGCCAGTTTGATAACCCGAGCAATCCAAAGGCGCATTTTCAAAGCACTGGACCTGAAATTTGGGAGCAAAGCGGCGGCAAAGTAGATATTTTAGTCGCGGGATTTGGCACCGGTGGTACGCTCAGCGGTACGGCGAAATTTTTAAAATCTAAAAATCCAAACCTCAAAGCCTACGGCGTGGAGCCTGCTAGCTCGCCGCTTCTTACGTGCGGTAGCGCGGGCGGGCATAAAATTCAGGGCATCGGCGCAAATTTTATCCCTGATAATCTTGATAGAAGCGTCATCGACGGCTTTTTGAGCGTTGAGAACGACGATGCGTTTGCGGCAGCTAGACAGCTGGCACAAAAAGAGGGCTTGCTTGTGGGCATCTCAAGCGGTGCGAACGTTTACGCAGCCGCACAGATCGCCGCCAAGGCCGAAGACAGGGGCAAAGTGATCGTTACGGTCCTCTGCGATACCGGCGAGAGGTATCTTTCTACCGAGCTTTTTAAATAGACAGCAGTTTTGCGCCAGTGAGGCGTTAGCGCGGTAATTTTACGCATTTTACGCTGGCGTACAGCTTCGCGAGATTAAATTTTATGCTGGCGCCGAAATTGGCACGACGAGTTTTGCGCGATCGCGCGGGTTATTGCAACGATTGAGCGACCATATTTTACATTTTCGCGTTACGTAGGCGCGAGAATTGATACGATAGTTTCTCTGCGCGAGTGAAGCGATAGTCGCAATGATTGCGCAATGATTTTATGAGAGCGAAACGATTTTTAACTTTGCTGATTTTGCGTTTATTGATTTGCTAATTTAGCGGCTCGTCGCGAGATAAAATTTAGTCCCAAAATAGGGCTAAATTTTAAAATTTTATCTTACGCGCCGAGCTGATTTTTTTGGGGAGGGGGGCTATGTATGACGGTGCGACCGCGAAACGCAGGGCATTAAATTTAAAGCCGCCAAGCTCGCCAAATCTGCGCGATCCGTTCTTGAAGCAAAATTTTAATCGCCGTCCGTACGCGCGGCACAAAATTTTAAAATCCTACTGAAATTTTTAAGCTCGCTTTCGCGGCTAAAATTCCAAATTCGCGCCGTGCATAAATTTCAAATCCTCGCCGTATAAAACCCAAACCGCTCTTTAAATTTAGCCGAATTTCAAAATTTAATCATAAAAACGCTATCATCGGGGCAAAATTTTTAAGGTTGCAAAATGAGTTTGAGCTTAAAATTTCGCCCCAAAAGCCTTGATCAAATCGCGGGGCAGGGCAAGATCGTAGCGGTTTTTAAAAAATTCGTCGCCGCAGGCAGCATTCCGCACAGTATATTTTTCGGCGCCGCAGGCAGTGGCAAAACGACGATGGCGCGCGTGATCGCAAGCGAGCTGAATTACGATTTTTACGAGCTTGACGCCACGAGCCTGAAGGTCGAAGATATCCGCAAAATTCTATCCTCGCACGCAGGCTCGCTCATCAAGCCGCTCATTTTTATCGACGAGATCCACCGCCTCAGCAAGACGCAGCAGGAGGTGCTGCTCATCCCGATGGAGAACTACGCCGCGATCATCATCGGCGCGACGACGGAAAATCCGCAGTTCGTACTAAGCAGCGGCATCCGCTCGCGCTCGATGATCTTTGAGTTCGAACCGCTTAGCTATGAGGATTTGGAGTCGCTTTTGGCGCGGGTGCAGGGCGAGATCGGCTTTGAGATGGACGAGGAGGCGCGAAAATACCTGCTAAACTCCAGCAGCGGCGATGCAAGGAGTATGCTAAATCTGCTGGAATTCGCGCTTTTGGCAGACAGTGCCATTACGCTGGATACGCTTCGCACGCTGCGTGCAAATGCCGTAGCTGCGGGCGTTAGCAGCGACGATCTGCATTACGAGCTTGCCAGCGCAATGATCAAAAGCCTACGCGGCAGCGACGCCGACGCCGCGCTGTATTATGTCGCGAGGCTGATAGATGCGGGCGAGAGCGCGGATTTCATCGCACGCAGGATGGTGATCCTAGCTAGCGAGGACATCGGCAATGCCAATCCAAACGCCCTAAATATCGCCGCCAGCACGCTAAGCGCCGTCAGCAAGATCGGCTACCCCGAGGCTCGCATTATCTTGGGGCAATGCGCGATCTATCTGGCGCACAGCCCCAAATCAAACGCCGCGTATTTGGGCATCAACGCCGCTTTGAAGTTCGTCCGCTCCGCCGCTCCGCTGCCTACGCCGCGCTATCTCATCAACTCCGACAAGCAGATCGCAGACTACAAATACCCGCACGACTTTGGCGGCTGGGTCGAGCAGGCCTATATGAGCGAGGCGGCGAAATTTTACGAAAGCAAGGGGATCGGCTTTGAAAAGACGCTGGATGAGTGGCTGGCGCGATTGCGCAAAGAAAACATCGATATTAAGGAACGAGAATGAACTTCAGCAGCGTCCTAAAACTAATGAAGCAGCGCTACGGCGCGGATGGCGAGTATCTGTGGGATGGATATCCGAATTTTGCGGTTTTTCGTCACGCAGGAGGGAAGCGCAAGTGGTTTGCGCTTTTGATGCGCGGGCTTGCAAACGAAAAGCTCGGTCGCGCACTTCCTGGCTCAAGTGACGTGATAAATTTAAAAGTTTCGCCCGATTTGGCGGCAATTTTGCGTGACGAAAAAGGAATTTTTGCAGCCTATCATATGAATAAAAAGCACTGGATTAGCGTCTGCCTTGATACGGTGCCGCGCGAGCAGATTGAGGATCTAATCGAGCAAAGTAGGGAGCTTACGAGGTAGAATTTGCGCCTGGGCTCGGTTTAAATTTGCGTGCGAAAGAGGCTAAATTTGAACCGAGAGCGCAGATTTTAGCGGCTCGTGGGCTTAAATTTAAAAATATCCGCAAGGAGCGCGAATGAATGAGCAAAATTTGAAATATATCGCAAATTTAAAAGCGCAGGACGTGCCGTGGAGTAGGCTCACGACCGCTTACGGCAGGGCGAGCGGATTTGTTGAAATTTTTGAAAAACTCGCGCGGGCAATCGAAGCTTGTGATGCGGCGCGCGGCTTGGGCGGCGAGCAAAATTTAGACAGAGTGTTAAATTCAACAACCGAGTCCAGCGCAGGGCAAAATTTAAAAAGCGAACCCGGTTGCGGGCAAAATTCTACGGATGCGGCAAGATGCGGCGCGGCGCAAAATTCCATAAATTTAGCGCAAAAGAGTGAGTCTAAATTTAAAAAGGCAGATAGCGAGGCGGAGAAATTTAAAAAGGGCGGAGAGACGGAGCTTAAAACAGACGCGGCGAAGTGCAGCGAGGCAGAATCTAAAAGTGCGGATAGCCGGCGATAAAATTTAAAGCGAGCCAGGCGAGTAAATTTAAAGCGAGCGCGGCAGATAAGGACTTGGATGCGAGCGAGCGAGAGAAATTTGGCGCCAAAACTATCCAGGGCGCGCTTAGTAAGATTTTTAACGAGATAGAGCATCAAAGTACGCTTTGGCACGTAACCCCTTTTGCGCTGCTGTTTTTGGCGCGCATCTTTATGCGGGCGCGGGCGGCTGCGGGCAAAAACGCGAATAAAAATAATCAAAACGCCGCGGCAGACGAAATCGACGGAAATAATCAGAACGCGGCGGATAGAAATGCGGATAAAAGCCGGCAAAATGATGCGGCAGGCTTTATCGCGGCTCGGCTCAGTGGATTTTTTGCGTTTATGATTGAGATTTGCGATGATGCCGATAAGATCTCGCACGCAGCGCCGCTGGCGAACTTTTCGGATATGCTTGCGGAAAAATATCTGTGGCCGCAGAGCGATGAGAATGACGAGGAGCGCTGGGAGGAGCATTTTTACGACGATGAGCTATTTTACAGCCTCTATTTTTATTCGCGGATGGTTTTGGACGCGACGGGAGTGGACTTTGCGCAGTTTAAGTCTAAGCCAGACCGGCGTTTTTAGGTGCATCGTTTGAGCGCTATGTTTAAGCCTCTTTCGCCGCCATGTTTAAATTTATCGCGGCGTGCTTTGGCGACGCTTTGTTTAAATTTAGACTTCAAAAAATTTTAAAATTCTTTAAAAATTTACGGCGTGCGGAATTTACAGATCGTCTTTTTAAATTTAAAATTCGCGTGATTTTTGATCGGCGGTGTGGTTAAGGCGCGGGTAACGCTTTTAAATTTAGATCGCCGCGAAGCTTCAAACTCGCTTGTGGCAGGGTTTTTTATGTGGTTTTAAAAAGATACCAATTCGGCGCAATTTTTTCTATCATTATAAACTCGCTAGGACTCATTTGCGGCAGATCCGCCTCGTCTTGCACCCGCAAAAAGCCCACGGAATTATCGGTGATTCCGCCGATAAGTAGTATAAATCTTTTGCCCTCCGTCTCGGCGTGAGAGAGATGCAGGCTTTTGATCTCCGCCTTTGCGCGCTCGGACTCGCCGCCGGCGTAAAGCTCGTAAATTTTTTCAAATGCCGCTAAGTTTTGTTTCCCAAACTCCATAAGCTCTTTATCGGGCGCTAAGATTAGCTTTAAATTTAGGGTATCTGCATCGGTTCTTTGCTCAAATTCGCGTTTTTGCGCCTCGCTAAATTTTTCATATTCGCTTACGATAGCCTCAATAATGGCGGTTTGCGCTAAAACTCGCACGGCGTAGATCCCGTCCTCTTTAGTATAGACGTAAAGATCGAAGTGCTTCTTTTTAGAGCCCAAAAATACGTGAAAAATCTCGCTAAATTCGCTGCTGCGTCCAAGCGGAGCAACCGTGATTTCGCTATAATTATCCGCCGCGTAGAATTTGCGCTTTAAATAGCTTCTCATCTCGCCTTTAAAATAAAGATTTTTATCGAAGTTTGCGTCGCTAAATAGCGAGCGGACGAGCTCTTCATTAGAGCTCGCGTTTAGGTTTAACGCGCAGCTTGCACAAAGTATGAGCGAGGCAAAAATTTTTGAAAATCCCGCTGTTTTAAAAAATCTAAATAAGCTCAAAATTTAACCTTTGGAAATTTTATAAATTTAAAAAGTCCATAAATTCTAGAAATTTCAAAATTTTGCAAATTTTAAAACTCCGTAAATTTCGTTTTTATAGGCTCGCCATCTCCTCAGCGCGCGCGAGAAGCTGTTTTGCGCCCTTTTCGATAAAAGCGCGCGCGAGCTCCGTGCCTACGCTTCGGTATTGCGATTTTTGCGCGACGATGCTTTGGCGGATGCTTTCGCTGCCGTCGGGTAGACCTACGATCGCGCTGATATGGATATTTTCGCCGTCAAGGCGCGCGTTGATGCCGATCGGCACCTGGCAGCCACCCTCTAAAACTCTGACGAAATCCCGCTCCACGGTCGTTTCGATAATCGCGCGCTCGTCTTTTAGAAATTCTATCGCGCGCAGGATTTGCGGCTCGTCCACCGCCTCGATGCCGAGTGCTCCTTGCCCCATCGCAGGGATCATCTGCGAGACCTCAAAGGGCGCTACGTGTCTAACTTCGGCGCGTAAATTTAATCGGTTGATGCCCGCCATCGCTAAGATGATCGCGTCGAATTCTCCGTCTTTGAGCTTTCGCAAGCGGGTTTGGACGTTGCCGCGCAAGGAGATCACCTCTAAATCAGGTCGCATGCTAAGCAGCTGCATCTTGCGGCGAAGGCTCGTGGTGCCGACTTTTGCGCCGCGAGGTAGCTCATCAAATTTAGAGTATTTTTCACTGATCATCGCATCGCGCGCGTCCTCGCGCGCACAGATCGCCGCTAGCACGAGTCCTTGCGGAAACTCCACGGGCACGTCCTTTAGACTATGCACGGCGATATGTGCTTCGCCGCGAAGCATACTCTCCTCAAGCTCCTTTGTAAAAAGCCCCTTGCCGCCGATCTTTGCAAGCGGCGTGTCTAAAATTTTATCGCCTTTAGTTTTCATACTTTTTAGCTGCGCTTGGATGCCATGCGCTTCAAGCAGCGATGCGATGTGCTCGCTCTGCCACAGCGCAAGCACGCTGCCGCGCGTAGCGATGATCAAATTTTTCATTTTTCCTCTCCTATGCTTTTTCGAATCTCGATTTCATTCTCTTCGATCACCTCTACGTCGATTACGTCGTCGCTTGCGTGGCTGCGTCGCCAAAATTTTCGCTCTCTTTTTTCGGAATTTTCGCTGCTAGCGTTAAATTTAGGCACATCGCTGGTGACGCAGTAAAACGACGCAGTGATTATGCAAACGCCCAAAATATCGCCGAAAATGCCAGGTGCAATGAGAAAAACGCCGCCTACGACGAAGCCCACGCCGCTTAAAATTTCTTTCGGCGAGATTTTCATTAGATTAAAAAAGCCCATCCACGAGCGATTTGCCACGACGTAACCGCCTAAAATCGCGCTTATGACGATCTCCACCGCATACGCCGCGAAGCCGTTTGCGCTTACGAAATAATAGGTCGTAAATGCCTCAATTATCAGATATGGAACGATCAAAAGCCTAAACATATTTTTCCTTGAATTATCACTTTAAGCCGCGCCTTTTTAAAGACGCTAAAATTTAATCGCGAATTTTAGCAAATTCCGTCTGAATTTTTAATGTATCGCAAAAGTCCCTCGCAGCCACGCTTGATATCTGCGTAGCAGCGCTCAAAATCGCGCGTGTAGTAGGGATCGGCGATTTGTAGGCGTTCGGAGGCGGTTAAATTTGAACCGGCGCCTTTTAAATTTAAGCTGGCTTGTTTTAGCGCGCCTTTAAAATTTAGCGCGGTGTAGTCTGTAAAATTTCCCTCTTTAAATTCCAAAAGAAATTTTACCTTAGCCATATCCTTGCCGCGAAAAATTCGCCACAGCGAGTGCATATTTTCATCATCCATGCAAAGTATCAGATCGTAGCGCTCGTAGTCTGCGGGCGTGACCTGCACGGCGCGATGCGCTACGAGCGGCACCTTTTGCTCTTTTAGCACGCGCTGCGTTTCGTAGTAGGGCGGCGAGCCGATCTCGTCGGCGTGCGTCGCCGCAGAATCCACGCTCACGCGCGCACTTAGGCTGCTTTGATTAATAAAATTTTGCATCACGGATTGCGCCATTGGCGAGCGGCAGATGTTGCCGTGACAGACGAAAAGTAGCCTCACGCGCACCTACTGCGTGATGATGTCGTAGTTTTTGGGGATCGAGGGCTTGAAGATCGCCTCATTTACCGGCGCGTTTTTACGGACGTTGCTTAGATTTATGACGACCTTATTGTCCATTTTGTCGGTGTAGCTGATCTTGCTCGGTAGATCACCCTTCATCTCGATGAGATATTTTACGTCGTCGAAGCTCGCCTCATAAACGCCGTTTTTATTGGGTTTCGCGTTCGCTAGGATCGCGGTTAAATTCGGCGTTTCTTTGATATTCGTGATGATAGCCTGCTCGAGTTCGGGCTCGATTACGACGACCTTTGTGAAGCTAAAAAATATATTTTTTATCGTAGGGGTCTTGTAATGCCATACGGCGTGCTCTTTCGTGGCGCTAAAATCGCCGCCGTAGCTGATTTTCGCATCGTCGCTCTGCACGGTTTGCGAAAAATTTGCGCTCAGAGTGTTAAATTCTATCCCGCTTGCGAATGCAAAAATGCAGCTTGCCGCTAAAGAAATAAGAGTTTTTTTCATAAATTTTGCCTTTATTTTTGAAAATTTGCGCGTATTATAGCCGTTTTTCTAGGATTTAATTAAATAGAAACTAAAAATATGTTAATATGCGCGGTTAAAATTTTAAAACTAAGGTTTGAGATGTTTAAAAAGGTCATCCACGGGATTTTTGGTACTAAAAACGATAGGATCGTCAAACAATACGCCAAGCGCGCAGCACAGGTCAGTGCGCTTGAAGAAAACTACGCGGCGATGGACGATGCGGCGCTTAAGGCGGAATTTGAAGCGTTAAGAGCGCAAGTTCGCGCGGGCGAAAAGAGCACGGATGACGTGCTTAACGAAGTATTTGCTATCGTGCGAGAGGCGGGCAAAAGAGTGCTAAATATGCGCCACTTCGACGTTCAGCTGATAGGCGGTTTGGTGCTAAACGACGGCGCGATTGCCGAGATGAAAACGGGCGAAGGAAAGACCCTCGTAGCGACTTTGGCGGTAGTGCTAAATGCGATGGAGGGCAAGGGTGTGCATGTCGTAACCGTAAACGACTACCTAGCTAAGCGCGATGCCGCACAGATGGGCGAGCTATATGAATTTTTAGGGCTTAGTACCGGTGTGATCGTAGGCGGCGAATACGATGACGCCAAGCGCAAGGCTGCATACGCGTGCGACATCACTTATGGCACAAACAACGAGTTTGGCTTTGACTATCTGCGCGATAATATGAAATTTAGCGCGGATGAAAAGGTGCAGCGCGGGCATCATTTCGTAATCGTCGATGAAGTTGATAGTATTTTAATTGACGAAGCCAGGACGCCGCTCATCATCTCAGGTCCTACGAATCGCACTCTAGACGGCTACGTCAAGGCAAACGAAGTGGCGCGTGCGATGATCCGCGGCGAGGCGCCTGCAGATCCGAAAGGCAAGGCGACGGGCGATTTTACCGTAGATGAGAAGAACCGCGCCGTTTTGATTACAGAAGCAGGAATCTCAAAAGCCGAGAAGCTTTTTGGCGTCGATAACCTCTATAGCCTTGAAAATGCAGTGCTTAGCCACTACCTTGATCAAGCACTTAAGGCGAATTATCTATTTGAAAAAGACGTGCACTATGTCGTGCGCGACGGACAGGTCATAATCGTAGATGAATTTACGGGTCGTCTTAGCGAGGGGCGCAGATTCAGCGAAGGCTTGCACCAGGCGCTTGAGGCAAAAGAGGGCGTGCAGATCCAAGAGGAGAGCCAAACCCTTGCCGACATTACCTTTCAAAACTACTTCCGTCTTTACGAAAAACTCGCCGGTATGACGGGTACGGCACAGACGGAAGCAACGGAATTTTCTCAAATTTACAAACTCGAAGTGGTCTCTATCCCTACGAATGTGCCGGTTATCAGAAAGGATCAAAACGATCTTATCTACAAAACCGAGCGCGAGAAATTTGATGCCGTCATAAATGAGATCAAGCGGCTAAATTCTAAAGGTCAGCCCGTGCTAGTGGGTACGGCGTCGATTGAAAAGAGCGAGAAGCTGCACGAGCTTTTGGTTAAAGAAAACATCGCGCACTCCGTGCTAAACGCCAAAAATCACGAGCGCGAGGCGCAGATCATCAAAGACGCGGGCGTAAAGGGCGCAGTTACGATCGCTACGAATATGGCGGGACGCGGCGTGGATATCCGCATAGACGACGAAGTGCGCGCTTTGGGCGGGCTGTATATTTTAGGTACCGAGCGTCACGAAAGTCGCCGTATCGATAATCAGCTCCGCGGTCGAAGCGGACGTCAGGGCGATCCCGGCGAGAGTAGATTTTTCTTAAGCTTGGAGGATAACCTGCTTAGAATTTTCGGTAGCGATAAGATTAAAAATATCATGGATCGCTTAGGGCTAAAAGATGGCGAGCATATCGAATCAGGCATGGTTTCGCGCGCAGTAGAGAACGCGCAGAAAAAAGTCGAGAGCTTGCATTTTGAAGCGCGTAAAAATATCCTAGAATACGACGACGTCGCAAACGAGCAACGCAAGACGATCTATAAATATCGCAACGAGCTTTTGGATCCCGACTACGATCTGAAAGATAAAATCATCCAAAACCGCGAGGAGTACATCTCTAGCGTGCTTGAGGAGCTTGAAATTTTCGACGGCGTAAATATCAAAGAGATCGATAAATTCCCGATTGTCGCCAAAATCGCTCAAGAAACGGGCGAGGTACTCGAAAACAGCGAGCTTGAGAAGGTCGATGATTTCAAAGAGCTGAAAGAAAAGATCATCGGCGCGCTTGCCGTTTCGTATGAAAACAAGATGGCGCCGATCGATCCGCAGCAGCGCAAAAGTATCGAAAAGATGCTTTATCTGCAGATCGTCGATCGTGACTGGCGGGAGCATCTGTATCAGATGGATATCCTAAAAGCGGGCATCGGACTTCGCGGCTACAACCACAAAGACCCGCTTACAGAGTATAAAAAGGAGAGCTACAATCTTTTTATGGAGCTTGTAATGCGCCTCAAATCCGACAGCATCCGCTTGCTGCATTCGATCCAGTTTAAATCTAGGGAGGAGATCGAAGCCGAACAGCGCGCGATGCAGGAGCGCATGGAGAGCTCAAACGCCAAAGAACTCGCCGCCGCAAGCACGAATGAAGCGCAGCTAAAAGGCTCAGACGAGTTTGGCGACAAAAAGCCTAAGCGCAACGATCCTTGCCCTTGCGGTAGCGGCAAAAAATACAAAGACTGCCACGGCAAGGGCGGTCCGAAAAAAGGCGGCTTTGCAAGGTAGGCGCGGCGATTGGTCGTAAGTATCGCGCGATCGGTGATCTTGATTGCGAGCATTGCGCAATCGGCGCTTCTCGATCTTGCTTTTGTATTTAGCGGATCGGTCGAGGGCGAAAGGCGTCATAAAATTTTAAAGAGGCTTGATCGCGAGGCGGTGCGGACGGAAATTTTAAAAGAGTTTGATTGTGAGGCGGCGCGGACGGCGCGCGAAGCTGCGCGATGGGGCGGAATTTTAGTTTGAAATTGTAAAATTTCAAAATATGCCTGATACTTTGCCGCATATTTTCATGGCGCTGTTGCGGCGCACCGTGCGGCAAAACGCAAGCCAATCAGCGCGTGATACTTAAATTTAGTGCGCTGCTAGGATACTGTGCGCATTTAAAATTTTAAATTATGCGATTACGAGCGAGCTTTTTAAGCGAAATCCGCTTTTTAAATTTTAAGAATTTCAAAATTCTAAAAAAGTTTTAAATTTCTAAAATTTTAAAATTTTAAGGCGTTTGAAATTTTAAAATTTATAATTCGGGTTTAAAATTTCGAGGTTTTGGCAAGACGATATGTTTGATTTGCCGTATCGGATATATTGGGGGCAAATTTCATTGCGTATAAATAGATTTCGGCGCGATTTTAAATTTTCAAAATTCGCTGGAGCTTCTATATTTGACGCCGCAAAACCCGTTTTTGGAATTTTAAAATTCCAAAATACTTAAAATTTCACATATAATTTAGCGCTAAATTTTATGTGAAATTTTACAAGGACGGCTTTTTGGTAAAGTATTTATTATTCAAATATCTCAGATTCGACCGCTCTCAGCCCTTCATTACGCTTTCGGCGCTGCTTGCGTTCTTGGGCGTCGGCGTGGGGCTTACGGTGCTCATCGTCGCAATGGCGATAATGAACGGCTTTGATAAAGAATTCGAGCGCAAGCTCTTTACGATGAATTACCCGATCACGATCCACAGCCATTTTCGCGGCGGTATTTCAAAAGACGACGTGGAGGGACTGCGGGCGGACTTTCCCGATTTGATCTTTAGCCCGTATATTAGCTCGCAAGTTATCGCTAAAAGCGGCGAGAAGCTCGAGGGCGGGCTGATTTTCGGCGTAAATTTAAACGACGAAAAGCGCATCAACTCCGTCGTCGCAGCAGGCGCCAAAGACGCCAATCTAACGGACTACGGCATCATGATAGGGCGCGGGATCAAGGACGAGTTTATGCTGGATGAGGGCAGCAAGATCACGATGATCTTTACGAAGAGCGATCCGGGCGGCTTTGCGCTAATCCCCAAGATGAAGCGTTTTGATGTGCGCGCGGATTTCAGCTCGGGGCTCATCGCCTACGACAAGGCGTATTCTTACGCGGATGCGAGCGATCTAGCCAAAATTTTGGGCTACGACGAGGGAACATTCGACGGCGTGCATGTTTTTTCAAACGATCCGTTTAAGGACCTGGAGCGCATCAAAAAAAGCCTTCCTAGCGGTGCTAGCGCCGTAGGCTGGTGGCAGCAAAACGGCAATTTTTTCAGTGCCCTTGCGCTTGAAAAGCGCGCGCTTTTCATCGTGCTGATGCTAATAATCCTGGTCGCGAGCCTAAATATCGTAAGTTCGCTTCTGATGACCGTGATGAACCGTCGCCAAGAGATCGCGCTTTTACTTAGCCTGGGTGCGAGCAAAAAGGAGGTTAAAAGGACCTTTTTCGCGCTCGGAGCCACGATCGGCGGCGGCGGCATCATATTCGGGCTTATTTTGGGCCTATTTGGCGTATGGCTGCTCGGAAGCTTCGACATCGTAAATCTGCCGGCCGACGTTTACGGAAGCTCGAAGCTGCCGATGGAGCTTTCGCTAGGCGATTTGGCGATGATTTTAATCGGCGCGGTGCTTATCGTAGCGCTTTCGTCATGGTATCCGGCCAAAAAAGCCACGCAGATCGACGTATTGCAAACACTGCGCAACGAGTAAATTTAAACGCGGCTCTTTAAAATTCGGCGAAATTTTAAAATTCCAAAGCGGCGCGGTTGTATTTAGCAGTGTGTTTTGCGCGGCATTTCGGCGCGCAAGACAGAAGCTACACGACCTTGAACGACGCGCATCGTGTAAAATTGCACTAAATACGATTTGCGTCGCCAGAATTTTAATTTTTTAGTGAGATTGTAAGCTGCGCGAAGCCTAAATTTTGACGAAATTTGTGTCGTTAGAATTCGCCAAAATTTTAAATTTCAAAGGGGATAAAATTTTTATGAGTGCTTTGAAAAATTTTATGAAATTTTGCAACCAATCAAAGATAAAATTATAAAAATTTTGAAAAGGATATATGGTGCAAAAGATCGTTTTATTTCTGTGTGCGGCGCTGTTTATATGCGGCTGCTCTAGGAGCAGACCGCAAGATGTCCCAAAGCCAGAGCAAAATAAGGCACCGAGCCACCATTATACAGGCTACTATTACGCATAGCGTATATTGCGCGGCGGGCGACGATACGAGACGTTTAATGGCGAGAAAATGGAAACATTGTAGTTTTTGCTCATTCGTGGACAAAAGTTCTCAAGCCTGCAATACGAGCCTTAGCAGCGTCTCGGCCTGAGCGTAGCGGCGCCAAGGCGTTTGTCCGTCTATAATGACGATAAAATTTAGGCTTATTTGAGCAGGACGAAATTCTTTTTAAAATTCTTTCAAATTCCCATAAATCCCGCGAAATAAATCTAAATTTTATAAATTTTAGGGTAACATTCCCTATTTCTCAAAAAGGCTTTAAATGACTTTAATCGACGGCAAAAGCATAAGCGCGAAGGTAAAAGATGAGATCAAATCGGCCGCTTCGGATCTTGCCGCAAAGGGCGTAAAGCCCGCGCTGGCGGTCATTTTGGTGGGCGAGGACGCGGCGAGCAAGACCTATGTCGCGAGCAAGGAAAAAGCCTGCGCCGCCTGTGGGATCCGCTCCGTAGCGCACCGCTTGAGCTCCGACGTGGGCGAGGCGGCGCTTTTAGAACTGATAGAAAATTTAAACGAGGACGAAAGCATCGACGGCATCTTGGTGCAGCTGCCGCTTCCAAAGCACATTGATACGAATAAAATTTTAGAAAAAATAAGCCCGCAAAAGGACGTGGACGGATTTAGCGCGATAAACGTAGGCAAGCTTACTAGCGGGCTTGCGGACGGTTTTGTGCCTTGTACTCCGCTTGGCGTGATGCGCCTGCTTGAGGAATACGGCGTGCAGATAGCGGGTAAAAACGCCGTCGTGCTGGGCCGCAGCAATATCGTCGGAAAGCCGATGGCGAGCCTGCTGCTAAATGCCGACGCCACCGTCACTATCGCTCATAGCAAGACGAAAGACTTAAAGCGGATTTGCGCAGACGCCGACATTTTGGTCGCGGCGGTCGGTAAGGCGCATTTTGTGGGCGCCGATATGATAAAACAAGGCGCGGTAGTGATCGATGTAGGGATAAATCGCGGTGAAGATGGCAAGCTAAGGGGCGACGTCGATTTTGACGCGGTAGCGCCAAAATGCTCGTTAATTACTCCAGTGCCAGGAGGCGTGGGGCCGATGACGATTGCGATGCTTTTGAGCAATACGATAAAATCGGCGAAAAATCGCTTAAGACAAAGAGCCTAAATGAAAATACTAAGCAAAATTTATCACTTTTTATCAAGTTGGACGGGGACGGTCATCGTCGTTTTATTCGTCATTCTTTTTGTGGCGCAAGCCTTCGTGATCCCTAGTGGATCGATGCGCACTACGCTTTTGGAGGGTGATTTTTTATTCGTTAAAAAATTTAGCTACGGCATCCCGACTCCGCATATTCCCTTTGTAGAGTGGCAGGTAGCTCCTGATAGCGACGGAGATGGGCATATCATCCGTGGCGAGGGTCCGAAACGCGGCGACATCGTGGTTTTTCGCTATCCGCTTAATGAAAAAATGCACTTTGTAAAGCGAAATTTTGCCGTAGGTGGCGACGAGGTGATATTTGATCTGAATAATTTCTACCTTCGTCCACATGAAGGCGACGAGTTCATTGCCGCAAACTACGATGCTCGCGACATTGTGATTTTAGGTGGCGAAAAATATGTCAAAGAGCCGTATAAATTTAAGGGCATTCACTACGACCCTAATGCTAGAAACTCAATGCTAACAAATGTCAAAATCGCACTTGAGAAGGGTGAATTTTCTATGAAGCCCATTAGTTTAAGTGAAATTCCTCATAGCTTCGAAGCTGCGGGGATAAGCTTCAATGCCTTTTACATCAAAGTGCCGCAGGATGAGTATTTTATGATAGGTGATAATCGAAATAATTCCGCCGATAGCCGCTTCTGGGGTCCGGTACCTTATCGTCTGATCGTCGGCAAGCCATGGTTTACCTATTTTAGTATTGACGCCGATCGCAAGATCCGCTGGGAGCGTATCGGGCGCTTCGTCGATACCTTGCAAAACGACGAGAGCCTAATCTATGAGCAAAAATAAGGAGCGGCAATGCAAATAAATAAAATTTTCATAGCGAGCGATCATGCGGGCTTTCATGCCAAAGAGCAAGCCAAAAAAGCGCTCGCCGCTTTAGGTTACGAAGCAGTCGATCTTGGCACGCATAGTGCCGAAGCGAGCGTGGACTATCCCGATTTTGCGAACACGTTGGCGGATAAAATTTTAGCCGAATGTGAAGCTTGCGCGCGAAGTGAAAATTTTAAAGAAAACGACGGCATAAATTCCGCTGCAGCCGCGGAAAATTCCGAAGCAGGCGGCAGTGAAAATTTCGGCGCAAGTATAAACGGCTGCGGAAATTTTAACGACGCTGTGCAATGTAGTGGGAAAAATGAAAATTTTAACGCTGCCAAAAACACTAGTCGTCAAAATTTTAACGCTAGCGAAAGCATGACTATCAGCGTAAACGCAGCCGTAAGCTCGAATGTGAGCAAAGATAAAATTTTAAATTCCACCGACTACGGCATTTACGGTGTTTTGATTTGCGGTACGGGCATCGGTATCAGCATCGCCGCAAACCGTCACGCTCACATCCGCTGCGCGCTGTGTCATGACGTGACGAGTGCGCGGCTGGCTAGAGAGCACAACGACGCCAACGTCCTAGCCTTCGGCGAGCGATTGATGGGCGCGCTGGTGATCGAAGATATGATTAGGGCATTTTTTAGTACCGATTTTGCGGGCGGCAGGCATATTAAGCGCGTCGCAAAGCTAGGTGCTTGCGGTAGTGTGAATTGCGCGCATGGATTTGATGGGGAGAATTCCATGCAGAACTCCGCTCAAAATTTTGCGGAACAAAACTGTAGCGCTAATTTAAACGGGCGGAATTCCAAATTAAGCTTCGGTGGTAAAAATCCTTCCGACAAAAATCACATCGGCACGAATTTCACGCCAAATTTTGCGCGGAGCTTTAACGATAAAAATTCCTTATTTACCAGCGAGAATTCCTTGATGAGCTTTTGCGGTGCACGTCATATAAATTTAGATTCGACGCACGCAAAGATAATCTTTAATGAGAAAAATCCGCTAGATAAAAATTCCACTAGCACAAATTCTACGTTAAATTTTACGCGCGCGAGCGTTTGCAAGAAAAATTTCGCTCAAAAAGCTAGCCGCAAAGATTTTGTCGGTTTGAACCCCACAATTATAAATTTCAAGGTTACAAATTCCTTCTTTATGAACGTTAAGCCAAAAAACGCAAATTGCGCCAGTACGGGTTTAACAGATGCGAATTTTGCTATTACGAGCGTAAATTTAAAGGGAGCAAATCTTTCTAGTGCGTATTTTAACGCAACACTCGCTACTATGCGCCGCTTTGCAAATCCAAATGAAGGAGGCGAGCAATGAGCGTAGCATTGGGTGTTTTAGCGCTATTTTTTGCAGCGCTACTTATTCTATCGATCCGAAAAAATTCTAAAATTTACGCCCTTCTTCGTAAAAGCGAGCAGAAAATTTCAAAGCTTAAAAGCGATAACGAAAAGCTCAAAACTGCCCTTCGCTTCGGCATTGAGGCTCTGCAAAACGAGGAGAGCGAAAACTGCAGCTTAAAAATCCAAAACGCAAGATTGAAAAGAGGTAAGCTATGAAAAGCCTAAGCAGCGAGCAAAAAAGCTATTTATTTCGCTCGATCCGCACCGTGCGCGACTTCCCAAAGCCCGGTATTTTGTTTTACGATATCACGACGCTCGTAGGCGATCGCGAGGCGTTTAATTTCCTGATTGATCATCTAGCCGAGCGCTATGCTGATTACGGACTTGATTACATAGTAGGCATAGAAAGTCGCGGATTTATTTTTGCAGCGGCGCTTGCTGCGAGGTTGAGGGTCGCTTTTGTGCCGATTAGAAAGCCAAAGAAGCTTCCTTATATCACGATTTCGCAAAAATACAGCCTTGAATACGGCTTCGATCAGGTCGAGATGCACGTGGATGCATTCTCCGGCGTGCAGGATGCCAAGGTGCTTCTAATTGACGATCTTATCGCCACCGGAGGCACCGCACTAGCGGCATTAGATCTCATCGCGCAGACGCAGGCCAAGTGCGTCGAGGCGTGCTTTTTATTAAATTTGCGCGAGTTAAACGATCTAGGCGAATTTTCGCGCCGCACAAACGTTTATTGCGTTTTAGAGGCGTGATTTTGGAAGAGCTACTTAAAAATTTATTACAAGAATACCACCAATACGCCTATATCGTGCTTTTTGTTTGGTGTATTTTAGAAGGCGAAATCGCACTGATTTTAGGCGGCATAATGGCGCACGAGGGACATATAAATTTGCCGCTAGGTATCTTTGTTGCGGGGCTTGGGGCATTTTGTGGCGATCAGTTTTATTTTTATATCGGTCGCTACAACAAAAAATATATCAGTAAAAAGCTCGCGGCACAGCGCCGAAAATTTGCGATCGCGCACCTGCTTTTGCAACGCTACGGCTGGCCGATAATTTTAATGCAGCGCTATATGTATGGCTTCCGCGTCATCATCCCGATGAGTATCGGTATCACTCGCTACAGCGCAAAGAAATTTGCGATTATCAATCTTTTTAGTGCTTGGTGCTGGTCGGGTGCGACGATGGTTTTGGCGTGGTATTTCGGCGAGGAGATTTGGAGTGGGCTGCGGCTAATCGAGAAACACTGGTATTTTGCGATACCTATTATAGGCGGAATTTTATATTTATTTTTTAGGTTATTTAAACGTATGGAAAATCACTTTATGAACTCACGAAAGGAACGAGATGAAAGTAAAACTGCTAGATCGCAAAATTAACGAGATAGAGGCGGATTTTGAAGTTATTTTAGTCGTGGATAAAAATTTAAATCACGAATTTATCAAAGACGCGGATAAGCTTGCGCTTTTTAACTACAAAGGCGAGGGCAATCTACTCCTTGCCGAGAGCGGGCGGTTGTACGTGGGCGTTAAGGAACTTAGCTTCGATAGGCTGCGAGCGGCGCTTGCGAGCGCATACAATGCGCTTAAGGGCTACGCGATCAAAAATTTCAAAATCGCCTTTTACAAATGCGGCTGCGACCGCAGAAGTACGATGGCGATGGTCGAGGGCGTGCTTTTGGGCGGCTATGAGTTTAACAAATACAAAAGCGACAAGAAAAACTCCAGCTTGAATGAAATTTTAATCTCGACGCAGGAGTACGGCGGCAGTAGCCCCGACGTGCAAAAGATGAACTACGGCGTGCAGCAGGGCACCGTGATGGCAAACGCCGCAAATTTTGCGCGCGATGGCGTCAATGAGATTCCTGAAATTTACACGCCCGAAAAGATGGCGAGCGAGGCTGAAATTTTAGCCTCGAACTACGACGACGTGAGCGTTAAAATTTATGACGAGGACTTTTTGCGCGAGCAGAATATGAATGCGTTTTTGGCGGTCAATCGCTCCAGCGCTCATCCGCCGCGCCTAATTCATCTGATCTATAAGCCGCAGCGCTGCCTAAAGCGCGTCGTTTTCGTGGGCAAAGGGCTTACTTACGACAGCGGCGGGCTAAGTTTGAAGCCGAGCGATTATATGCTTACGATGAAAAGCGACAAAAGCGGCGCGCTAGCTGCGATGGGCATCATCAAGGGCGCTGCCGAGCTCGAGCTGCCGTTTGAGATACACGCGGTCATCGGCACTACCGAAAATATGATCGGCGGCGATTCGTATAAGCCCGACGACGTGCTACTTAGCCGCAGCGGCGTAAGCATTGAGGTTCGAAACACCGACGCGGAGGGCAGGCTCGTGCTTGCCGACTGCCTAAGCTATGCACAGGATCTTGAGCCAGGTCTGCTAATCGATATGGCTACGCTTACCGGCGCTTGCGTCGTGGGGCTTGGCGAATACACGAGCGGCATCATGGGAAACAGCGAGGAGCTAAAGCGTAAATTTAAAGATCTTAGCGATTGTAGCGGCGAGCTATTTAGCATTTTGGAATTTAACGATTATCTGCGCGAGCTAATCAAAAGCAGTATCGCGGATGTCTCTAACTGCGCTTCCAGCAGGTACGGCGGCGCGATAACCGCGGGGCTGTTTTTGGATAAATTTATAAAAGACGAGTATAAAGACAAGTGGCTTCACCTCGACATCGCAGGGCCTGCATATTTGGAAAAGGCGTGGGGATATTACGCTGCGGGCGCGACGGGTGCGGGCGTGAGAGCAAACTTATATTTTTTGCAGGCTCTAGCCAAAGAGCTGAAGGACGCGTAGATGGGGCTGTCAGTAGGGATCGTAGGGCTTCCGAACGTCGGTAAATCCACCACTTTTAATGCACTTAGCGGCGCGCAAAACGCGCAGGCGCAGAACTATCCGTTCTGCACGATTGAGCCTAATAAAGCGATCGTGCCCGTGCCCGATGCCAGGCTAGGCAAACTTGCACAGATCGTTAAGCCCGGTCGTATCGTACATTCGACCATCGAGTTCGTCGATATCGCAGGCCTCGTGCGCGGAGCTAGCAAGGGCGAGGGGCTAGGGAATAAATTTCTTTCAAATATCCGCGAGTGCGAGATCATCCTTCATATCGTGCGTTGCTTCGAAAGCAGCGACATAACCCACGTCGAAGGCTGCGTCGATCCTATCCGCGACATCGAGATCATCGAAACCGAGCTTATTTTATCGGATATCGAGCAGCTTGGCCGCAAGATCGAGCGCCTCGGCAAGGAAGCTAAAGCAAATCAAAAGGGCGCTAAAGAGGCACTAGCCGTAGCAAGCGAGCTTTTGGCGCATCTAAACGACGGTAAGCCCGCTTCAAATTTCGCGCTCAAAGAGGACGAAAGCTACATCACTTTAAATCGCGAGCTGCGCCTGCTTAGCGCCAAAGATGTAATCTACGGCGCAAATGTGGATGAAGACGGTATCGCGCAGGATAACGAATATGTCGCGCGCGTAAGAGAATACGCAAACGCCCGCGGTGCCGAGGTGATCAAGCTCTGCGCCAAGATCGAAGAGGAGCTCATAGGGCTAAGCGACGAGGAGACGCACGAGATGCTGCAAAGCCTGGGCGCACAGCAAAGCGGGCTGGAGCTCATCATCAAGCGCTCCTTTGCGAAACTCAGCCTCATCAGCTACTTTACCGCGGGCGAGATGGAGGTGCGCGCGTGGACGATCACGAAGGGCTGGAAGGCTCCGAAGGCCGCGAGCGTGATCCACAACGACTTTGAGCACGGGTTCATCAGAGCCGAGGTGATCGGATTTGATGATTTTATCGCGTGCGGCGGCGAGAGCAGGGCGAAAGAAGCGGGCAAAATGCGCCTTGAGGGCAAGGACTACGTCGTGCAAGACGGCGACGTGATGCATTTTAGATTTAATGTTTAAATTTGCGCTGCATTCGAGCGAAATTTAAAATTTTACGGAGTTTTAATTTACGCCGAATTTGCACACCCGATTCAAATTTTTAAATTTGCGAAATTTGAATTTCTATGGCGTGTGAGAATTTGAAAATTTAAAAATTTTAGTTGAAAGCAGCGATTTAAAATTTTGAAATTTCATAAAAAATCCCCGGGATCGAACGTATGCTCGGGTTCGGCTCGATTTTAAAATTATATAAATTTAACTCGCGCAGGATGGAACTTTGAATATTATCGTAAGCAAGCTCAACTTTACAATTCTATGCACTTTAATCCGCCGTACCTTTCGGTGGGCGAATTTCGCGCACAGACTATAGATATGACCTTCTGCCAAAATCTGAAGCTAAAAGCAAAATCACAGGCAGAATCGAAAATTTGAGCGTCCAGACATTGCGAAAAGTATCGACACATTCGTGCTTTTTGAGATTAAGGGTGTATGTTTTCGCATACGCTGCTCGGTTTTAGAGAATTTCTATGATTGCGTATCGTTAATATTTATTTTAATGGGGCTTCTCGCCTATCTTAACGCGAGTGTGCAAAAATTAAAATTTTAGTGCGAATACCACAGAAAGTAGCGCGTATTTTACGAAATTTTACCGAAATTTGGAGGAAAATAATGTGGCATTTAAAAAAGAAAGCTTCAAGCAAATTGAAATTTTTCACAATTATCGGCAAGATGGAAAACTTAGAAACAGACTGGGGGCGAGACGGACTCTATGTAACATTTGAAGTAAAAGGAATAAGATTTTTCGACTATCCCGATCAATGGTTTGCTGATAACGGCGATATAGTCGAGGTAACGTATTGTTATCTTTCACCTGAGTCACCTAGCGTAACGCATGTTTTGATTTTAGCTAAGTATTCAAATTATATGGGAGTGAAACAGGCCCTAGCTATAATTTGGGATTTTATATTAATAGCCTTTTTAATCGTAGCGTTTCTCATATGGTTTTACGGCATTAGTAAGTTGTCCATTTTATTATATATTGCCTTGGGGTTCTGTATCTTACAAAGAGCTTGTAAAAAAATCAAAATTTTATATGAAATCGAGAAAAATAGAGGCTAATTCGTCTTTATTTTTCCGCGTATTAAAGCATAAATAAAAAACATTTGTCTTAAGCATCGTCTTGTACGCCTTATCGTAGGTCTCATTCTGCCGCCGTAGTTTTGCGTGCGGTTGTTAAATGTCTTCGGTGCTTCTAACTCGTCTTTATTAGGATCATACGGCGAGCAAATTTAGGTGATATGAAAGTTTGTCTTTGACCTTAATAAAAAAAGGCTTTATCGATAGAAATGTAAAATTTATACCGCACGGCGGTAGGTTCTGAGTCAAAACCACATAAACGAAAGCGGCGATATACAAATTTAATGCGCGCGCAAAATGTTACCGTTCGGCGAAAATTATATCGCTAAAAATTTTATCGAAATGCCAAAAATACGAAGAGATCTTGCTCTTGCGTTGCAAAGGCTCATTGGATATAAATTTAAAGCGTTAAATTGCAAAGCAGGGCTCAATTCGATCAAATCGAGACTTCGATCCAAAATTCGTTTTAAATTTTGGATCGAAACACACCAAGAACTAAAACGTTATCTCCCAGTTAAATCTAAAATTTCTGCGCGGCGCGTAAAACCTGCCGATGCCCGCACCCGTCGCCTGATCGATCATATTGACCGTTCCAAAAGCCCTGATCGAGCGCGCGCTATCCCAAGTGATATATTTGGCATTGGTTAGGTTGTAAACTCCTAGACTAAAGTTAAAATTTTTTTGCGGCTTTGCATAAGCAATAACGTCCACTACCGTATAATCACCGCTTCGCCAACCTTTGGTATTATCGGTTACGGGCTCTCCGTTTACTATAGAAGCATCGATGTGCCCCCAATATGGATCCGTTCTTTCGACTTGGCTTTTCCAATACATATTGTAGGTATCTTTGCGCTTCTTGGCTCCTACGTCAGTTATGAAAAGATCAATGCCATATTTGTCGCCGGGCGTAGAATAGCCGATATTATAGACGGAAGTAGGCGGTTGGATCGCATTCATCGGCACCTCTTCGCCCCTACTGCATCCGGAGTTTGAATCATTGGCGTTTGAGCCGTTGCTGGCGCACGACATTCTGCCTTTTTGTCTGCTGTATTTATATCCCAGCCTAAATCCCTCCAGGCTCTCCGATACATCGCCGAGCTCCAGATGGGTATTTATCTCAAATCCATGCACTTTGGCGCTATCTCGGTTTACATTTTGATAAAACGGATACGGTATCTGCTGATCTACGACTTGTAAATTTCCCAAAAATTCAAGATCGATAAAATTTTTATAATCCGTCTTAAAAACATCGAAAGTTATGCGGCTTCTCTCGCTATAAAAAGTAAGAGCGATCTCTTTCGTCCTTGCGATTTCTGGTTCTAAAAATATATTAGGACGGATAGAAAAGTCCGGATGCTTAAAGGTCATATACGCCTCATCCGATGTTGGAGCGCGGAAACCCTTGGAGCCTTTTAGCTGAATTCTTATCCAATCGAGCGGGTCTAAATTTAGACCTAGTTTGTATGAGCCGCTTTTGTATTCCTTCTCTCTTAGCAGGAATTTTAAATTTTGCTGATAATTTTCCTCTCCATAAGGAGTGTAGTAACCATGTATTCCGTCATAGGGATTGTAAGGATACGGCACCCACAAACCGGTTATGATGCCTCTGGGCACTTCGGGATAGCCGGTATATTTCGGTTTATGTTTTACCTTGTCGTAGCGATAGCCAAGATCAAAGCCTACATATTTGGTTATTTGAATTTCATCTCCGATATAGCTTGCCGTAGTCGTAGTTTGTACCGGGATCAGATAGGTGCTCACCGCAGTGGTATTGCTTCTTAGATTGCCATTCATATGCCAATCTGGATTTGGCACATTATTTACATTACCGAAAAATATACTATCCCACCATTGTGAATTGCCTGCATAAAACCCGTCTTTGTTCGTCATCGATTTATCGGTCTTATCTAAAAGTCCGCCGTATGATATGGAATTATCGATGATGTTAAATAGGCTAAGCTCTTTCTCAAAATCCAAATTTAATTGTTGCGTTTCGGTATCCAGTGTCCTATCGGTATATTGTATGGAATTATAGCCGTCCGTTCCTGGAGTTAAAAAAGATAATTTATGGTATTTTGTTCCATCATCTGCATCGCTAGAATCTCTTTTTATGGTTCCGTAAGTTCTTCCGTCGGGAAGAGTATGTTTTTCCAGCTCTCTTTCTACGAGTTCATAATTATAATTCCAAGTATTCCCATCGTATGTTTCTTTTAATACTTTAAATTTTTTATTGCAATCTATTTTGGAGCAATCTACATAAGTTGAATGATAAACATCTCCCCACATGTCAATTGCGGATCCAAGATGTGCTTTATAATCGTCGTTAAGCCTAAGCACATTACCCGAGCCATCTCTTACGATATAAGCTTCCTCCGCTACATCCCCGGGATCGACGCTTATAGGTCTATTATTTTTATCTACTAGATTATGCGTACCGGAGCTCGAGTCTAAATGCATTCCCGATGGATTTTGTGTTTGCTGGCAGGCGCTTCCTTGGCAGCCCTCTCTATTGATCGCGCGGTTTTTAATACTCTGCTTTGAGTATGAAATTTTAACGTGATCCCAAAGCGGCGTCTCGCTGAAATTTTCATAGGCAAATTGCACGTTTTTTCTAGTGGAGCTATCGTGGTTTGTCCTATTTCCATATCGTTCCGAAGCATCCGGACGGCTACCCATTCTTAACGTATAAGATAGATCCTCGCCGTCGGAATTTTGCTTCGAGTCATCTATCGCGACCGAAAATCTATTCTCATCGCCCGGCTGAAATCCCACCTTTACGAGCGTACTTTTTTTGGTTATGGTGTATGGATCCGCCTTTTCGCGAGTTTTTCCTATATGAAGTTTGTCCTCTTTACTATCATATATGTCGTAGAAATAGTTTTTTCTTTCATGACCGTGTCTATCGGTGTTTATAACCAAAAGATCAAACCAGCCGTATCTAGCTGCGCCGGTGAAGGAGTGGAAATTTTGACTATCGACGCTTTGATAGCCCTGCTTAAAGCCGAAATGATAGTTTTTTTCCGTCAAGAAATCCCTAGCGTCTTTGGTTTCAAACATAACCGATCCGCCGAGTGCGCCGCTTCCCGCTTTTATGGAGTCGGCTCCTTTGGTGATATTGGCCGTTTTGACGTTTTCCATCTCTACGCCGTTTCTTGTGTTATTAAAATTTCCATACCCCTCAAAGAGGTCTTTAAAGCCCTGCGAGCTTAGAGTCTCCGCTTGACGAAGCCCGTCCACCGTGATAGCCACGCGGTTTTCGTCCACGCCGCGAACGGCGTATCCGCTAGCGCCGAATCTGCCCGTCTCGACCGCTGTGATACCGGTTTGGTATCGCACCAAGTCTCTACTATCGGTGATCTGCTGCTTCTTAATAGTCTGCGCAGTAGTCTTAGTCTCGCCGACCTTTTGCTCGGCTACGCTTTGCGAATCGACATTGCCCGTTACCTGGATAGTTCCTAATTCTTGCGAATTTGCCTGGTCTTCCGCGTAAAGCGAGCCATAAAAGAGCAGCGAGGCATAGAGAGAGAGAGAGAATCTTCTAAACATTCATATTTCCTTACTTAATGATTATAGAATTGATTATTAACGCGGCGAATAATAATACAAAGATTTTTAATGTTTAATTAAATTGCAGTTTAAATTCAAGTATAAATTTTAAATGGCTAAAATTTTGATTTTTAAGAAGTAAAAAATTTTGAATAGTCAAAAAATGCGTAATAGGCGTATTTTAAGCTTTAATATAGCCTAAATTTTGCAAAGCGTTTTTGAAACGGCTAGCAAAAATACTGAAAATTATAAAAGGGTGAATGATAACAAAGCGCATTTTATAATATGTAACGCGCTTTTTAAATCATGATATTTTTGCCGGTAATTTTAAAATTTTGTGCCCAATCGCTGCATTGTAAATTTATAATTTTATAGATTGTTGTCTCTCGGGATTTGTTAGCAGATATATTTATCGGTGCCGGAATAGGGCATAAATTTTTGTCGGACAAAATCCCACCACATAAATAAACTATACCGCCACGTTGCGGCATTGATAATTTACTCGTTTATTCCGCCAAATTAATTCATACCGCCGCAAATTTTATGTTTTAAAATTTCGCGCCGAATCTTTCGTGACTAAAAAATACCTCGCAGAGCCGCCGTGCCCTCTACATGCCTGTACGGCAAGAAATAATGCACAAACTTCGTGCAAGTGCCGTCAGGCACGCATATTTCGGCGCTCAGTCTGTGTTTGACATGCGTAGAATCGAGATCAGGTATCTCTAATTCGCCGCTTTTGTAACCGCTGTAGCCCATCTCTATCGGCACCTCTAGCTCATCCTTTTCAAACACGATGCGCCTGCTTTGCGCCTGCTCGAGTTTGATATTTTTTAGCACTATCCCGGGCGCGCTCACGTGCTCAAATTTTATACTTAGTTCATATGGGGCGCCGGTGGAGTTATCGTCCGAGAAGTCGGGCTTAGGCTCGCGATCATCGCGCCATAATCGTCCGCCGATAGTGGTAGCTCTTAAGCTAGCGCTGATGCTAAAATCCTTAAGATCCAGCGAAGCGCTGC
The DNA here is from genome assembly GCF_938041645.1 of uncultured Campylobacter sp. Classification (GTDB taxonomy): domain Bacteria; phylum Campylobacterota; class Campylobacteria; order Campylobacterales; family Campylobacteraceae; genus Campylobacter_B. The sequence goes on along the minus strand of NZ_CALIST010000033.1, from coordinate 7,987 downwards.
TAAAATCGAGGATTAACGTCCATGATACGACGGTACGGCCGAAAAATTTATCGGCGATCATATATGTGCCGAAAAGCGAGCTTATGACCACCCAAAACAGAAATATAAATTTAAAAACCTTGCGTAAAACGAACTTTAACGTCCTCATCATTATCCTTTCAATCTAAAGCTTAAGCGGAATTCCGCCTGCAATCCGCGGATAAAAATTCCGCGCGGGATTTCGCTTATGAAATTTCGCGCTTTTTGGTCTGCGGCGGAATTTTAAGACAGAATTCTGTGACGAAATTTTACGGTTAAATTATAAAACAAAATTCCGCCCATGAAATTTTGCCAAAACCTCTCCTGTAAAATTCTATGACGAAAATTCGGAGATGAAAATTTATGGGCGAAATTTCATAGCTAAAATTTTACGGCAAGCCTCAGAAATCAACTTCTGCGGCAAAATTCCGCGCCTTAAAATTTTAAGAAAGTATGAAATTTTTTATCTGATCGCAGATCACTTCTTCAGATTGCGCGGCGTCGATTTGCAGGGTCTGAACGCCGCACGCCGCGCATGCCTGCGCCATCAGCTCCTGCACGCGCATTAGATATTTCAGACCGCGAGCCTCGATTATATCGCTGCTAGCGCGCGTTTTGAGCCGTTTCTTGACTAGCTGCTCGTCCGCCAAGAACAGCACGACTTTATCTGCAAATTTGCCCCCGAGCGCAAATTTATTAAGCCCGATGAGTTCGCTAAGATCCGCGTTTTCGTCGTTTGCCAGCGCATAGGCAAGCCCCGAGATGAAGCCGCGATCGCTTAGCACTAGCCTGTCCGCGCCGCCCTTTATCACGCGCTCGTAGTGCTCGGCGCGGTCTGCGAGAAACAAAAGCAGCTCGGCGCGTTTTGAAATTTCGCCGCAGGCCTCGCGCAGATTTACGCTACCGCGCGACCACTTAAAATCCTCGCCCAAAACGAGGCTTCGCACCGCCTCGCCGAGCTTCGTGCCGCCTGGCTCCTTGGTCACGATCGCCTGCGGGAAAGCCGCCGCCAGCCGCGCTATCTGCGTGCTTTTGCCCACGCCGTCGATACCTTCGAATATTACATACATTTTTCGCCTTTAAATTTGAGCGCTATTTTACAAATTTATATCTAAATAGCGGCTTTTTTAAACAGCCGGACGCTAAATTTCGCCTTCAAATCGGGCTTTTGCGCGAGCTTGCGCGAACCGCTTTTGATCTTTCGGCGTAAAATTTTATCGGGCGCTTTGTTGCTAAACACTTATTCTTTGCGGCACGGTTCGCGGTTAAATTTAGCGCTTGGGCGGATGAGCCGCATAACAGCAGGCGAGTAAATTTTGCACTTACGGACATGTACCGAGCGGAGCGCCGGTCGATAAAGACGGCGCGCGTAGATGAGGCGGACAGCGCGTCGAGCGACGCATAGGGTATGTATCGGACGAAGCGGGACGACACATCGGGCAAATTGGATCGGCGTATCGAAGCGAGCAAAGCAATGCGCCACGCAGTAGGGCGAGAGAGTATATGTCGGCAGAGCGGCGTGCCGAGCGAAGTAGGGCGTTATACGGGACATGGCGCGCGTCATGCGAGGTGGAAACGGAGCGGGGTATGCGCCCGGCAGAACAACGGGCGCTAGATAAACGAAAGGCGGCGCGTCGGTGAAGAAGGCGGTGTGAGGTAGCGTATGTTTTTTAGTAAAACAGATAGCGAGTCTGGAAGGCATCGGGCGCCGTATAAAGCATGGTATATTGTCCGATAACGCAGTAGATGCGGCGACGGGCGGACGCCGCGTGCGATGACAAAATATAAAATCGCGGCGCCGATAAAATTTTTAGCCGCCGCAGATCATGAAATTTTGCCGCAATGAGCGAAGGCGCAAAACTCGTCCTACGCGCCGAAAGATGAAATTTTAAATTTTGCCCTTATATGTACTTACAAGCTCGGGATTTATCGCTTTGAAATTTTTCCGCAGATCGCTAAGATCGCAATCGGTAGCCGTGATCGTAAAATCATCCGTCATATCAAGCGCAAATTCGCCAAGACCTGCTTTGAGCTGCTTCACGCACTCCCAAATGAGCTTTTTAGCCTGCGCATATTTATCATTTAGCTGCGTTTCTTGATTGAAAAGATCAAAAATTTTCGCCGTTTCGTAGTCTACTTCGACCTCAGCTCGAAACTCGTAATCAGGAACGAGCCAAAGAAGCCAGCCATCTTTTCGCGCAAGCCACTGCGCGCGCTGTTCTTGCGAACCGAATCCGATGATCGGCGGCAAACTCCTATTGTCGCAAGCTAAATTTATGCAGTAGAGTTTACGGGCGGGCGCGTGCTTTTTGATCGTCTCTTTAATCGCGGGCAGCAGCCTTTGCGCGGCGAGCTCATAAAGCTTTTTGTAGTTCATATCCTTATCGGGCTTTTGATAGCGCACATAACTATTTTCGGTTATTAAGCTCAGCTCGCCCATTGCGTCAAATTCATAGTTTGTTACGTCATTCCTTCTGCCTGCGCGAGGGTGCTCTACATACTCCCGTCTTTGTGCGAGTTTGCCGCCTTTGTAAGTAAAATTTTCTATCCCATAGGCGTTGTTGTCAAAGGCCGAGTAGATGGACTTTAGCTCGCCATCCTCATAGATAAATCTTTTTATATTGAAGCATCCTACGCATCTTTTATTGTAGCAACCGAAATGATATTTTAAAACTTCGTCCCTCCCCCAAAAATAAAGGTTTTCAAAGAAATGTTTTTTGCCGTCATGTTGTCTTTCAAAAACGACGCGATCTTGCGCATCAAAGCCGTATTCGTAGGCGTTTACGATCTTTTTTGGTTTAGCTTTTAAAATTTTGCCCTTAAAGAAGCGGTTATATTCGAAATAAAACGGCTCTAAATTGATATAGCTACCCGACGCCCAGCGCCTGCTTACGACCTGCGCTTCGGCTATTTTATTTAAGGCTTTGTATTCATCTCTCACGCTTTTTAAAAACGTTCGCAGTCTTTCTATCTCATCCATTGCTTCGCTCATTTTTATCTCCCGTGCAGCTTGCAAATTTTGAATTTAGCCGCGCCTGCGGGCTAAATTTCAGTCGCTTGCAAGCTCATTTTTTTAAAAATTTTAAAATTTCGCTTGGCACTAGGTGCGAAACATCGCCGCCGTGGCTCAAAACGGAGCGGACGATCGAGCTTGAGATGAAGGCGTTTTTGAGCGTCGGCATCAAATACACGCTCTCAAATTCCTCCCATAGCGAGGCGTTTGCATAGCCGATCTGCAGCTCGTACTCAAAGTCGCTAACCGCGCGAAGCCCGCGGATTACGAAGCGCACGCCGCAAGATTTAGCAAAATCCACGAGCAGATTATCAAAGCTTTGCACGCGCACGCTGCAAAGCCCGCGCGTCGCGGCTCGCGCCATCTCTAGTCTGGATTTTAGGCTGAAGTAGGGCTTTTTGCTCTCGTTTAGCGCGACTGCGACGATGACTTCATCAAAAAGCCCCAGCGCGCGCTTGATGACGTCCAGATGGCCGTTCGTAATAGGATCGAAAGTGCCCGGATAGATACATTTTCTTGAGTTTTGCATTATTGCCACCTTTTAAATAGCTCGTTTTGCACGCCCAGCACGTCGCACCACTTGCCGATTATGAAATTTTTTAAATTTTGCACGCCGCAGTAGCCTGCGATCACGGGCGGAGCGATGATGACGCCGAGCGCGGCTAGCTCGCTCATTTGTCGCAGGCTGATCGCAGAAAGCGGCATCTCACGCACGCCAAGAACCAGCCGCTTGTGCTCTTTTAACGCGACTGCAGCGGCGCGGGTGCTTAAGCTGTCGCAAAGCCCGCCATAAATTTTAGCCAAAGAGCCAATAGAGCAAGGCGCAAAGATTGTGGCGTCAATGCCGAATGAGCCCGAAGCGGGCGGCGCACTAAGATCGTCGTCGGGATAAAATTTTACGTTCTTAAATTCCGCGGATTTTAAGACCTCGTCCGCATCTATGCCGCTTTCGGCGCGCAGGACGCGGCGCGCACCCTGCGTAAGCACGGCGTGGATTTCATGCGGCGAGCTAGCAAGAAATTTAAGCAGATCAAGCCCGATCTCGCAAAAACTCGCGCCGCTTACGCAAACTAAAATTTTCATTTCAAGGCTTTCATATCGAAATTTTGTGCTTTAAAAGCGAGCGGAACGGAAGGAATTTTAAAATTTGAAGTTGAAATGGAGCGGGAAACGAGAGTCGAACTCGCGACATCAACCATGGCAAGGTTGCGCTCTACCACTGAGCTATTCCCGCATGCGGTAAAAATAAAGCGCGATTGTAGCCTATAAATTTTCATTTGTCAATAATTTCTCGCTTAAATTTCATAAATTTTTACGATTTCTCCAGCGCGAACTTTGTCGCATTCGGGATCAGCCAAGAAAAAATGCGATGCCGCAGCCAGCGGCCTGATGCGCCCAGAAGGCGACGGCATAGGCGTAAAAACTCCGCCTTCATATGCGCCTACGGTTAAATTTACTCTGCCGCTTTTTAGCTTCAGATCGCTTGCGAGCTTGGCATAGATCGCCGCTTCTGCGCTAAAAGCCCCACCTGCGCCGCTAAGCTTAAATAGGATCGGTAGTATGACTGCGCGCGTAAGCACGAAAGCAGCCATCGGATTGCCTGCCATTGCAAAGACGAATTTGCCGTCTTTTGCGAAGCACTTGCTGGGGCGGCCGGGCTTGATATCAATGTGATCGAAAGCCTGCAAAAATCCAAGTTCACTCATAGCGCTTTGCATAAAATCCGCCTCCCCGGCACTTGCTCCACCGCTGGTAATTAGCACGTCAAATTTACGCGTAGCAGCGTCTAGCGCCTCGCACACCGCGCTAAAATCATCCTTTAAAATCCCTAAATACTCATTTTCAAAACCGTATTTTTGCAGCAATGCAGCAATACCACTAGAGTTGGCGTTATAAATTTCGCGCTCACTTGCGCTCTGCCACGGCTCTTTTAGTTCGTTTCCACTGGAAAATAGAGCGATTTTAGGACGCGTGTAAACGCTTGCTTCGTAAATTCCTTGCGCGGCAAGAAGCATGATTTTAGCAGGGTTTAAAATTTCGCCACGGCGCAATAAAAGCTCGCCCGCGCGCACCTCCTCGCCTTTTTTACGAAAGCCGTCGTGGGCATGAACGGAAGCAGGGATTTTTAGAGTTCCGTCTTGCACGTCTACATCCTCTAGCCTCGCGACAGAGTCCGCGCCTGCAGGCATTGGCGCGCCAGTCATTATCTTCTGAGCCTGCCCGGCCTTGATTTCGTAGAATTTCTCATCTCCTGCAAAAATCGTAGGCTCTACGATCCTTAGCTCTTCGTCTTTGAATTCCGCCGCGTAGGCATAGCCGTCAAGTGCCGAATTATCGAAGCAGGGCAGGTTTTTAATCGCAGAAATATCGCTATAAAGGATGCGGTCTAGAGCGCTGGGAAGAGGTACCATTTCGCTCCGCCTGCTTGATGTGATTCTGGCCGTAGCCAAATCTATAGTCTCATTTATTCCTATCATTTTAAGTCCTTTTTATCATTTTTACATTTAAAATCTGCGCAGTTAATATCTCGCGTGGTCTTAAATTTTATGTTGCGCCAAAGCTTGCAAAGCAAAATTTTATCCAAATAAATGCGCGAAATTTTACGGGCTCAAACTTGCCTTATTTTAATGCTAGTGTTACTTAAAATTTCAAAACATATCACTCGTAAAATTCCACTTTGCTTGCTTCCGCAAGATTTTTTATTTCGAAGTCCTCATTCCTCCAGCCTCTGTATATCGGCACCAAGCGCACCAAGCTTAGCTTCCAGTCTCTCATATCCGCGATCTAGGTGGTAAATTCTATGTATTTTGCTCTCGCCGTACGCCGCAAGAGCGGCTAAAACGAGTGCCGAGCTGGCGCGCAGATCGGTCGCCATCACGTCCGCGCCGTTTAGCTTACCGCCGCTGATCGTCGCGATGTGGCCGTTTAGGCGGATATCTGCGCCCATTCTTGAAAGTTCGCTTACGTGCATGAAGCGGTTTTCAAAAAGCCTCTCGTCGATGGTGCTGACGCCCGAGGAGATGCACGCCAGCGCCATAAACTGCGCCTGCATATCGGTAGGAAAGCCCGGATATTCGCTCGTGATAATCTCAACTGGTTTGATCTTTGAAGCGGGCAAGATCGTTATCTCGTCGCCGCCGCTTGAAATTTCAAATTTAAAGCCCATATCTTCAAATTTTGCAAGCACCGCGCCAAGATGAGCCGCGCAAGAGTGCGTGATCGTGATACGAGAGCCCGTGATTGCGCCTGCGCACAGATAAGTGCCCGCCTCGATGCGATCAGGAATGATCGAAATTTCATCCAAGCTTAAAAGCTCGCCGCCACTTCCTTTAATGAGAATCTCGTTCGTGCCGATGCCATCTATGTCGATGCCTGCGCTTTTTAATGCGTTGCAAACGGCGATTACTTCGGGCTCTTTTGCCGCATTTATGATATGCGTGGTGCCGCTTGCTAAAGCCGCTGCCATTACGATATTTTCGGTGCCGGTGACGGTAATTTTGTCAAAATTTATAGTCGCGCCCTTAAGCCCCTTTTTTGCGGTGCAAACGACATAGCCTTGCTCGATCTTAACCTCCGCGCCCATCTTTTCAAGCGCGCTAAGGTGTAGATCGATCGGTCTGGCGCCGATCGCGCAGCCTCCCGGAAGGCTTACCTCGCAGTGTCTAAACCGCGCTAAAAGCGGCCCTAGCACCAAGATCGAAGCGCGCATTTTGCGCACTATATCGTAGATCGCTTTGGTCGAGTTTATCTCGCGCGGATCGATTTTGACGGTGTTGGCGTCGAGAAACTCGCATTTTGCGCCTAAATTTGAAAGCAGCTGAATTAGCGTGTGGATATCGGAAACCGCGGGTAAATTTTTAATTACGACTTCATTTTTTGAAAGGATAGATAGAGCTATGAGCGGCAGTGCAGCGTTTTTTGCGCCGCTTATTTTGACGCTGCCGCTTAGTTTTTTGCCCCCGTTAATTCGTAGATAATGCATGATTTCTCCGTGTAAAATTTCGGCGATTATACAGAATTTAGCTTTAAAGTTACCATTTTGTTACCACTGAGCGCTAAAATTACGCCCAAATTTAATCGTTACATAATTTTATAAGGATTTTTTATATGAAACAACTAATTATTTGCGCTTTGGGTGCGTTTTTGCTGGTCGGTTGCTCCTCAAAAGCCCCGTCTGCCGGCAGTCAGCAAGCGTATGTCTTAAACGATCATGAAGAAGGAATAACTTCGGTGCCGGGAAGCGAGTTTAATCGTCCGCTAATCGCATCTGTAGACGATTACACTGGCACTCGCGCGGGAGGGGACTGCAGCGGATTTATCACCGTGCTAAATGATAAATACGATGATCTGTTTTTTAACTCAAAAGATCTGCCGAAATACTTCACAAACGGACGCAAATCCCAAGCAATATATAATTATTACAGCCGTAAAAATTTACTCAGCAATACGCCGCGAGTGGGGGATTTGGTGTTTTTTCAAAACACTTTGCGTTCTAACAAAGGCAAGGTCAATAACGAGATCAGCCATATCGGTATCGTGCGTGAGATCTATGCTGATGGTCGCGTGAAATTCGTCCACAATACTCGTGGTAGAAATCAAGCGGACTTCGTAAATTTAAATAAGAAAAATGTCCATGTAGCGGGGCAAAAGATGGAAAATAGCTATATCGTGCGCTGCGGCAAAGACCGCATAAGCTGCCTAGCATCGAACCGCTTCGCAGGATACGGACGGGTGAATAACTAGAATTTTGAAAATTCTTTCGCCGTATTTTTTGAAAAATTTCTCATAACTTTTGGAATTTATTAGATTTTATGAAATTTTGTTAGACCTTTTAAAAATTCGCGGCGGTTTGATTTATGCTCTAGAATTTCAAGTAAAATTTTTCAGATAATTCGCTTGTAATTCTAGCTGTGACCTAGTTTTGCAGAATTTATTGAATCCCTAAAATTCTAATCA